>NZ_JAURXB010000174.1 GCF_030654605.1 Bradyrhizobium sp.
GACTTTCAGTAACATCGGCAGTGGGGAAGCGGATTTCAGATTGGCCGAAACGATCTCGGTGAGGCGGCGGCGCACCGGCTCGGAGATTTTGCCGGAGTCCTTCTCCCAATCCTTAAAGTCCTCCGGCTTTGGCAGAAAATATTTGATGAATTTTCCAAAACTATAGGGGCCGTGCTCCTTTTCCAGCTCCGCAAACTTGCTGGCCGCCAAAGCGATATTCCCAGGGCCAAGCATCTGATTGATGATTTGTTCAAATGTTCCGCTATAAGGTGCAAAGGCCATCATTCACTCCCATGGTAACGCGGCTGAATATGCCGTGGCTACAATATGTCATAATTCCGATAACTTGGAGAGAGCTGCCTTAGCACGTTCCATCTGCATAGTCATTTTCGACTTATCGAACAACTCGATGGCTTGGGCGAGTTCATCCTGTGCTTCGGACTTCCTGCCCGAAGCCACCAGCAGGCGGGCTAGCGTACCCCTCGCCATCCCCAGCAAAGGCCTGCTTTCAAGCCGGCTTGCCAGTTCGATCGCTCGCTCAAGTTGGGCCATGGTTTCCGCCGCGGCAGGGGCACCTTGAAGAGCAGAGATGAGAGCTTGGGCAAAAGCGGCCAACGCTTCAATCCCGTGATAGCCTTTTTGCTTTGCTCCCGCCTGGCAGGCCTGCGCGATTTCCAGTCCGCGAGAGATCTCGCCTTGTTGTGCGTAGGCCGAAGCGAGATAGACCGGTGCCAGCATCGTGCTACTCGCGTGGCCGAGCGCCTCGGCCTCCTCCTTTGCTTTCAACAGAATTTCTTTGGCTTCGGCGGCGTTTCCTTTCTGCAAATGGAGATTCCCGAGCGCGCATAGCACTAGGGGCAAGAACAGGCGGACCTCGCTCTCGCGCGAGAGCAACGCAGCTTCATCTAGCGCTCTTTCCGCTTCCTCAAGATTGCCGTGGCCCAGTTGAACAAGGCCGCGCCCATAAAGGGCGGCGATGATGTCGTAGGGTCGGTCGTTGCTCTTGGCGAGTTCGCTTGCCAGCTGGGAGCTTTGCTCGGAATTGTCGTACTCGCCAGTCGACACATAGACGAGAGCTTTCATCATATGACAAAGCACGAGAAGGCTCGAGCCCGTCGTTCCCGGTGGAACGTTTTCCGGTGCGCCGGCCAGCCGCATACTGGCCCGGTTTAGAAGCAGCTCTGCGTCCCGATATCGACCGGAGATGAAATATGCCTGACCGAGCACATATTCGGCATAGCCGAGCCAAGCGGTGGCAGCCAAGCTGTGGGCCAGCGCGACAGCCTGTTCGGAGGCCGTGATAGCTTCAACGGGCGCCCCGTAGAAATTCAGTGCTACTGCCTTGGCGACAATCGACGCTAGTCGCCGCTGTTCATCCCTGATTTTCTCGGAACGCGCTTCCGCATCGCGGCAAAGAGAAAACCATTGTTCCATGCTTCCAAGCGGAGCAAATGCAAGCCTAGCCTCGATGCGCAAATCGATCGCCCGCTGCTCGCGCGCCGTCGAGGCCGGTTGCTTGTCGACCGCGTCCATCGCTATCTGGAAGTATTCTGTTGCATCGCGGAATGCGGATCTGGCCAAGGCCTTCTTAGCCGCCATGTATCCGTACTGGTCCGCTTTCGCCCAGTCCTGCGCTTTGACGGCATGGCGGCATAAAGCCTCCGCGGCCTCCTCTTGGTGACCCCGCGCATTGGCCTCCAGCGCGGCCAAAATCCGGCGGTGCAGCTCCTCGCGCTGCGGGCGGAGGATCGAATCGTAGGCAACTTCGCGAATGAGATCGTGCGCGAATTCGTATTCCGGGGCAGCAAGCCACCGCGACTCAACCAGAAAATCCAGAATCTCCAGCGACCAGAGGCGGCTTTGCAACTCGGCTGCCGGCATGCCGGTCACTGCCGCCAGCAAGGGGGGTGGGATACGCGGTCCGACGACGGAAGCGAGTTGGAGAAGCGCCTTGTCCTCCTTCGGCAGGCGATCGATGCGGGACGCAATGACCCCCTGCACGGTGGGCGGAATTTCCAGCGCTTCCCAGGGGGTTCTGGCGGCAAACCGGCCGGCGTCGGCGTCAAGGACACCACGATTGAGGAGTTGCCGCGCCACTTCCTCGATGAAAAGCGGAACCTGGCCGGTGTGGCGAAGGATACGAGTCTTGAGCGCGTCGAGATCCGGCCCGGTGCCGAGCAGATCGTCGAGCAAGGCATTCGCCGAGGAGACATCGAGCGACCGCAGCCAGATCCGGCGTACGTTCAGCCGGGCCAGCCATCCCGGCGTGTCTTCAGTTCGCCACGTCAGCAGCACCAGCAGGGGGTGGCCTGCCGTCAACGACATCAGAGCCTCGATCGCGGTTTCGCTTTGGCCATCGATCCAGTGAAGATCCTCAAGAAGCAGGATGGTTGGACGCTTCGCGATCACCCTGTCGATCGCATCGCGGACGGCATCGATGATCGCGCGGCGCCGCAACAGCGGTTCGAGATCGTTCCAGCGGCTGTCGGTGACCGGCTGGTCCAGAACCGAGCAAAGCGCGGCCGGCCAAAGGTCGGAATGCGCGGGCGCGGGCCCTTCGGGCAGGTCAGGTTGATCTGCCGGCCCGGCATTGCCCGCCTGCAGCGCGCTCTGGAGCAGCTTCTTCAGCAATGCATACGGCACCGCCTGCTCCAGCGGGTTGCCTTCCGCCTCCAGCACCTGCCAGTTCTTCTCCCGCAGCGTGCCGACGAACTCATGAGCGATTCGGGATTTTCCGATGCCGGCGGTACCCACCAGCGCAACGATCTGTCCGGACGAACCGGCCTCCCGCGCCGCCCGCTCGAGCAGGGAAATCTCCTCGGCGCGTCCGACAAACGACGAAAGCCCTTTGGTCGAGCGGGCGCGCCAGCGGGTAAGCCCGCTGATTTCGACAAGTTCGTAGCAGGGAACAAGCGCGGAAAACCCCTCCAGCCGCCTCGGGGGTAACGCGTTGAAAGTCACCAGGCCTGCGGCCAGGCTCTGGCAGGATTCCGAGACCAGGATTTGCCCGGCTTGCGCGGCATTTTCGAGCCGCTTGACCAGATGGACCGCAGGCCCCCCCGCTTCATAGATCGAGGAGAAGTCGGCCTCGATCACATGGGCGACGACATAGCCGGAATGAACCCCGACCCGCACCAGAAGCGCCGGATCGTTCAACAGCCTGACCCGGCGAACCAGTTCGACCGCAGCGTGACAGGCCATGACGGCGTGATTGTCGTCGGCATGCGGGGCGCCGAAAAGCGCGATCAGCCCGTCGCCGCCTTCCTTGCTGACGATCCCGCGATTGCGGCGGACGGCGGTGCGCATCGCAATCAGCGCCGGCTCGAGCCGGGAAATCGCCGCCTCGGGGTCCAGCTCCGAGATCAAATCGGTCGAGCGCTGCAGATCAGCGCAGAGCACCGTGAGATATTTCCGCTCGCCGGCGATGCGGCCGCGAACTTCGGGAGCTGCTGGAGGATGTTCGGGGACGACCGCACCGCAGGACGAGCAATACACGTCGCCGGCTTTCAGGGTCGACTGACAAACCTGACAACGCACCCTCGGCTCCTCCATCCACCCCGGATTCAGATTAGCGAAAGATCATGGCGGAACAAGCATTTGCAGCGGCATTATGCGCATGACGGGGGCGCGGGCAAGCAAAGCGCCGGATGGGATTTTTGGGATGGGAGTGATTGGGTGACAATTCTGGCGGAGCGAATTATCGCCTGTGGTAGCGGATCCAAGATAGCGCATCCACAGGATGCGTGGCCGACGTCAGCGAACGGTGAAGGGCCGGCTCCGCCCGTCAGATGCTCATCGCTGCAAGCCGCGGCATGTCAGCAGCTGCCCCGTGGCAGCAGCGGCCATGCTCAGGAATTTCGACGCCATTGAGGAATTCCGTAAGTCTCTCGCCGCGCCGACCGCGTTTGAAAATCACCCCAGATCAGCACAACGGCGAACACCGCGAATACCGACAGTACGCCCGCAACCACCAGCATTGACATGACGGCCTCCGCTAGAAAACGGATGCATTATCGCCAGTCGACACTATCGGACGTTGATGCGGATCAAATTCGCAAAAGGTACGGGGAGCGCGCCGGCCGGCTATGTCAGGCCGCGGCCATCGCCTCGGCGCGCGCCGGATCCAGCAAGCACACGCTTCCAGGCTGGATTCCGATCACGCGGTCGCGTTCCAGCTTGGTGAAGGTCCGGCTGACCGTTTCAATGGTCAGGCCGAGAAAATCCGCAATGTCCTGGCGGCTCATTGGCAACGGCACCGAATTTTCCGGCCCCCTCAGCTGAGCCAGCCGATCGCGCCAACTGAGCAGGAAGGTCGCGACTTTCTCTTCCGCCGAGCGACGGCCGAGGAGGACCATGTGGTCCTGTGCGCGACTCAGTTCGAGAATGGTCAATTCGTTGATGCGGCGCAGAAGGTGCGGCTTTTCCTCGATGAAGCGTGCAAACGAAGTCTTGGAGAACCGGCAAACGGCAACAGTGCCGATCGCGTCCGCCGAGAAGCCATGACGCGCTGATATCGCCATCCCCAGGAAGGCGCCGGGCAAGGCAAAGCCAACGATCTGCCGTCGGCCATCGGGCAGCAGCTTGTAAAGGCGCATGACGCCCTCAAGAAGATTGTAAACAGACGTCGTCATTTCCTCCTGCCCAAACACGGTCTCGCAGGACAGGAAATCGACACGGCGCCCCAGATGCACCAGTTCCCGCAGTTCGGCCTTGTCGAGCGCGGCGCAAACGCTGAGGCAGCGTATCGCGCAATCGGCACAGGGCTGCCCAGCCGGATCGCCGGCGACCAGAGAAATCTTCATGCACTACTCCAGCGCGGGCCGACGGCAGCCAAATGAGCTGCCGATCCGCTGCATCTTAATGGATCCTCCATTTACCGGTTGATGCAGATCAAGGACCGCCGGCTTTGCGGCTCTATCAAGGCATGTCCGTCACAGAAAAGATCGGCCCGCCATGCTGCGATTTGCCCTGCGTCAAGCCTTCGTGACACTGATGCTGACAGCACCGGCACTGGCTGCCTCGCCCGCCGAGCAGCGTGGCAAGACGTTCGCACTGACCAATTGCGCGCGCTGCCATTCGATCGACCAGGTAACTCCAAGCCCGCTCCAGATCGCGCCGCCGTTCCGCACCTTGCACAAACGCTATCCGATAGAGTCCCTCGCCGAAGCACTGGCCGAGGGAATCGTCACCGGCCATCCGACCATGCCGGAGTTCCGGCTCGAGCCAGACCAGATCAATGATCTGCTGTCGTTTCTGAAGACGCTGGAATAGCGCCGTTGCAGTCTGGCGGCTGAAACGAGAACCTGCACCAGCCGCCTGCGTTTTCGTCGCCTTAAAGCTTGAGCTTGACGTTGCAAATGCCGTGCTCGTGAGGATCGGCTTTCACTTCGAACCCAAGGTTTCGACACATCCCCAGCATCACTGTGTTCTCCTGGAGGACGTCGCCGGCGATCACCTTGAGCCCTTCTGACCTGGCGTATTCGATGATCAGCTGCATCAATGCCCAGCCGAGCCCCCTGCCCTTGAGATCGGAGCGCAAGAGAATGGCGTATTCGCCGCTCTCATAGATCGAGTCCGAATGGATTCGAACGACGCCGAGCAACTCGTCAGTGGCCTCGTCTACCGCGACGAAGGCCATCGCGCGGGCATAGTCGAGCTGGGTTAGCCGGGCGATGAATTCGTGGGTAAACTCCTTCATCGGCGCAAAGAAACGCAGCCGCAGATCATGGCTGGTGACATGTCGCAGGAGTTCATGGATCAGCGGCTCATCCTCGGGGCGGATCGGGCGCACGAAGACCCGCCAGCCGTCCTTGACCTCCAGGTGGCGCTCCCATTGCGACGGATAGGCCCGCACTGCGAAATTGCCGGGGCCCGACCCCTTGAACTTTCGCTCCACCGTCCCGACGGCGATGCGCGCATCGACCGCGAGCACTCCTGCTTCGTCAGCCAGCAAGGGATTGATGTCCAGTTCCCGGATCTCTGGAATATCCGCAGCCATCTGCGCCAACTTGACCAAAACCATCGCAACGGAATCCGGCTTGACCGCAGGTACATCCCGATAGGCGCGTAACAGCCTCGAGACGCGGGTGCGCTCGATCAGGTCCCGCGCCAGTTGCAGGTCCAGCGGCGGCAGCGCCAGCGCCTTGTCGTTGATGATCTCGACCGCAGTACCGCCTCGGCCGAACACGATCACGGTGCCGAAAGTTGGATCGTCGGCGAAGCCAAGAATGAGTTCGCGCGCCTTCAGCCGGACCACCATCGCCTGCACGATGACGCCGGATATCCTTGCCTCCGGGCGAAGCGCCTTGGCCCGCGACAGGATGCCGGCCGTCGCATCACGCACCGCCTCAGGGGTGGTAAGATTGAGAACGACGCCACCGACATCGGATTTATGAACAATGTCCCGCGACATGATCTTGAGCACCACGGTCGCGCCCTGCGCGAATATCTCCGAAGCGTAAGCGACCGCCTGATCGGCATCGGCGGCTGCAAACGTGGGAACCATCGCGATGTCATAAGCCTCGAGCAGCCGCCTGACTTCGACCGGGTCGAGCCACCGGCGGCCATCGGTCAGCGCGCCCGCCACGATTGCGCGAGCGGCCTCGCTATCGGGCGCGAACTCGCTTGGCATGGCAGGCGGGACCTGCGCCAGCGCGGTCACGACCTCGCGATGCTTCACAAGGTGCATGAAGCCGCGCACCGCGTCATCCTCGGTAGGGTAATTGGGAATCCCGGCGCCGCTCAGGAGGTCGCCGATGTTCTGGCGCGCTCCGACCCAGACCGCGAGCACCGGCTTGGCCGAGCGGCGATATTTCTCACGGTACTTGCCGACCACTGCGGTTACGGTAGCGGCGATGTCGTTAGCCGAAGCGATCGCGGTCTGGACGTTCATGACCAGGACGGCGTCATTGCTCGCATCGGCCAGCAGCAATTCGAGCGCTGCTGCGTAACGCTCGGGGCCGGCGTCGCCAACGATGTCGACGGGATTCGAGCCGGACCATGTCCGGGGCAATATTGCGTCGAGCTTCTGCCTGGTCTCAGGGCCGATTGTAGCTGGAATTCCTCCCAAATCGACAAGCCTGTCGACCGCCAGAACGCCGATGCCGCCGCCATTGGTCAGGATCGCCAACCGCTTGCCCGGCGGCGATTCGAGGCGGCCCAGCGTTTCGGCGCAATCGAACAACTCGCGCAGATCGGATACCCGCAAGATGCCGGCGCGACGGAACGCAGCATCGTAGACCGCATCCGACCCGGCCAGTGCGCCGGTGTGGGTCGCAGCCGCCTTCGCGCCTTGCGCCAAGCGGCCGGATTTAACGACCACAACAGGCTTGATCCTGGCGGCGGCGCGCGCCGCGGACATAAACTTGCTGGCGTCCTTGATCGCTTCGACATAGAGCAGAATCGCTCTCGTCTTGCCGTCCATCGCGAAATAATCCAGCAGATCGCCGATATCGACGTCGAGTTGGTCGCCGATGGAGACAATTCCGGAAAAGCCCACCGCACGCTGCGCCGCCCAATCCACCATCCCGGCGGCAATGGCGCCGGACTGGGAGATCAGCGCCAGACTTCCCGGGCCCGGCATGTGCGCGGAAAAGCTGGCATTGAGGCTTGCGCCCGGCATCATGACGCCAAGACAATTGGGGCCTATCAACCTCATTCCATACTTGTGAGCTGCGCGTTCGACCGCCTCAGCAAGCGACCCCGCACCATGGCCAAGCCCAGCAGTGATAATCAAGGCGCCCGCCGCACCCAGCCTTCCTGCTTCATCGACCAAGCCTGCGATGGCCGGCACCGGCGCCGTGATCACCACGAGTTCAGGTACGAACGGCAGTTCACTCAAACTGCCGACGCTGCGAACATCTTCGATCTCGGCATAGCTTGGATTCACGAGCCCGAATTCCCCCTGGAATCCCGCTTTGCGAATATTTTCGAGAATGGCGCGCCCGACCGATGCTCGCCGCGGACTGGCCCCGACCAGCGCGACCGAACGGGGCGAAAGCACATTCTGCAGACGATAGGTTGACATTGGTTCAATTGCCCGGCTCGCGCCGGCCTGTGGGTTGGGAAGCGCGCGCTCGTGCGTGTGACCGGGCGGGCCGATGCGGCATCATAACCCAGCATAACCCAGCCCGATGGCAGCGCGATGACTGTTTTGGCCGCACCAGCGCACAGGCGACAGGTGATCTTGCGCATCTATCGTTGCTTTTCATTAAAACAACAGGAACTTCAAACTAATAGATAATCCCTTCGGCATGCATTTGATTGAGGTCAAGGGAACGCGCACTCGGTGCCGTATGCATGGGTCCGTTCGCGATATGATTCCCTTCGGGAGAAACAGACGTGTGCGAAGGTTCAGTCGACGCCCTGATCTGGAACACCGGAGCAAATTCTGGAACACTGCCGAACTCGGATTGCTACTGGTGAGGCGGCTCAGGGCCGATATCAGGAAACAGCATGTCACCGTCCCCAAAATCAGGCAATCCAGTCGCCGCCCCCGTCAACCGGGCGCAACAACGCCGCGATTCTGCCCCGCGACTGAATGCAGCGATGGCATGCGACACCGCATTTCGAATAGTAGCACGCCGTTATCTGGCAGATTTGACGGCGAACCATGACGCAACCTGCGGAGGCGACCCGGTTGCCTTACACCGGATGCGCATCGCGCTGACTCACCTGCGTTCGGCCATCTTATTTTTCTCGCCGATGGTTGCAGACGCCGCGCGGACGCGAGTAAGAGCCGAATTGAAGTGGCTGAACGCCCATCTGGGCGTCATGCGAGATCTGGACGTCGCGATAGAACGGCTTAAGAAAATCGACAAACGCCGACCGCAAGCAATACCCCATTATCGGGCCTGGACCGCGAAGCGCGCCGAAGCCCACCGAGATCTGGCGCGCGCGCTCCGGTCAGTCAGATATCGGCGCCTGGTCAAAAGCACATCCGACTGGATCGAGCGTGGACCTTGGTCGATCAGGAGAGGCAAACGGGCCGCGCTGAAACGCGCTTCTCCGATTGAGGCCTTTAGCCTCCGCAAACTGAGGCGATGGCAGGAGAAGTTGCTGAAGAAGAGCCGCAAGCTGCCGAAAATGGACACGGCAAAACGGCATCGGCTGCGTCTGCTGAACAAGAAACTGTCCTACTCGATCGGATCTTTCGAAGACCTGTTTACGAACAGGAAATTCTCTCGGCAGCAGACGGCGCTGAAATACTTGCGTAAGGCGCAAAAAGCCCTCGGACAGTTGAACGACGATGCAAGAGGCCATTCGCTCGCGGTCGCTCTGGAGCGTGAGGGCGTCCGGGTGCCTTGGCAATTTCTGAGCCGCAAGCGCGAAAAGCGATTGATAAGGGAAACGGTCGCGACCTACCGGAAGCTGGCCAAACTGGAGTGATCTCGGGATGATAAAGTCGAGCACCGCGGCCGGCGTTCACGCCAGCCGCGCCACGCACTCGCCAGCTATAAGCGCTCGATAATGATCGCGGGCGCCATACCACCCGCGGCGCACATGGTCACCAGGCCGCGCCTGAGGTCACGTCGCTCCAGTTCATCGAGAATGGTGCCGATCAAGATCGAGCCGGTTGCGCCGATGGGATGACCCAGAGCAATCGACCCGCCGTTGACATTGACCTTGCCGCGGTCGAGTTCGAGATCCCTGATGAACTTCTCGGTCACGACCGCAAAGGCCTCGTTGATTTCGAAAAGATCGATATCATCCAGCGTGAGCCCCGCTTTGGCCAGCACCTTGCGCGCCGCCGGGACCGGGGCATTGAGCATCAACGTGGGAGAGTCGCCCATATTTGCCATCGCAACGACACGTGCGCGCGGCTTCAGGCCGTGGGCCCTGGCGTAGCTGGGCGATGCCAGCAGGATCGCCGCCGAGCCGTCGACGACACCGGATGAATTGCCGGCGTGATGCATGAAATCGATCTCGAGGTCGGGATACTTTTGCAGGATCAGGTTGCGGTAGGTGGTGCCTTTGTCATCGAGCGGATAGTCCGCCACCGCCGTGAAGGCGGGCTTTAGACCGGCCAGCCCTTCGAGCGTGGTCTGCGGCCGCGGATACTCCTCCCGGTTGAGCGCAAGGCTGCCGTCTTCGCGATAAACGGGAACCAGGCTCTTGTCGAAATAGCCGGCCTCGATGGCTGCAGCCGCCTTCTGCTGGCTCTCGAACCCCAGCCTGTCGACATCCCGCCGCGTAATGCCTTCGAGCGTTGCGACGGCATCGGCGCAGACGCCTTGATGCGACTGCGGATGCCTGGCGCGCAGGCGCAGATTGCCGGCGTCCATCATCAACGGCCCTTCGCCACGGCGGCCTTCCATCGACATCATCTCGGTGCCACCCGCGATCACCAGATCCTCGGATCCAGACATGATGGAGGCGGCCGCCATGTTAACGCTGGTGATGCCGGATCCGCAGAATCGATCGAGCGTGACGCCGCTGGTGCGAACGTCATAGCCCGCGTCGAGCGCCGACATCCGGCCGAGATCGCCGCTCTGCGGACCGCGCTGGGAACTGGTGCCCCACACGATATCCTCGACGTCGGCGGTATCGATCCCGGTACGGTCGGCCAGCGCCCGCAACACGGCCGCTCCGAGTTGCTGCGGGTGAATGCCTGCCAGCGCGCCCTTGCCGGCCTTGCCGATGCCTCGCGGCGTTCTGCATGCGTCGATGATCCAGGCGTCAGCCATGATGTTTCCTTCTGCAAATTCGTTGCCGACATTTGCAGCCGGCCGAGTTTCAAAGTCAACTCATGCGGCCTGTACAGGACGACGGCTCGGTCGCCTGCTCTACTATAGCAGCTTCCCGTCCGGTCCGAAAAACGGATGCGGCCCGTCGTATTGGCCGATCGAAACCTGATGCGTCACCACGCTGCCGAAGCCCTCTCCGGCAAACCAGCTGTGGATATGAAAGGCCGGCGGCTCGACCTTGAACGACGGCTGCCGCAGTTGCGCCAAGTCAAGATCGACCGCGTGATTGGGCGCAGGACAGATCGTAGTTGGGACCCCGGCAAACATGGTCAGAGCTGCGCGATGAACGTGTCCTGTGGCGATCAGCTGGACGCGTGGATGGCGCCTGACGAGCAGCGCCAGTTCTCCGGCATTGACGAGGTTCTGCCGGTCCATGTGCCATATCCCCGCCCTGAACGGCGGATGGTGCAGGAACAACAGTGCCGGCCGCTCCGGCGAGACAGCCAGAGCCTCCTCGAGCCATTGCAAGGTCGGCGCATCGAGTTCGCCATGCGGCTTGCCGTGCACGCTGGAATCCAGCAGCACAAGATCGAGTTCCCGGATTTCAATTTTTTGATTGAGCGGCCCCGCTCGCAAGGCACGGGCCTGCGGAAACACCACGCGCATCATCTCGCGCGAATCGTGATTGCCGGGAATACTGACGAAGGGCAATTCAAGCCGCGCCAGCAGACGTTTGAGGTGTTCATATTCCTCAACCGTCGGTGTATCGGCCAAGTCTCCGGAGATTACCACGAGGTCTGGCCTCGGCCTGAATTCATTCAGGGCGGCCACACAACGTTCAAGCGCCACTGCAGTATCGACGCGTCCGTAGGCCAGCTGGCCCGGGGCTTTGATGTGCAGATCGGAAATCTGCGCGATGAGAACCGGTCTCTGGGTCATCGGCTCATCCTCGGTTTTCCGGCGGCAACAGACGGACCACCTCCGCAGCGATCAAAAGTCCGATCCGTTCGCCCGCCTGGGCCTTGACGGTGTTCGGGGCATCGACGGTGAGAACTTTATCGGACGCACCGCTGACCAGCATCCGCTGCCGGTCGCCGACGAAGCTCACGCTGTCGATGGTCCCCGAGAGCGGCGCAGCTCCCTCCTCGACGATCCGGATCGTCTCGGGACGAATCATGGCCACCGCGGTCGTCTGGCTGGCCTCGCCGCCGATAGGTTGCCGTCCGCCGGGTAGCACAAGGTCACCGTTCTCAACCGGTGCCTCGATGATGTTCGCGGCACCAATGAATTCCGCCACAAAGCGATTCTTCGGCTTGAAATAAATCTCGCGCGGCGTGCCGATCTGGGCAATCGTCCCCTTCTGCATGACGACGATACGGTCCCCCAGCTCCATGGCTTCGGACTGATCGTGCGTGACATAGATCGTGGTGATGCCGAGTGAGCGCAGCAGGCGGTTGAGTTCGCCACGCAGCCGATCGCGAAGCGCGGCGTCGAGCGCGGTCAGAGGTTCGTCGAGCAGCAGGATACCCGGCCGGATCGCCACCGCGCGCGCCAGCGCGACGCGTTGGCGCTGGCCGCCAGAGAGCTGATCGACCCGGCGGTTCTCAAGCCCCGATATATTGGTCAGCGCCACCAGCTCGGCAACCCGCGCCGCGCGCTCCTGCCTCGCCATACCTCTGATTTTGAGACCATAACCTATATTGTCAGCCACGCTCATGTTGGGAAAGAGCGCGTAGGACTGGAATACCATGCCGACGTTGCGCCGTTCGATCGGTACCGACGTCATGTCGTTGTCGTCGAACAACACCCGCCCCCCGGCATCCGGCAATTCCAGTCCGGCGATGATGCGCAGCATGGTGGTTTTACCGCAGCCGGACGGGCCGAGAAGCACCAGCGTTTCGCCGCGCGCGATGTCGAGTGTAGCGGGCTCAAGCGCGCGCGTGCCGTCGGCAAACGTCTTGCCGCAGGTCTCGATGCGCACCGATGCGCCATGTCCGGCCGGTACACTCATCTTTTCTGCTCCTGATCGGCAAACATCTGCATCGCCACAAGAAGCGGAATGATCATGACAAAGAAAATCAGCGTATAGGCCGATGCCACTTCCAGCCGCATCGACGCATAGCTGTCGGCAAGACCAATCGGCAACGTCTTGGTGAGAGGCGTGTGCAGCATCCACGTCAGATTGAATTCGCCGAGCGAGAGCGTAACGACCATCAAGGAACCAGCAAGTATTCCCGGTACCGCATTGGGAACGATCACGTCGCGAAAGCGCCGCCAAGGCGTGGCGCCCAGCGATGCCGCCCCCTCGTCGAGGGTCTTGATATCGATCGTCGCGAACACCGCCATCACGGACCGCACCATGAACGGCATCGTGTAGATGACGTGGCCGGTGAGGATGAACAACCACGAGCGGCGAAAATCGCCGAACCCCTGATAGGTGAACAGCAGCGCCAGCGCGATCGCGAGCCCGGGGATCGCCAGCGGCAGCGTGATGACTTCCTCGATGATTCGCGAAAGACGCCCTCCCCGCACGTGCAATGCATAGGCTGCGGGAACGCCGGCGACCAGCGTCAACACGAGGGTTGCGAATGCGACCACGAACGACAGCAGGATGGTGCCGGCATAGAGCTCCCAGACCTGAAATACCCACTGCAACGTCACGCCCGAGGATATCCCGCGAAAGTAATTCACCGTGACCCCGGCGGAAATCGACAGGATAGCGGGCACCACAAGGAATGCGGCAACGAGCAGGGTAAACAGGAGCTGGCCGGTGAAGATCAGGCGATCGCGCATGGACTTATCCGGCCGCCGCGACGGTGCTGCCGCTGAACGAGCGCGCAAGCGCCAGGATGGCCCAGGCAATGATTCCAAGCCCGACCGACAGGGCCGCCGACGTTGCGAAATTCGCGGCAAGTGTGAATTCGGTGTAGATCAGCATCGGCAGCACGTCGATATTGGTCGCAAGCGTGAACGCGGTACCGAATGCGCCCATTGCGGTTGCAAAGGCGATCGCACCCGAGGCCACGAACGCAGGCCCAAGCGCCGGCAGCACCACATCACGCTGCACGGCCCAGGGACCCGCGCCGAGCGAACGCGCGGCCTCCTCCAGGCCGACATCAAGTTTCTGGACCGCGGCCATGATGGTTAGAATGACGCGCGGGATCGAGAAATAGAGGTAACCGAGGAAAAGCCCGAAGATCGAATAGGCAAAGACCAGCTTCTCGCCGAACATGCGGTTCGAGAGATCGCCGATCAGGCCCTGACGTCCCGCGAGCAGGATAATCAGAAATCCAACGACCACGCCGGGAAACGCCAGCGGAAAGGTCAGCATCGCGATCAGCACGGCGCGGCCGGGAAAGCGATGACGTTGCAGGAACATTCCCGCCACCGTCGCAACGACAAGCGTCACGACCGTGGTGGCCGCTGCCAGCAGAACCGTGTTGATCAGTGTGGCGCGATAGCGCGGTTCGACCAGGATGGCCAGGTATCCGGCCAACCCTTGCGGGCCTTCGGCTCCGGTCACTACCAGCCTTGCCATCGGCAGCAGAAAGAACGCCACCGTCAACACGGCGAGCGGCAGCAGGCACAGCCAGACGAAGTATCTATGCGGCATGGAGAAAGGGCGCCCCTAATGCAGGGCCCCATAGTGCATCAGCGGACCTCGGCGAGATAGCGGTCTACGAAACCTTTTTGCACGGATTCCATCTGGCCCCAGTCAACACTCTTCGCACGCGCGTAGTCGCTATCCGGCAGAAACTTCTTTTTGACGGCCTCGGGCAATTCGATCGGGCGTGCCGGGCGCAGATAGGCGTTGGTCCAGATCGCCTGCCCCTTGTCGGACAGGAGATAGTCCAGCACCTTTTTGGCCTTGTCCTTGTTCGGCGCGTTCTTGACGAGGCCGGCGACGTAGGGAAACACTACGGACCCCTCGCACGGTATCACGTATTCAAAATTGCCCTTTTCGGAGTATTTGGCGCGATAGGCGTTGAAATCATAGTCCAGCAGGATCGGCACTTCGCCGGAAACCACGCGGGCATAGGATGTCTGCTTGGGTACGATTGGATCGTTCTTCCTCAGCGCCTTGAAGAAGCTGATGGCGGGATCGAAATTGGCCGCGGTACCACCGAGCGCCATGTTGATCGCGACGGCGCCGACATATCCGACAGCGGCGGACGACGGGTCGAGATAGCCCACCATACCCTTGTACTCCGGCTTCAGGAGGTCCTTCCAGCAAGCGGGCACCGGTTTACCGCCGAGCGCGTCCTTGTTGACAAACAGGCCAAGGGTGCCGGAGTGAATCGTGGTCCAGTAGCCGTCCGCATCCTTCAAACCGGGGGCAACCTGCTCCCACTTTGCCGGCTTGTAAGGCTCCAGCGCATCCTGCGTCTTTGCCTTCATGCCGAAAGTGACACCGAAATAGCCGATATCGCCGACCGGATTGCTCTTTTCGGCCAGAATCTGCGCCAGCGCCTGACCGGAATTCTTGTTGTCATGGGGGATATCGTAGGTGAGATCGGTCTTGATGGCCTTGAGCATTGAGGCCCAGTCCGCCCATTCCGGTGGGCAGTTGTAACAGATGACGTCAGCCGCCTTGGCAAATTGCAACGGCGCCGCCAGCAACAGCACGAGCAACGTCAGGAAAAAACGGGCGGTCTTCATGCCAAAAGCTCCGATTTCAAGGAGAGGTATCTCCAGGAACGATTTCAATACTACCGAGGCGATCAAGTATAGGCCACGCATGAACTATTTGCGACGGTCTCGTTTTGCTGCGCAGCAAGCCATGGTGCAGACGGAACGAAGGGCATTGTCCAATGCGCTCATCCCCGGGGCACGTCTTGCGTCGATGGCCGGCCAGCAAAGGTATTGACCTAGGCGATCCAGCTTGGGGCAACAGAAGGCCAAATGCTGGATATCACCCGCATCCCCCCAAAAGCAAAAAAAAGCCCGGTGGCCAGCAGGCCACCGGGCGGGTGTCGCAATCTCGGAAGGAGCGGAACGTTCCCGCTCCTATCTGATGGATTTTCCCGAGCCGCGCCCCCCATACGCGCCCTTGTAGCGCGACGGTGCCAAGAGCGGCTCGAAGATGCTAGCTGTGGGAATTTTCAGGGTGGACAATGATACGCTCGATTTTATGGATCAGTTCCCGCAAGCCGTCGCCGCCATCCTGGATTGCCTGCGGCGCCTTGCCCCAGCCACGATCCAGAATGGCGTTGGCCGCGGACACCCGCGCCGCCGGCGTAGCGTCTTCCGATCGCATGACGCCGACCAGGACTTTGAGCGCCGTCCTGGTGTGGCTGCGCGCCAGCGAGCGAATTTCAGTAACTGCCTTGGCCATCTTTGATCTGGTTTCCTTTTGAGGCTTGCCCCGACATATTAGCGAG
>NZ_JAURXB010000178.1 GCF_030654605.1 Bradyrhizobium sp.
CTTTCGATGGTGCCGCTGATCTCCTTGATGGCGTCAACCGATTCATGGGTCGCAGCCTGGATGCCGCTGATCTGCTGGCCGATCTCGCCGGTCGCTTTGGCGGTCTGCTCGGCCAGCGCCTTGTCTTCGGAAGCCACGACGGCAAAGCCGCGACCGGCCTCGCCGGCGCGCGCCGCCTCGATCGTGGCATTGAGCGCCAGCAGGTTGGTCTGGCCCGCGATGGTGTTGATCAGTTCGACCACGTCGCCGATGCGGGCGGCCGCCTTCGACAGTTCGCCGACCCGGTCGTTGGTGGTGCGGGCCTGGTGAACGGCCTCGTTGGCCATCCGCGAGGATTCCTGGACCTGGCGGCTGATCTCGTTGACCGAGGATGACAGTTCCTCGGTGGCGGAGGCCACCGACTGCACATTGGTGGAAGCTTCCTCGGAAGCGGCAGCGACGGCGGTCGTCAGTTCCTGGGCACGATCGGCGGTGGATGTGAGCGTACCGGCAGAAGCCTCGAGTTCGGTCGAAGCCGAGGATACGGTTTCGATGATCTCGCCGACCGCGCTTTCGAAGCCATCGGCGAGCTTGATCATATCGGCCTTGCGCTGCTGCGCCGCGATCTGATCCTGCTTCATCTTGGCTTCTGCCTCGTCGCGGGCCTTCTGCTCGGCCTTCACCTTGAAGGTCTCGACGGCCTGCGCCATGTCCCCAACCTCGTCGCCACGACCGAGACCGGGCAGCACGACCTGGAAATTGCCTTCGGCGAGTTCGCGCATCCCGGCGCAAAGCCCGACCACCGGCCTGGAGATCGCCCGTCCAATCAGCCATGCGAGCACCATGCCGAGCACCAGGCTGCCGGCCGCAACCCAGACAATCATCGTGTTGGCCCACGCAATCAGGCTGGTTACCTCCTGCTCGATCTTGTGTTCTTCGGCGACCACGCTGTCCTTGATTGAAGCGGCATCGGCGGCGATCACACGGGCAGCTTTTCGCATCTCGCCGTTCATGAGCCCGCCAATTTCCTTGGAGTCGTGCATGGCCTTGACGAAGGCATCGTGGAACTTGTCGGCGTTCGACCTGATTTCATCGAATTGCTTGCGTACGTCAGGATTGATGATCGCCGCATCGAATGACGCCAGAACACGCTTCATATCCACGAACGCGACTTCGGCGACCTTGACGAAGGCCTCGTCATGGCGAGCAAGAGCCTTGTCGGAACTGAGGCGCACCTGCATGAGCAGTTTGATGGCCTCGCCGGCAAGGATCACCGTATTGCTGTTGCCGGCCTGGGCGGCAGCGTTCTTCTGCAACCGCTCCAGATCGAGACGCAACTTCTGTCCGATCGGATCGAGCACATCCTTCACGAGTTTTGCCTGCTCACGCTGCATCGGCACGACCTTGTCGAAATTCTTTGAATAGATATCGAACTGATCGGACATCTCCTTCACCTTCGCAAGACGCTGGGGATCCTTGATGCTTTTCAATGCCTGGTCGAGACGCTCGCGCACGATCTTGCGAGTCTTGTCAGCGGCGGCGAAGTTCTCCTCGATATTTTCCGAGACCTCACCGGCATAGCGCCGGAACGCCAGGAACTGTCGATCGATGTCACTGATGACGGCACCATTGGTCACTTTTCGCGAGTAGTCGGAGAAGTCCCGATCGATTTTCCCGAACTCCAGATAGGAAATGGCGGAAATCACGCCCGTTATGGTGAGGATACAGGCAAATCCGATCGCGATCTTGGTGTTGATTTTGCGGTTGGTGAAGAATCCGAACAGGCCGGACGACGCGACGCTGGCGGATGATGAAGACTGGCTCACAGTGCTATTCCTTCAATTTCGAGAATCTAGGAGATCAGGACGCGTCGATCACGAAGCGGCGATTGCGCTGCTGAATCGGACGGGCGTTTTTGGGAAACAGTGCGGCGAACTTCTGGATCTGCTCGACCGACGCCTCGACCGGCTCCTTGTGGACCGTCCACGTCAAGCCTTCCGAACAGGGAGGCGTCGTCAGCGAACCCATGTAACGGAAATAGCCGCCTGCCTTCGGCAGAATGCCCGCGATATCGATCGAGCCCGCAACCTTGACCTCCGGCCCCGCCTTGGCTGGCATCTGCTCGAAGAATGCCTTCAGGGCCGTGTTCGCCGCACCCGGCCGGATGAACACGCCGGTCACCGCGAGCGCTCCGGCGCCAGACTTGTGCACGAAGTGGCATTCCAGATCGAAGCCTTTTCCCGCCAGCAGGTGCTCGCTCGGGTGATGCATATGAAACTGCAGCAGTTCATAACGCGCGCCGCCGATGACGCAGGCGCTGCCGGGATCGGCGTTGAACTGGATCGTATGGCCGTTGTTGATGATGCGGAGTGGCAGCGGCTTGTAATCATAATCGACCGAACCGACGTCGCCCTTGATGCCGTTGCCGAGGTCGATCGGGGTTTGCTCCAGACCGAGCTGGCACATCTTGAAATCGGATTGCAGCTCGCCCCACTTCTCGGGATTGCCGTCGCCTTCGTAGCTCCAGTGAGCCACTGCCGCGCCGCCATGCGCCGGCGCGTCCGATGCCATGGCTAGCCCCGCCTTGGCGCAGCAGGCGCAGGCCAGCGCGCCACGCAACAGCATTCGACGATCAATCGACATTCGTGTTCTCCGGATTGGTGTGATTGCAGAAAGGGGTTCTTCGTCTGGTTGCGAACGATGAGATTTTCATGCTCTGAGGATGAAATGTCCGCCGCGCTTTCAGCGCAGCTCAGAGCTTCAGGGTGATGTCTCTATGATGTCAGCGTGCTCTGTCGATTTTCTCCGACCGCGACCATGTCAAGCGTCAACAACACATTATCTGACTTGCGTTAGCAGTGACTTAGACCGCGCAACGACACCCCACTCAAATCTTGCCACAACGCGCAAGAGAATATCGATCGGGGCGGATCACCATATAATTCTCACGTTGATCCGCTCATTGGCGCAAAAGGAGACTGAAATTGCATTTGAATGAGAGCGACGATTGCTCTCGATCGAGAAAGACCTTGAAGGCCTCTCATGAATATAAATTTTCGTCCCCGCAAAACTACGGGAGAACGGTCAGGGCCGGAAATGCGCCGCTGAGACGGGAAAGTCGCTAAAGCGATGGCGAAAAAGGCCGTCGCCGCAGCGCGCTGGATCTACCCCACCGACTCCGCCACCAGGCGGACTCGAAATACCGGGTTCTTGGCTTCGTCCAGCAGCTCCATGCGCCATTCTGCATTTTGCTTGAGACTGCGTGAGATGCCGCCGAGCAGATTGCCGCAGACCTTGGTCATCTCGGCCCAGGCGTCTTCGCGGCTCTCGAATTCAGTTCCGAGATCGGAAGCGCCCGAATAGCGGCCATGGCTAATCCGGAAAAAATACAGCGACATTCTAGCACCCAGTTTTTTTGGGCCGCCCCCACAGCCTGCCGAAGATGGACAAAAATGGCTCGGGAGTCGCTACTAACGGATGAAAACGTCGCTCCGTATGACTACGGCATGACGTGCAGCAGGGTGCCGTCGGCGTCCCGGCAACCAACCGGGCGGCGAACCTGAAGGCGCGATGGATGACGCCGGTGACGTATCAGTCGGTCGAGCGGCGCAGTTCGGCGGCGCCTTCGGACTTCGCCGTTTCCGAAGTGGCCGCGGATTTGACCGGCTCGAGCTTGGCGCTCTCGACCTTCGGGGTTTCGACGCTCGCCGTGATGTCGCTGCGCGATGCGTCCGCCGAGCGGGCGTTGGCCGGTGCGTGCAGCGAGCGGGGCCGGGCCACCGCGCGGGCCATCAGCATCTGGGCCGCGCCCTGATGGCGGAAATCGCAATAGGCGAACCCCATGCCCGAGACCGAACCGCGGAAGCTGCGCTCGTCTTTCTTCTCGAGATTGAAGCAGGGCTCGAACGGAATACCCTTGATCGAGGCGCAGACGGCCTGGCCACGAACCTGCAGCGTATTGCCGGGAAGCCGCATGTGGCGCACCCGGGTGGCGCCGGAAAACTGCACGGCGCCAGCCGCCCCCATGTCGTCAAGGATACGGCCGGAGCCGCGGGTGCCGTCGAAGCAGGTAAAGGCGAAAACCTTGCCGGCTACAAATCTGCGGGCCTCATCGGCATTCATCTGCCCGGCCAGGGCGGGCGCGATGACCGCACCAGCCGCGACAACCCCCAACACGAAACGCGCAAGCATGCTGCAACTCCGAACCTGACCTTGAGCCGCGGGTAACCGCCTGATCACTCTTTACCCGCTGCTTACCATACCAACCGTGGCAACATTGGAGCAGCTTGGTTGGTAAAGTCTGAACGCCATTAGAGAATCTTTACCACGATTCGACCGCGGACCTGGCCGGCGAGGATTTTCGCGCCGGCGGCGATGACTTCATCCAACCCAATTTCATGAGTAATTTCAGCAAGTTTCCCATGATCCAGATCGCTGGCGAGGCGGCTCCAGGCAACCCTGCGCAGCTCGATCGGGCACATCACGGAATCGATGCCGAGAAGGCACACTCCACGTAAAATAAACGGCGCCACCGAGGACGGCAGGTCCATGCCGGCCGCGAGGCCGCAGGCGGCAATGGCGCCGCGGTATTTCGTCATCGAGAGCAGGTTGGCCAGCGTGGTCGAGCCGACGCTGTCGATGCCGCCCGCCCAGCGCTCCTTGGCCAGCGGCTTGGCCGGTCCCGACAGCTCCGCGCGGTCGATCACCTCGGCCGCACCGAGGCCCTTCAGGTAACCGGCTTCCGACATCCGGCCGGTCGAGGCGATGACGTGGTGGCCGAGTTTCGCCAGCAGGGCGGTGGCGACCGAGCCGACGCCGCCCGCGGCGCCCGTGACGACGATGGGGCCATCCCCGGGGGTCAGGCCATGCTTTTCCAGCGTCAGCACCGCGAGCATGGCGGTCAAGCCGGCGGTACCGATCGCCATGGCGTCGCGTGGCGACATTCCCTCGGGCAGCCGCACCAGCCAGTCGCCCTTGACTCGCGCCTTTTCGGCGTAGCTGCCCAGATGGGTCTCGCCCATGCCCCAGCCGGTGCAGACCACCTTGTCGCCGGCCTTCCACGCCGGATGCGACGACTGCGCGACGGTCCCGGCGAAGTCGATGCCCGCGATCATCGGAAAACGCCGCACCACCGGCGCCTTGCCGGTGACGGCCAGGCCGTCCTTGTAGTTAAGCGTCGAATATTCGACGGCGACCGTGACGTCGCCTTCCATCAATTCGGCTTCGTCGAATTGCGTGAGCGCGGCGGTGGTGCCCTTTTCCGCCTTGTCGATCCTGATCGCCTTGAACGTTGCCAACGTAAACTCTCCCCAAACTCTTGATCGGGGATGTTTACCTCATCAGGCCGGTTGCGCAACTGGGCGCGCCACCGGCGCCTCGACGATCGGCAGGTTGATCAGCGCCGACAGCACGCCGAACAGCACCGAAAGCCACCAGATCGGCGTGTAGGACCCGAACTGCTCGAACACGATGCCGCCGAGCCATACGCCGAGGAAACCGCCGACCTGATGGCTGACAAAGGCAAATCCATAGAGCGTGGCGAACCAGCGGGTGCCGAACATCAGCGCGACCAGCGCCGAGGTCGGCGGCACCGTCGACAGCCAGGTCAGCCCGGTGACGGCGCCGAACGCGATCGCCGAAAAGGTGGTGATCGGGAACGAGATGAAGGCGACGATCGACAGCGCGCGGGTGAGATAGATCACCGACAGGATGTAACGCTTGGGAAATAGGTTCTGCAGCCAGCCGACGCCCAGCGAGCCGATGATGTTGAACAGGCCGATGGCGGCGATCACCCAGCCGCCGGTTTGCGCGGTGACACCGCGGTCGGACAGATAGGCCGGCAGATGCACGGTGATGAAGGCGAGCTGGAAGCCGCAGGTAAAGAAACCCAGCACCAGCAGAACGTAGGAACGATGGCCGAACGCTTCGGCCAGCGCCGTCCTGAACGACTGCTGTTCCACGACAGGCACATTGGCTGATGTCGCGGGCGGGGTCGCCAGCGCCAGCGACAGCGGGAGGATCAGCAGCATCAGGCCCGCGAACACGATCAGCGCCGACTGCCAGCCGAAATTGTCGATCAGCGCGACGCCGAACGGCGCGAACAGGAACTGCCCGAACGACCCGGCGGCGGTGCCGGCGCCGAGCGCGATGCCGCGCTTTTCGGTCGGCAGCAGCTTGCTGAAGGCCGAGAGCACGAGGTTGAACGAACAGCCGGAAAGCCCAAAGCCGATCAGGACGCCGGCACTGATATCCAGCGACAGCGGCGTGGTGGCATAGCGCATCATCAACAGGCCACCGGCATACAGCAGCGCGCCGACAACCATCACGCGCATGACACCGAAGCGGTCGGCGATCGCACCGGCAACGGGCTGGCCCAGCCCCCACAACAGGTTTTGCAGCGCCAGCGCGAGGCCGAAGACGTCGCGGCCCAAGGAAAGATCCCGGCCCATCGGCTGAATGAAAAAGCCGACGCTGGATCGCGGCCCGAAGCTCAGCAGCGCGATCGCGCAACCGCAGATGATGATTACCAGCGGCGTCCGCCAGCCGATGCCTTGGGAAGGGCGGAGGTCGGCTGCGCTGGTCGTCATGTAATTCCTCCGATGATCGGCTTCGAACCGGCGAGGCCGGCGAGCTCATGACACGGAGTTAATGCATTCGCATGAAAACCCCAATCGCCCGATCCGGAAAATCACGCCCTGCATTGCAGCGATGCGAATCGCGTCGGGCAGAAATGAAGAATTGGCCGTCCGGACATCTGGCGATGGCATGAAAGGGATGCTATGTTTGTTTTGCTCGCAATGAGAATAAGGTGATTTCCCCGGGACGAGCCGAACGCTCTGCGCGGTGGGGGTTCGGTCCGAACTAAACGTTACGCCGCTTTCGAAAACGCCGGCCTCTCGTGGCCGGATTTCTCAGAACCCATATATGCTCATATTGAGTATATATTGATCACAAAGGGAGGCCCCCATGCCGATCGCTGGAATCTACGGTCCTGAGGATTTCGGAAGCCCGGTCCACGGCCATCCCGCCGCCCAGGCGCGCAGCCGCGTGACCGCCGGCGAGCGGGCCCGGGCGCTGCCGGTGCCATCGCTGGAATGGACGCCCGAGGTCGAACGGAACACCGCGCATCTCTATCAGCGCGTGAAGAAGGTGATCTCGCCGGCCGAGTGGCCGTTCATGGCGCCCTATGTCCAGGCGATCAACGAGCTGAAGAAGACGCGCGACGCGGTGATCCTGGCGCATAACTACCAGACGCCGGAGATCTTCCATTGCGTCGCCGATATCGGCGGCGATTCGCTGCAGCTGGCGATCGAAGCCACCAAGGTGAAATCCAGCATCATCGTGCAGTGCGGCGTGCACTTCATGGCCGAGACCTCGAAGCTCCTGAACCCGCACAAGACGGTGCTGATCCCGGACCAGCGCGCCGGCTGCTCGCTGGCATCGAGCATCACCGGCGCCGACGTGCGGCTGTTGCGCGAGCGTTTTCCGGGCGTGCCCGTGGTCGCCTACGTCAACACATCGGCCGACGTCAAGGCGGAGGTCGATATCTGCTGCACCTCGTCCAACGCGGTCGAGGTGGTGGAGAGCCTGGGTGCGCCGAGCGTGATCTTTCTGCCGGACCAGTATCTGGCGAAATATGTCGCGTCGAAAACCAGCGTCAAGATCATCGCCTGGAAGGGCGCCTGCGAGGTGCACGAGCGCTTTACCGGCGACGAGTTGCGCGCCTATCGCGAGGCCGATCCCTCGGTGCAGATCATCGCGCATCCGGAATGCCCGCCGGACGTGCTGGCGGAGGCAGACTTCACCGGCTCGACCGCGCACATGATCAACTGGGTTCGCAGCAATCGTCCAAAGCGCGTGGTGATGATCACCGAATGCTCGATGGCGGACAATGTCAGGGCCGAACTGCCCGGCGTCGAAATGGTGCGGCCGTGCAATCTGTGCCCGCACATGAAGCGGATCACGCTGCCGAAGATTCTGGACAGCCTGATCTACCTGCGTGAGGAGGTCACCGTCGATCCCGTGATTGCCGAGCGGGCGCGGCGTTCGGTCGAGCGGATGATCAATCTGAAGAACTGAGTTCAATGTCGTCCCCGCGCGGGAACGGGGAGGAGGACGGACGCCGCGCCGCGAATCCCGCAGCAGATCACCGCCTGATTGGAGTACCCTTCGTGACAACACCCGCCTCACTGCTCAATCCGGAAGCCTTTCTGTCGCCGCTCGCCATCGACGAGGCCGTGCAGCGCGCCCTCGACGAGGACCTCGGCCGCGCCGGCGATATCACCTCGATCGCCACCATTCCGGAGGCGACCATGGCGCACGCCATCCTGATCGCGCGGCAGTCGGGCATCATTGCCGGATTGCCGCTGGCGGTTGCCACGTTCCAAAAGCTGTCGCCGGATATCGGCATCGAGGCGCATTTTCGCGATGGCGAGACCGTCGCGTCGGGTGTGCACGTGCTGACGATTTCGGGGCCGGCGCGCGCCATGCTGGCCGGCGAGCGCACCGCCTTGAATTTCGTCGGCCGGCTCTCCGGCATCGCCACGCTGACATCGGATTACGTGCGCCGTACCGCCGGCACCAAGTTGCGGATCTGCTGCACCCGCAAGACCACGCCGGGGCTGCGCGCGCTGGAGAAATACGCGGTGCGCTGCGGCGGCGGCTTCAATCACCGCTTCGGGCTCGACGATGCGATCCTGATCAAGGACAACCACATCGCGGTCGCCGGCGGCGTGCGGCCGGTGCTCGAGCGTGCGCGGGCCCACATCGGACACCTCGTCAAGGTCGAGATCGAGGTCGATACGCTGACACAGTTGCGCGAGGTGCTCGACAGCGGCCTCGCCGACGTGGTGCTGCTGGACAATATGGATATGGCCACGCTGGCCGACGCTGTGAGTTTCGCCAGCGGACGCGTCGTGCTCGAGGCCTCCGGCGGCGTCACGCTGGACTCGATCGCGAACATCGCCAGGACCGGCGTCGACTATGTCTCGGCCGGCGCGTTGACGCACTCCGCGCCGAACTTCGACGTCGCGCTGGATATCGATGCGTGAGGGCCGTCACTGCGAGCGCAGCGAAGCAATCCAGTCTGTCGCAGCAAGTTGGATTGCTTCGTCGCTGCGCTCCTCGCAATGACGACTAGCGCTTCGCGCTGGCCAGCTCGGCGGAGCTTTGCGCGGCTTCGGCGAGCTTCGCCGAGATTTCCGCGGTTTGCGCCGTGGTACCCCAGCTCGGCGCCTCGCTGCCGTCGCCCCAGTTGCGCGGCCGGTAGAAGGTATGCACGCCGGTCTTGTACATTCTCTTCATCTCGCTGACCCAGGACGGGCGCACCCAATAGGCGTGGTAGTGGGTCGATTTCGCCACCTCCGGCAGCCAGAGCTGGCCGTCGAGCATCGCTTTGGCGATCTTCCTGGCGCGGTCCCACATGTCGGGCTCTTTCACCACGTCGGGATTGTTGTCGCAGGCGAAGGTGAACTGGCAGGCGAGATGGCGGTGCTTGTTCTGGTAGACCACGCCGCACACCGTATCGGGGTATTTGCCGGAGAAGGCGCGGTTCAGCACCACCTGTGCCACCGCGATCTGGCCGCGCACGGCTTCGCCGCGCGCCTCGAAATAGATCACTTCCGTCAGGCATTTTTCCGACCTGGCGCGTGACTTTTCGTCCAGGAGGCCGAGGCGCTCGGCCGGTGTCTTGACGCGCTGGTTGTCGGAATTGACTTCGCCCTTGGCGGCAATGCTCTCGCCGCTCTCGACAACCTTCGACGGCTCGTCGGCCGGCGGCGGCAGCGACGCCATCACCTTCAGGTCCGGATCGGGCGGACGCGGCAGCACGATCATCGGCTCTTCGCCGGGTTGCCAGCGCTCCATGCTCTCGGCCGAACCGAGCGAGGAGCTTCCGAAAAACAGGCTGGAGGTCTTGAACGAGAAATGGTCGCGCGCCGGCGCCGGTTCGACTGCCGTAACGGCGCTGGACGGGGCTTTCAGTTCGTCGAGCGGCTGGGCCTCGAGCGACATCGCAACATCGTAATGCGCCAGCGGCGGCGCGCTCAGCGCGGCCGCGAGTTCCGGATCGAGTTTTGCAGGCTCGGCATCCGGGACAGCATCGGCGGTTTTGGCGCCCTTGACGGATGCATTCGAAGTCGATGGATCTTCCTGCGCGGGCGCGCCCCCGGCGGGCGCCGGCGCAGTCGGTTCGGGCGTGACCGTGACGAGGCGGTCACCCTTCAGGGTACGGTCGACCCGCGGGAAATCGGACACCTGATAGCGCGGCGGCGCCTGCACGATCGGATTGCGCGTCACCGAGCCCGTGATGTCGATGCCCTGATTGTCGAGACGGGCCAGCCGATAGCTCACGGTCTGCGGCGTGGCGGTGCCGATCGGGCGGCCGAAGCTGTAGGTGGCGAGCTGGATATTGCTGGCGGCGGAGGAGACGCGCTTCTGCCAGCGTTCGGCGACACCGGGCTGCCTTGCCAGCAGTGATGCGATATCCTGGTATCCTAGCTCGGTCGGGATCAATGCGAAGATGCAAAGACCCAGACCGAAGGGCGCAAAACGCGCGCCCTTCGGCCGGTTACGCACTACTGACATCGATTACGCTCACGCAACGCTTACACACACAAAATCGAATTTCAGTACATCCGTAAAATTCGATCTTTTTTGTTGGTATCGAATTTAGGTTGCCGGGGCGTTAATCAGGGTTGCAGACGCGATACACGCAAGGGAACGTTGCAGGTTGCGCAATGGCTTCGAAAAGCTTGGTAAACAGGCGCCCGACGAAAATGGTAAACGTCGCGTCAACGAAGTTGATGAACAAATTAACGGCCGCGTGTGATTGTTTTGTCCCCGCATCACTACGGGAGCAGCAGTTCCACATCGTCATGGCCGGACTTGTTCCGGCCATCCACGTCTTCGCTTCGACGCATGGCCCAAAGACGTGGATGCCCGGGACAAGCCCGGGCATGACGACGTCTCTATAAGTCCCCGCGCCGAAGGCCTCAGGCCTGGCTGGCGACGGGCTTGCCGAGGGCGGCTTGCGCTGCGGCCAGCCGCGCGATCGGCACGCGGTAGGGTGAGCAGGACACGTAGTCCAGCCCGATCTCGTGGCAGAACGCCACCGAAGCCGGATCGCCGCCGTGCTCGCCGCAGATGCCGACCTTGAGATTGGGGCGGGTCTTGCGGCCGCGCGCCACGCCGATCTTCACCAACTCGCCGACGCCGTCGCGATCGACCGAGATGAACGGGTCGATCTCGAGGATTCCCTTGGCGACATAGGTGCCGAGGAAACTCGCGGCATCGTCGCGGCTGATGCCGTAAGTGGTCTGGGTCAGATCGTTGGTGCCGAACGAGAAGAACTCGGCGGTCCTGGCGATGTCGCCGGCCATCAGGCACGCGCGCGGCAACTCGATCATGGTGCCGACCTGATAGGCGAGCTTCTTGCCGGTCTCCTTCATCACCGACTGCGCGGTGGAATCGATCCGGCCCTTGATCAGGTCGAACTCGGTCTTGGTTGCGATCAGCGGCACCATCACCTCGAGACCAACCGCCTTGCCGGTGCGCTTTTCCGCTTCGACCGCGGCCTCGAAGATGGCGCGCGCCTGCATCTCGGCGATTTCAGGATAGGCGATGGCGAGGCGGCAGCCGCGGAAGCCGAGCATCGGATTGAACTCGGCGAGATCGCGGGCGCGATCGGCGAGGCGCCGCGGATCGGTGTTCATCGCGCGCGCGACTTCCTCGATCTCGGCCTGGGTGTGCGGCAGGAACTCGTGCAGCGGCGGATCGAGCAGCCGGACCGTCACCGGCAGGCCCTTCATGATCTCGAACAGCTCGACGAAATCGGCGCGCTGCATCGGCAGCAGTTTGGCCAGCGCGGCACGACGGGTCTGTTCGTCCTCGGCGAGAATCATCTCACGCACGGTGCGGATCCGGGTTTCCTCGAAGAACATGTGCTCGGTGCGGCACAGCCCGATGCCCTCGCCGCCGAATTTGATCGCGGTGCGCGCGTCGTCGGGGGTGTCGGCGTTGACGCGAACGCCGAGCTTGCGGAAGGAATCGGCCCAGCCCATCAGCGTGCCGAATTCGCCGGACATCGCCGGCTCGATCATCGGCATCCGGCCGGCCAGCACCTGGCCCAGCGATCCATCGATGGTGATGACGTCGCCGGTCTTGAAGGTGCGCGTACCGATGCTCATGGTGCCGCGGCCGTAATCGACGCGGATCGAGCCGCAGCCGGAGACGCAGGGCTTGCCCATGCCGCGTGCGACCACCGCCGCATGCGAGGTCATGCCGCCGCGAGTCGTCAGGATGCCTTCGGCGGCGTGCATGCCGTGAATGTCTTCGGGACTGGTTTCGATCCGCACCAGAATGACGTTGCGGCCATCGGCCTGCAGCTTGGCCGCTTCGTCGGATGAGAACACGATTTCGCCGGAGGCGGCACCCGGCGAAGCCGGCAGGCCGGTGGCGATGACATCGCGCTTGGCGCCGGGATCGATGGTCGGATGCAGCAGCTGGTCGAGCGAGGCGGGATCGATCCGCGACACCGCTTCCTTCTTCGAGATCAGACCTTCATTGGCGAGTTCGACGGCGATGCGCAGTGCCGCTTTCGCGGTGCGCTTGCCGCCGCGGGTCTGCAGCATCCACAGCTTGCCCTGCTCGACCGTGAACTCCATGTCCTGCATGTCGCGGTAATGCTTTTCCAGCAGCGTGTAGAACCTGGTCAGTTCCTTGAACGCGTCGGGCATCGCGGTTTCCATCGACGCCTTGTCGGAGCCGGATTCCTTGCGCGCATATTCGGTGATGTCCTGCGGCGTGCGGATGCCCGCCACCACGTCCTCGCCCTGCGCGTTGATCAGGAATTCGCCGTACAGCTTGCTCTCGCCGGTCGAGGGATTGCGGGTGAACGCAACGCCGGTCGCCGAGGTCTCGCCCATATTGCCGAATACCATGGCCTGCACGTTGACCGCGGTGCCCCAGGATTCCGGAATGTCGTGCAGCCGGCGGTAGGTCACCGCGCGCGCGTTCATCCAGGATGAAAACACCGCGCCGATCGCGCCCCACAATTGCGCGTGCGGATCCTGCGGGAAATCCTTGCCGGTCTCGCGCGCCACCGCTTCCTTGTAGCGGCCGACCAGTTCGACCCAGTCGTCGCCGGTCAGGTCGGTGTCGAGCGTGTAGCCCTGGCTATCCTTGAAGGTATCGAGGATGTCCTCGAAATGATGATGCTCGAAGCCGAGCACGACATCCGAATACATGGTGATGAAGCGGCGATAGCTGTCATAGGCGAAACGGCGATCGCCCGAGAGTTCCGCCAGCGCTTCCACGGTCTTGTCGTTGAGACCGAGATTGAGCACGGTGTCCATCATGCCCGGCATCGAGGCGCGGCCGCCGGAGCGCACCGACACCAGCAACGGATTTTTGGTATCGCCGAACGCCTTGCCCGTCAGCTTGCCGACATGGTCCAGCGCCTTTTCGACCTGCGTCTTCAGGGCGGCGGGATAGGATTTGTCGTGGGCGTAGAAATAGGTGCAGACCGAGGTCGGGATGGTGAAGCCGGGAGGCACCGGCAGACCGAGATTGGCCATCTCGGCGAGGTTGGCGCCCTTGCCGCCGAGCAGGTCGCGCAGGCCGGCTTTGCCTTCGGCCTTGCCGTCACCGAAGGTGAACACCCATTTGCCGGATTTTGCCACAGCCGCGGGCTTGGCCGTCGACTTGACGTTAGCAGGCTTTTTCGCGGCCTTCGGCGCCGGCTTGGCCGGGCTCTTCTTCAGCGCATTGCGGGCGCTGACGGGCGGCGCGGCCTTCGCCCGGGCGGGCAAGGAGGGCTTTGATTTCGCTGCGGTTTTCTTCAGCTTGGATGCGGCTTTGGCCATGGCTTACAAACAATCCGCTGATGGGAGGGAGATGCGCGCCTTACACCACTTTGGGCCGCCCTGCGCAAGGCGCGAGTTCCCGGTTTGAACCCTACTTAAGAAGCTTGAACAGGCCGAGACCCGCCAAACCGATGAAGATCAGATAGATCGCGACCACGAAATTGAGGAAGCGCGGCATGATCAGAATCAGCACGCCAGCTATGAGCGCCACGATGGGCTGAATATGGGCAGCAGTGATGGTCATGAATCTCTCCGGTGTGATGCTGGCGGGGGTCGAATCGACGACCGTATTTTAGCCCCTCGCAGGGTTCCACGATAGGAGACGCCTGTGACCTCAATGGGTTCCGCGACCTCCGGAAACTGCCGAAAACTGCAGCTGGGAAACCGTGCTTTTTCCAGGAACGATGCCGCGCGCAACGAATTGGGTACGGATTGCGTGCTGTGCAAAGCCAGCGTGCATCAGCCAGAAGGAGTTGCTCATGCGGAACAGGATATTGGCCGTTGCTGCCGTCATCGGCGCCATCGGCGCACCGATCGCGACGCAGGCGCAGAGCGGAATCACCACGGGCGCCGCGCGCGGCAACACCGTGGTCATCACCGAATCCGACGGCATCAGTGTCGATCGGCGTCCGGCCTTCCGCGAATATGTCATTCGCGAGCGGGTGCCGACCTTCACCATCCCCGATCGCGTGGTGGTGGGCGGCGTGCTGCCGGAAGCCGGCATCACCTATTACGACGTGCCGCAGACCTTCGGCCAGACCACGTATCGCTACACCGTGGTGAACGGCCAGACCGTGCTGGTCGAACCGCGCACCCGCCGTATCGTTCAGGTGGTCGATTAAGGGTTCAGTCGCCTGAACGACATGTCCGGACGGCCGCAGCGGCGCTTTCCGGACATCAAAGGCCCCGTCCGGTCTCCCCCACCGGGCGGGGCTTTTTGATTTTGGTACGACTGAGTTTGGCGCACCATCTCTCATCCGTCGTCCCTGCGAACGCAGGGACCCATAGCCACCGGCGTCCGTTGTTACAGAAGATATCTGACACCTACTTCTCGCCGTAAAGCCGCGGCGTATGGGTCCCTGCGTTCGCAGGGACGACGGATGACAGATTCCGTTTCAATTCAACAAACGCAGTTTCGCGATCTCGCGGCGCGTCTCGCCCGAGGTTTGCCATCAATTTTCCTCCACCCTCCGGTCAGAGGGTGCAGGGAAAGCCGGGTGCGCGCTGCACCCGCGGTCTCGTGTGCAATGGGGTAGAGATAGGCGGCACACGAGCATACAGGTGAAGCGGAGGCATCCGGCTTTCCCTGCGCAGTGGTTGAAGGCTTATACGCGCTCTCCTCGGTGAGCCCTGCACTTTTGCCACCGTTGCCCGCGCGTGAGCGCGAACTTGACACCAGCCTTTGGGGTGTCGGAACCACACGACTTCGCCATCCGCATCGGCATCGCCCGTCTCGCGCGCCGCCACGTCCACCGCAACCCCGCTCCGACGTCCGTGACGTTCGCGAAACGCCCCCTCTGGTTGGGACGGGATGGCTGATTGTATAATCCAATCCCAGCTTCTGGAAAACAGAAATATTTTTTCGCTAGGGACTTGACACGATTTCGGCTAATCGGAAGTGATTTGCCCGTCGGGTCTCCGCCGTCATTTGGGGTCCGTGTCCCGGACGCGGTGCAGCGTTCTTCACGCTGCTCCGCAGAGCCGGGACCCACGGCACCAACACCGCCGCATGGGCCCCGGCTCAGCAGCGCACCACGCCGCAAGAGCGGCGCGCTGCGCTGCGTCCGGGGCACGAGCTAATCCTGTATCCTGGAAAAATCCGCCACCGCCCGCGTGGCGGCGCGGATTTCGTTCAGCAGCTTCAGGCGGTTCTCGCGCACCTTGGCGTCGTCGTCGTTGACCTTGACCTTGTCAAAGAACGCATCCACCGCCGGACGCAGTTTAGCCATCGCACTCATCGCCGCGGCGAAATCTTCTTTTGCCACCGCGTCGCTGGCTTCCGCCGTCACCTGATCGATCGCTTTCGCCAACGTCTTTTCCTCGTCGAGCGAATAGAGCGCGGCATCCGGCTCGCCGTCATAGGCCTTGCCGTCCTTCTTCTCCTCGATGCGCAGGATGTTCGCCGCGCGCTTGGTGCCGGCGAGCAGGTTCTTGCCGTCATCGGTATCGAGGAATTTGCCGAGGGCTTCGACGCGGCGAACCACCATCAGCAGATCGTCTTGCCCCTCGAGCGCAAACACGGCATCGACAAGATCGTGCCGCGCGCCTTGCTCGCGCAACTGGCCCTTGAGACGATCGGCAAAGAAGGAGAGAAGGTCGATGCATTTCTGTTCGACTTGCCGACCATTCCAGTCCTTCAATCCCTTGGCGTTACCGAACCCCGATATGTGATTATCGGTCACCGGGATCAAGCGAACACGGATGCTGTTTTCGACGATCAATCTGATGGTCCCAAGCGCCGCCCTGCGCAACGCATACGGATCTTTGCTTCCCGTCGGCTTCTCATCGATCGCCCAGAACCCAACCAACGTGTCGAGCTTGTCCGCCAGCGCTACTACGACACTCACCGCTTCGGTGGGCACGCGATCAGTCGGCCCCTGCGGCTTATAATGTTCCTCGCTCGCGGCGGCGACGGAAGCATCTTCGCCCTGCGCCAGCGCGTAATACTTGCCCATCAAGCCTTGCAACTCGGGGAATTCGCCCACCACCTCGGTCAGCAAGTCCGCCTTGCAGAGGCGCGCCGCGCGCTTGGCTTTCTCGACATCGGCCCCAACCAGCGGTGCGATCTCTGCCGCCAGCCGCTCGATCCGCTTGATGCGCTCGCCCTGGGTGCCGAGCTTTTCGTGAAACACGATGTTCTCGAATTTCGGCAGCCGGTCTTCCAGCTTTGTCTTCAGATCGGTCTCATAGAAAAACTTCGCGTCGCTCAGCCGCGCGCGGATCACGCGCTCGTTGCCGGCGATGATGGCCTTGCCGCCGTCGCTGGCCTCGATGTTGGCGGTGAGGATGAACTTGTTGGTGAGTTTTCCGGTTTTGGGATCGCTCACCACAAAACACTTCTGGTTATTGCGGATCGTGGCGCGGATCACTTCGCCCGGGATCGACAAGAATTCCGGATCGAACGAGCCCATCAGCACGACCGGCCATTCGACCAGTCCGGAAACCTCGTCGAGCAGCACCTGGTCCTCGACCAGCTCGAAGTTCTGGGCCTGCGCCAGGGTTTTGGCGTCGGTGAGGATGGCGTCCTTGCGGCGCTGCGGGTCGAGCACCACTTTCGCATCCAGCAGTTTCGCCTCGTAATCCTCGAAACGGCGCACCGGGATCGCGGCCGGAGCCATGAAGCGATGACCAAAGGTGGTCTGGCCGGCCTCGATGCCGTCGATGGCGAATTTCACCACTTCGGGTGTTTCGGTTTCGAGCCCGAAGGTCGCGACGATGGCATGCAGCGGCCGCACCCAGCTCAGCGCGCCGGGCCTGCCGGAGCGTTCGCCCCAGCGCATCTGCTTCGGCCACGGGAAAGTGCGGATGATCACCGGCAGGATATCGGCGAGCACGTCCAGCGTGGCGCGGCCGGGCTTTTCGATCAGCGCGATGTAGAAATCGCCCTTCTTGGGGTCGTGCTGGATCTTGGCTTCGTCGAGCGACTTCAGCCCGGTGGCTTTCAGGAAGCCCTGCACCGCCGCGTCGGGGCCGCCGACGCGCGGGCCCTTGCGCTCTTCCTTCAAATCCGATTGGCGCGCGGGAATGCCGTGCACCGTCAACGTCAGCCGCCGCGGCGTCGCGAACGCTTTTGCACCCTCATAGACCAGGCCCTCGGCGACGAGCTTGTCGGTCACCATCCGGCGCAGATCGTCAGCCGCCTTCGCCTGCATGCGCGCGGGAATTTCTTCGGAGAACAGTTCCAGGAGAAGATCGGGCATCTTACTTACCCTCCCCTTGAGGGGGAGGGTCGCCTACCCCGACGATGCCTTGCATCGTCTGGGGTAGGCGGGGTGGGGTGACAGTGATGAGGTCGTGGATGGTCTCAAGCACAGCGTCGGTCCTGCTCATCACATCGTTGTTCCAAAATCGTATCACTCGATAGCCTTCCGATTGCAGCCAGCGCGTCCTGATATCGTCGCGGCGAAGCCCCTCATCATCTCCGTGCTGCGATCCATCGACCTCGACGATGAGCCGTTCCGCGGGACAGGCGAAATCGGCAATGTAGGGTCCGATGACCACCTGCCTCCTGAAATGACTTCCCTTCACTTCCAGTCTTCGCAAATGCCGCCAGAGAATTTGCTCGGCGGTCGTTGTGTTTGCGCGCAGCCGGTTTGCTGTTTTGCGCTTGAAGTCGCTGATTGGCTTCCTTGCCATATCGCTACCACTTTCACCCCACCCCGCTCGCCCATGCATGGGCGAGCGACCCTCCCCCTCCAGGGGAGGGTAAAAATCACGCCGCCCTGCCCGCTTCGGTATGCACCCAGGCTTCGCCGCAGGCTTTGGCCAGTTCGCGCACGCGCATGATGTAGCTCTGGCGCTCGGTCACCGAGATCACGCCGCGGGCGTCGAGCAGGTTGAAGGCGTGGCTGGCCTTGATGCACTGGTCGAAGGCCGGAAGCGCCATCTGGTGCGCTTCGCGCTTGCCGTCTTTCCATCCGGCGTCGAGATATTTCCTGCAGGCTTCCTCGGCCATGGAAAATTGCCTGAACAGCATGTCGGCGTCGGAGTGTTCAAAATTGTGCCGCGAATATTCCTGCTCGGCCTGCAGGAAGACATCGCCGTAGGTCACTTTTTCGGCGCCCTCGCGGCCATTGAAATTGAGATCGTAGACGCGGTCGACGCCCTGCACATACATCGCAAGGCGCTCCAGCCCGTAAGTCAGTTCGCCGGCGACCGGCGAACATTCGACGCCGGCGACCTGCTGGAAATAAGTGAACTGGCTGACTTCCATGCCGTCGCACCAGCATTCCCAGCCGAGCCCCCAGGCGCCCAGCGTCGGGCTTTCCCAGTCGTCCTCGACAAAGCGGATGTCGTGCAGCGCGGAGTCGATGCCGATCGCGGCGAGCGACTTCAGATAGAGCTCCTGCAGGTCCGGCGGCGACGGCTTGATGATCACCTGGAACTGGTAATAGTGCTGCAGCCGGTTGGGATTTTCACCGTAGCGGCCGTCCTTCGGCCGGCGCGAGGGCTGCACATAAGCGGCCTTCCACGGCCGCGGCCCCAGCGCGCGCAGCGTGGTGGCCGGATGGAAGGTGCCGGCGCCCATTTCCATGTCATAGGGCTGCAGGATCACGCAGCCCTGATCGGCCCAGAACCGCTGCAGAGCCAGAATAAAGCCCTGGAACGAGCGTTCCGGGCGCATGTGGGCGGGAATGGCGTCCATCGTCAGAATCGGTCTCGCGAGGGGGTCTGAGAAGAGCGCGGACCGTATCGGCGGGGAAGCGGGGAATCAAGGCAATCCCGGGAACCCCGGGGCGGCCAAACGATTAGCCTTCCGAGCAATGGCGCGCCGGAGTTCGTGATCGATCTCGATGGGATCGTGAACGCAAGGCCCTGAAGCGTCCGTTACAACGAACTGTCCTCCAGGCTTGCTCGCCGGTCCTCAAGGGTGGTGCCCCACCCGAGGCCGGCGCAAGTGTTTTTTGGGGGGTAGCCACGCTACAGCGGCGTTCCCCGGATGCTGCGCAGCGCGCAGCGATGCGCTGCTGATCCGGGGTCCACACATCCCCACCGACATCATGGGTCCCGGCTTTGCGGAGCAGCGTTGCACGCTGCACCGCGTCCGGGACACGAGGGTCTTTGGCTACATCACCCCGGCCGGTAGGCGCCGGTGGCGGGATCCCGCCGCAGCGTCGGAATGTCGTTGACACTGACGGTCTCGGCGACCCGTGCCAGCCGCGCCTCTTCCAATTCCCGGTTGACCCGCTTGGCGGTACGGTACGCCCAGCGGACCACGGCCAGACTACCCAGGGCGCCAGCAAATGCGATCAGCGGTGGCATCGGTCGATCCTCGTCGTTCATTAGTCAGCCCCTGACGACAGTCTCGCGCAAGCAGGCCCCGGCCGCAATCGCATTGTCCGGGGCCAAATGGCGCGGGGCATTCCGTCTTCAGAACCCAAATTTGGCCCAAATTGCCCTTGTCTCCAGCGCGGAAATCAGTTCGTCCGGCAGCCCGCCGACACCTTCCAGCGACGCCAGGGCTCCGGCGCCGGCCGATTTGCGGCCCAGCAGGCCGGACAACATTCCGCCGGGGGGCGCCACCACCGGCGTCAGCACCTTGTCGCCGTAGCGGGCGCGCAGCGTCGAGCGCAGGTCGCCGATGGCGTCGGCGAGGCCGAGCGAAACCGAGCTTTCGCCGGCCCAGTATTCGCCCGAGAACAGCACGTCGTCGGCGCCCTTCAGGCGGCTGCCACGGCTCTCTTTGACCAGCGCGATGAAGATAGCGTGGATCTCGCGCTGCAAGGCCTTCACCCGCGCGACGTCATCGGGGTTTTCCGGCAGGAACGGATCGAGCATCGCCTTGTGGGCGCCGGCCGTATACAGCCGCCGCTCGACGCCGATCTTTCTGATCAGCTCCTGAAAGCCGAAGGTGCCGCCGACCACGCCGATCGAGCCCAGGATCGATGAAGGATCGCAAAAAATCTCGTCACCCGCGCAGGCGATCATGTAGCCGCCGGACGCCGCCACATCCTCGACGAACACCAGCACCAGCAATTTCTTTTCCGCTGCGAGTTGCCGGATCCGCAGGTAAATCTGTCGTGATTGCACCGGCGATCCGCCGGGCGAATTGATCACCAGCGCCACCGCCTTGGCATGCTTCATGGCAAAGGCGCGCTCCAGCGTCCTGGCAACGCCGGCCAGCGACATGCCCGGCCGCAGCGGTGTCACCGCGCCGATCACACCGGACAGCCGCACCACCGGCACGACGGCCGCCCCTCGCCGCAGACGCGCCGGAACCAGTTGCATCAGCCGGTCGATCACAACAGCGATACCGCCGCGTGTTTCCGTTGGTTCGGTCATGCGTTTACCTCAAAGTTAACCATATTTTATCATGCCGATGTCATTGCAGGGGCTGGAACGCCGTTGGCTTTGTGCTGGTTATCAGGCTGCAACGGTGCAGTGGAGAAAGACATGAAGATCTATCTGCTGGTGATGCTGATTGGCGCACTTTTGACGGCGATTCACTTTACTTCGGCGCCGGATCAACGCTCGGAAACGCTTCCGCAGTAGTGCTCAAAGCTTGAGCAACCGAGACCGCACTATCAGGGTATTGCCAACGGCAGTACCCCCTTCCCCGTCAGGATAGCCTGTACCCCCTTATCGGGCACCGCTGATTCATCATTGAGCATCAGGCCGGCCAGGATTTGCGTCGGCGCCTTGCCGCCCTTGACCGCGCGAACCACCACACGAATCGCAGGTCTTGCGGCGTCGCCGTGAACCGGCAGGATCGCGAGACTCCCGAAGCCGCGATCCAGCGCCGCCAGCACCTCCGCAATTGCGTCGGCGCGCCAGATCAAACTCAGCACACCGCCGGACTTCAGGATCCGCCGTGCCGCATGGATCCAGCTTTCCAGCGTCGAGGCATCCGCCACATGGGCCAGTGCCTTGTCCGGCGAGGCGCGGTGCCTGAAGGCATCGTTGAACGGCGGATTCGTCAATACGACGTCGACGCTGTCGGGTCCAAGCCCGACGCCGGCAAACGCCGCGGCGGTGGACGCCACATCCAGCACGATGGTCTCGGCCGCGATCGCATTGGCGGCGGCATTTTCCCGTGCCAGCCCCGCGAGACCGGCATCGATCTCGACCAGCACGAGTTTTATGCCGGCCACGCGGCTGGCAACCGCGAGCCCCGCGGCACCGACGCCGGCGCCGAATTCAACCACGCGATGACCAGGGCGAGCCGGCGTCGCCGCAGCCAGCAGCATGGCGTCATGGCCGGCGCGGTGGCCGGATCGCGGCTGACGCAGCCGCAATTGTCCGCCGAGAAAGGCATCCTCGGTGACGTCTTGCGGCAAGGCTTTCCCGGTCAAGGCAGTCTCGGTCAAGGTCTTGGCGGAATCAGTCATCGGCCCGCAGCTCGTGGGCGAGGCCGGCATCGCTGAGGATCTGCCGCGCCTCGCGGTGATCGTCCTCGTGGACCAGAATGCGGCGCGGCAGCATGCCGATCGAGCCTTCGAGCACGCTCATGTTCTGGTCCAGCACCAGATGGTGGATACGGGCGCCGTCGAGCAGCGCGCCGACCGCCGAAACCAGCACGATATCGTTGGTCCGAACCAGTTCCCGCAATTGTGGCGCTCCTTTGCCGATCCGCTGCAGGGTGGCCGGGGGCGTGTCAACCGCTACCTGGCCTTTACCTGCACTCCAGCGGCCCTTGCCGCATACGACAGCAGTTTCTATTGTTATAGCTCAAAGGTAGTCCGAATTGGGCAAATGTGGAGACCAGCGTGGCGGTTATTGTACCCTTCGAGAGCCCATCGAACGCGACGATAGATGAGCTGGTCGGGCTCGTCGCCGCCGACATGGAGCGGGTCAACGCGACGATCCTGTCGCGGACCGGCTCGGAAGTGACCATGATCCCGGAGGTCGCCAACCACCTGATTTCCTCGGGCGGCAAACGGCTGCGCCCGATGCTGACGCTGGCGATGGCCAACCTCACCGGCTATTCCGGCGACGGCCATATCAAGCTCGCCGCCGCGGTCGAGTTCATGCATACCGCCACGCTGCTGCATGACGACGTGGTCGACGAAAGCGAGCTCCGGCGCGGCAAATTGTCCGCGCGCATGCTGTGGGGCAACGAGGCCAGCGTGCTGGTCGGCGACTTCCTGCTCGGCCAGGCGTTCCGGATGATGGTCGAGGTCGGCTCGCTGCGCGCGCTCGATATCCTGTCATCGGCCGCGGCCACCATTGCCGAAGGCGAAGTGATGCAGCTGGCGGCGGCGAAGAATACCGCCACCACCGAGGACGAATATCTCGCCGTGATCCGCGGCAAGACCGCCGAGCTGTTCGCCGCCGCCTGCGAGGTCGGCCCCGTGATCGCCAACCGCCCGAAGGCGGAACAGACCGCCTGCCGCTCGGTCGGCATGAATCTCGGCATCGCCTTCCAGCTGGTGGACGACGTACTGGATTACGGCGGCAAGGCCGCAAAGCTCGGCAAGAACATCGGCGACGATTTCCGCGAAGGCAAGATCACGCTGCCGGTGGTGCTGGCGTTCCGCCGCGGCAACGACAGTGAGCGCGCGTTCTGGGTCAAGGCGCTGGAGCGCGGCGAAATCGCCGAGGGAGATCTCGATCACGCCATCGGGCTGATGGCCAAGCATCGCGCGCTGGAAGACACCATCAACCGCGCCCAGCATTACGGCGCGATGGCGGTCGATGCGCTGGCGCTGTTCCCGGCCTCGCCGATGAAGACCGCGCTGGAGCAGGTGGTGGCATTCTGTTTGGCGAGGTCGCATTAGCGACCATGCCGTAGGGTAGCTCGGACAGCGTGCCGGATGGTTCGAGACGCGCGCGGACAGCGCAAGCGCTGTCCGGAAGACGCGCTCCTCACCATGAGGCAATTTTCATTGCCGCACATTCAGGAGCCCGGCGAAGCGCAGCGAAGACGGGCGTCTCGAAGGATGGCAGCGGGCGTGGTCGAGCTAACTCAGGATGCCCGCATGCACCCACCAGCCGGGATGGTCGGTCTGGATCTGCTGCGCCGCGCGCCTGGCGTCGGCGGTGTTCTCGTAGATCGCAAAGCAGGTCGCGCCCGATCCCGACATCCGCACCAGCCAGGCGCCGTTGCTGGCGCTGAGTGCTGCGAGCACTTCGCCGATCACGGGTTGAATGCGCATGGCCGGCTCTTCGAGATCGTTGGAAACGGCGGCGAGCGCTTCGACCCAGTCTTCGAGCGACGCGCCGTCCTCGGGCCAGCCCGGCGTCCGCAGCACGTCGGTGGCGCCGACCAGTAGCTGGCCGTTGCGCAGGCCGAGCGCCTTGAACACATCGGCGGTGGCGACGGGAACGCGCGGATTGACCATCACGCAGGGCATCTTCGGCAGGCTCAGCGGCATCAGGGTTTCGCCGACCCCGGTCATGACGCAGGCGTTGGAGTTGAGGCATACCGGCACGTCGGCGCCGGTCAGCCGCGCCACCTCGATCAGGCGGGGATCGTCGAGCGCAAGGCCGTTGGCTTGCGCCAAGAGCCGCAGGGCGGCTGCGGCATCCGCCGAACCGCCGCCGATACCGGCGGCAACCGGCAGCATTTTGTCGAGGGTGAAATCGCCGAGCACGAGGCCCGGCACGCGCTCGGAGAGCAGCTGCGCCGCCTTGAACACCAGATTGTCTTCAGGCTCGCCGCAGGCCTGCGCCAGCGGCCCTGACGTCGCGAGATGGAGGCCGGCGCCCGGCGTCAGGCTCAGGCTGTCGGCGCAATCGGCGAACGCCACCACGCTTTCGAGGTCGTGATAGCCATCGACGCGCCGCCCGACCACCCGCAGGGTCAGGTTGACCTTGGCACGCCCCTCTTGAATCAACTCTTGCATTAACGCCGGCATAACCGACCCAGCCCTTCGATCAGCCGTGCTCAACCGCGCACTAACCGCGCTCTAACCACCCTTGCCGTCTTCTTTTTTCTTGTCCGCGGAGGCCGCCGACGAGGTGTCTTCCGGCAGCCCGTTTTCGATCTTGGCCTCGATCTTCGGCAGTTCGTCCGGCTCGGGCTTCAGGTCGCGGGCGTGGGCCCACTGGAATTTGGCCTCCAGGGTGCGGCCGACGCGCCAATAGGCGTCGCCGAGATGGTCGTTGATGGTCGGATCTTCCGGCTTGAGGTCGATCGCGCGCTCGAGGTTCTTCACCGCGTCCTCGTAATTTCCGATGCGGTAATAGGCCCAGCCGAGCGAGTCCACGATATAGCCGTCGTCCGGGCGCTGCTCGACGGCGCGCTTGATCATCTTCATGCCCTCGTCGAGATTGATGCCCTGATCGATCCACGAGTAGCCGAGATAGTTCAGCACGTGGGGCTGCTCGGGTTGCAGCTCCAGCGCCTTGCGCATGTCGGTTTCCGCCTTGCTCCACTGCTTGGAGCGCTCGAAGCAGATGCCGCGGTAATAATAGGTCACCCAGGCGCCCTTCTCGGCGCTGGCCGGCATCACATCGATGGCATTGCTGTAGGTCTGCGCGCAGTCGGCAAAGCGCTTGCGGCCGCGCTCGATATTGCCGAGCGCCATGATGGCTTCGATATCCTTGGGATCTTCCGCGGTGACGGCCTTCAGGATCTTGATCGCCTCGTCGCTGCGGTCGGCGGCGTCGAGGTTGGTGGCGAGCTGGATCTGCGCATTGCGCTTCAGCGGCGAGGCGGCCGGCATGCGCTCGTAGACCTTGATCGCCATCGGCGGCTTCTTCACCGACTCGTAGAGATCGGCCAGCGACAGCAGCGCCAGCGGATGATTGGGCGCGAGATAGAGCGAGAGCTGCAGATAGACCAGCGCGAGGTCCTCGCCGCCGCGGCGGGTCAGCGTGGCGCCGATACCGTACAGCGCCTCGGCGGCGCCGCTCTGCGGCGTCTCCACCAGCGGCGTCAGCTTCTTGCCGGCCCGGGTGTCGCGCAGGCCTTCCTGCACCAGGGGATGCCGCGCCAGCTTCTTGTCGAATGCCGCATAGACCGCAGTGGCCGCCGCCGGGTCCTTGCCGCGCGACAGCCAGCGCGCATAGGCGTCCGCCACCCGCAGCATGGAATCGTCGAGCTTGTAGGCGCGCTCCAGACGGATGCCGGCTTCCTTTTCCTTGCCCGCGAGTTCCAGGATCATGCCGGAATGCAGGTCCTTGAAGATCGGATACCACTCCGGACCGCTCAGCTTGTCGATATTGGCGACCGCCGTCTTGGTATCGCCGGCGCCGTAGCTGGCCCAGCCCGACAGCAGCGTCGCCACCAGGTCGGTGATCGGTCCGCGGATCGACTGATTGATGTTGAGCTGCGCGGCGGCGTATTTTTTCTGCTTCAGGTCGCGCACGCCGACCACGAGGCGGGCGACGCGGTTGGATTTGTCGATCGTCAGAATCCGGTCGGCGAGCTTGACGGCCTCGTCGATATCGCCGTCCGCCAGCGAAGAGATGAAGGCGCGATCCAGCAGCTCGTTGTTCTTGGGATCGCTGCGCAGCGCCGAGCGGTAGAACGCCGCGGCCGAGGAGGCGTCGCGCTCCACGCTGGCGTGACGGGCGGCCAGATAGCTGCCGGAGGTGGTCAGCGACTTGAGGTCGCTCTTGGTCGGGAACTGGGCCGCGGTGCCGGTGGGATGATCGGGCGTCTGCGCCGACAGCGAGCCGGGCGCCGCCAGCATGGCCAGCGCGGTGACGGCGAGTGCAGCGAGTATCCGGCGATTGAAACGATTGGAAAACATCAGGGTTTGCCTAGCTCCAGGGATTTCAAGGATCGTCTCGGATGCGAACCCAGCCGGCGGCATCAAGGCAAGCGACAATGCCGCGTTTGGCGTTGAACCGCAAGGATACGGGGTGGCGAATCGATTGGCAGGAAGCCCCTGTAATCGCCCTGCAGACCGGCTTCATGGCTAGCTTGGCCTGAAAACGCTTTCAGTGTGGCGGTATCGTGGCCGGTGGCCGCGCGGCCGGCCGCCGACTCACGCAATCGTGGTCACATCGCCTCGTAATTCGGGCCGCCGCCACCCTCCGGCGGAACCCAGGTGATGTTGCCGTTCGGATCCTTGACGTCGCAGGTTTTGCAATGGACGCAATTCTGGGCGTTGATCTGGAAGCGGGGACCCGACGCCTCCTCGACCCATTCATAGACCCCGGCCGGGCAATAGCGGTTGGACGGGCCGGCATAGACATCATGCTCGGAGGTTTTCTGCAGGTTCATGTCGGCGACCTTGAGGTGAACCGGCTGGTCCTCCTCGTGATTGGTATTGGACATGAACACTGACGAAAGCCTGTCGAAGGTGAGCTTGCCGTCCGGCTTCGGCCCCGGGATCGGCGCATGCGCCTTGGCCGGATCGAGCGTCTTGCGGTCGGGCTTGGCGTGCGACTGGGTGCCGAACAGCGAGAAGCCCAGCGTGTTGCACCACATGTCGATGCCGCCGAGCGCGACGCCGATGATGGTGCCGAACTTCGACCACAGCGGCTTGACGTTGCGGACCCGGTGCAGGTCCTTGCCGACAGCCGAATCGCGCCAGCTGTTCTCGTATTCGACCAGTTCGTCATTGCTGCGGCCGGCGCCGAGCGCAGCCGCGACGTGTTCGGCCGCCTGCATGCCCGTGCCCATCGCATTGTGCACGCCCTTGATGCGCGGCACATTGACGAATCCCGCGGCGCAGCCGACCAGCGCGCCGCCGGCGAAGGTCAGGCGCGGCACCGACTGGTAGCCGCCCTCGGTGATGGCGCGCGCGCCGTAGGCCAGCCGCTTGCCGCCTTCGAACAGCGTGCGGATCGCGGGATGGGTCTTGAAGCGCTGGAATTCGTCGAACGGCGACAGATACGGATCGTCGTAATTGAGATGCACGACGAAGCCGACCGCCACCAGATTGTCGTCATAGTGATAGAGGAACGAGCCGCCGCCGGTCGAATTGTTGAGCGGCCAGCCGAACGAATGCTGGATCAGGCCCTTCTGGTGCTTGGCCGGATCGATCTGCCAGACTTCCTTGAGGCCGATGCCGAATTTCGGCGGCTCGCTCTTGGCGTCGAGCGCGAATTTCGCGATCAGCTGCTTTGTCAGACTGCCGCGGGCGCCCTCGGCGAACAGCGTGTATTTGCCGAGCAGCTCCATGCCGCGGGTGAAGGAATCCTTCGGCTTGCCGTCCCTGCCGACGCCCATGTCGCCGGTGGCGATGCCGCGCACCGCGCCCTTTTCGTCGTACAGAACTTCCGCCGCGGCAAAGCCCGGATAGATCTCGACGCCGAGCGCCTCGGCCTTCTGCGCCAGCCAGCGGCACACCATGCCGAGCGAGCCGACATAGCAGTGATGATTGTTCATCAGCGGCGGCATTGCGAAGCCCGGCAGCGGGATCGCGGCGCCCGCGGTCATCCAGAAGAACTTGTCGGTCTTGACCTGCGTCTTCAGCGGACAATCGGCATCCTCGCGCCAGTCCGGAACCAGTTTGTCGAGCGACACCGGATCGATCACCGCGCCGGACAGAATATGCGCGCCGACCTCGGAACCCTTCTCCACCACCACGATGGTGAGATCGGCGTTGAGCTGCTTCAGCCGGATCGCGGCGGCCAGCCCGGACGGCCCGGCGCCGACGATCACGACGTCGAATTCCATGGATTCGCGCGGCGGTAATTCTTCGGTGCTCATGATCTGGTCCCGGCCGGTTGAGAACGCCTCTAAACGCCCCCGTTGTTTCCGATTTTTGAGCGGAGAACAACCACCGAAATGCGTTTCGCAACGGCACGAGACAGCCTAGATTAGCCCGGATGTCGCAGACAACAGCCATGACGCCCGAGAGCCCCCCTACCGTTCAGCAATTGCTCGCCTTTTACCTGGAGTCCGGGGTCGACTGCGCGCTGTCGGACGAGCCGGTCAACCGGCTGTCCGACCCCGACCTGATGCCGGCCGCCCGCGAAGCGGCGCCGGCCCAGCCGGCGGTCAGGTCCCTGCCGGCCGCGGCCGCCACGACCCCCGCCCCGCGCGCCGAGCCGGCGGCGCCGGAGGCCGCGATCCGGTCGGCGCGGGAAGCCGCGCGCACCGCGCCGTCGCTGGAAGCCTTGCGGGCGCTGATGGAGACGTTCGACGGCTGCGCGCTGAAATCCACCGCGACGCGGCTGGTGTTCGCCGACGGCAACCCGTCGGCGCGCATCATGTTCGTCGGCGAGGCGCCCGGCCGCGAGGAAGACCTCGAGGGCCTGCCCTTCGTCGGCCGTTCCGGCAAATTGCTGGACCGCATGATGGCGGCGATCGGGCTCGACCGCTCCAGCGCCTACATCGCCAATGTGATTCCCTGGCGCCCGCCCGGCAACCGCACGCCGACGCCGCAGGAAACGCAAATCTGCCTGCCGTTCATCCAGCGCCAGATCGAGTTGGTCAATCCGGACGTGCTGGTGACGCTCGGCAATCCCTCCACGCAAACCCTGCTGTCGACCCGCGAGGGCATCATGAAAACCCGCGGACGCTGGTTCGACTACGACACCGGCACGCGCAAGATCCGCGCGCTCGCGACGTTCCATCCGGCCTATCTGCTGCGTTCACCGTCCTACAAGAAGATGGCGTGGCTGGATCTGCGCGCGATCGCGAAGGCGCTGGAGCAGGCCAAGCCGCAGTCATCCTGAGGGGTGACAGCCGTCCGAACTGCACTTTTGAGTTGCATGGAACCTGGAAAACCCCGACTATTCCTGATGGTTCAGGAGTCATCTGTGAAATCCCGGCTGGAGAATCCGGGATAAGGGATTCAGGTGCAACTATGAAAGCGACGAACCAGCACAAGATCCTCCTCGCGCTTGCCGCCGCTGCCGCGCTGGCGACGGGCGCCAGCACCATGGCCGCCGCGAAGGACTGGAGCAACGGCACCGGCGGCAACTGGAACGAGAATCGCAACTGGGACGGCGTCGTGAAATTCCGCCAGGGAGATTCAGCAAAATTTCCCGCGTCCAGTTCCAGCCCCTCGGTCTCTGTGGTGAATTTTGACCTGGCGCCTGGCACGGACGTGAACGGAATCGCGTTCGCCGGCGGCAGTTGGAAGATCCAGGGCAACACGATGGACCTGGGCGGGGGCATCACCAGCGCGGGAAACAACGAGGTGAGTTGCCTGATCCAGATTTTCCCTGGTGTCGTGTTCAGTTCATCCTCCGGGCAGCTCAGACTGGCCAATATCTCGCTGTTGGGGCGGACGGCGACGTTCTCGGTGAACACTGGGGCGAAAATCGCCTCCGCCGTCATCTCAGGCCCCGGCACCACCTCCAAAATCGTAAAGACTGGCGGAGGCTCGCTCGTCATGAATGGCGCCAGCACCTACCAAGGCACGACAACGGTGCAGGCTGGCGTTCTCGAAGGCGTTGGCACCGTGCCCAACGTCGTGCTGGCGGGCGGCACGATGTCGCCGGGTGACTCAAACAGCGCGTTCGGCACGATGACGGTCACTGGCCTGACGGCTACCAGTGCCTCGGTGCTGAAGTTCAATGTCGGCGCCAACCAGAGCGGTCAACTCACCGGACAGGACCAGCTGGTGCTCACGGGTGCGGCAAATCTCGATGGCATCACGCTGGATACGGACTACTCCCGTCCGATCGGCGCCGCCGATTTCGTGAAACGCGAGATCATCCTCATTTCCAAGACCAGCCCCGGTTTCGTGTCGGGTACCTTCGCAGGACTGCCCGAAGGCGGCCTGGTGTCGTTTGATGCGGTGGCGATGGAAATCAGTTATCGCGGTGGCGTGGGGGGCAACGATGTGGTGCTGCGCCCGCGCACCCAGCCCGCCACGCTGACTTGGAAGCTTTCGAACTCCAGCCTCTGGTCGGACAGCGCGTCATGGACCGGCGGCGGGCCGGTGGAGCCGGCGGCGGGCGATCGTCTCGTTTTCCCCGACCTGACTGGCCTGGAGCACCATCCCAATGCCACGAACGATCTGACCAACGCCGTGATCGATACAATCACGATCAACAGCAACAGCTACGCGATCGGCGGCGGCTCGTTCCGGCTGAAAACGGGCATCACACAGAACGATTTTACGCCGAACAACACCGTCAACAGGACCAATACCGTCGCCGGAGTGACTGCCGACAACGCGATCTTCATCCGGAACAACAACAACAACGCCACAGGCATGCTGCTGGTCGCCCTCGGGATCAACGCCAACAACAGAGCCGTGACGGTGGATGGCAACGGCGTTACCGCCACCCGGATCAGTTTGCAGCCCGGCGGCGGCAACCTGATCAAGAGCGGCAGCATCCTGCTCGACCTGTTCGACTCGCAACAGTTCACGGGATCGATCACGGTCAACGAAGGACGGATGCGGCTGTTCGGCAATCTGGGAACTGCGGCCGCGGGAACGACCATCAACGGCGCCGGCACGCTCGAGATCGTGGCCACCGCTGGCGCCGCGAGCCCGTCGGGTCTGGGCGGCATCGTCCCGGAACCGATTACGCTCAACGGCGGCACGTTGTCCACGGTCGGAGGGTTCTTCGTGACCTTCACCGGTCCGATCACGACCACGTCGCCCACCAGCGCCTTGCAGGCCTCCTTCGCCCCTTCCGACAACATCGCCGAACAAGCGGTGCAGATCGACACCTCGATCACCGGCTCCGGGGGTCTGCGCCTGATCAACGGCGCCGCGCGGTTTCTCCAGCCGACCACGTTCACCAACCCGATGCTCGTCCAGAACGGTTACGCCATCTTCCTGAGTACGCACACCAGTTCGCCCATCATCGGCGGCACCGATCCAGGCGTGGAGACGAACTCAGGACCCTTCGTCATGGGCACGGGCACTGTGGGCGCGGTGACCATCGACAACGGGGCCCGGCTCGATCCAGGTCCCCTGCTCCGCACCGTCGGCACGCTCACCATGAACGGCGCGCTGACATTCGGCACCGGCGGCAACTACTTCGCCACCGTGGACACCAGCTCTGCGGACCAGGCCGCCGTCACCGGATCCGTCACGGTGGGCGGACGCCTCGTCCCCATCACGGCCGCCGGCTTTGCCGCAGCGCTCAATACCACCTTCGTCATCATCGACAATGACGGCGCCGATCCTGTGATCGGGAAATTCAGCGGCACCGACGGCTCTACGACGACGACCGCTCAAGTGACCCTTAACGAAGGGGCGCTGGTCCGCGGCCTCAATCCTGATCAGGCATCCCAGCCCGTCTTCAGCATCAGCTACGTCGGCGGCACGGGCAACGATGTCACGCTCACGCTCGTGAGCAACTGAGGCCGCAGGTGTGATTAAGGGCGTCCGTCTCGAAGGATGGGAGATACGGGCTCTCATGGGTCGAGACGGCGCAATCGGACAGCGCAAGCGCGCTGCCGGGAGAGCGCCTCCTTACCATGAGGACACTGGCTGGAGCGCTACGACCCCTTCGGCCGCACGATGGCCCAGCCGATCCGCAGCAGCGGCTGGCGGCCGGTGATCAGCCATTCGAACGCGCGCGGCACTTCCGGCACCAGGCCGGGAAACCGCTGCGCCAGTTCGGGCGGCGGGGTGCCTGAGGTGTCGGAGGCGCGCCAGACCACGACGCCGCCGGTTTCGTTGAATTTTGCCGGCGTCAGCCACGGCGTGCGCTGAGGCGCCGCGTCGAGCAACAGATGCGGACGCGACTTGTCCAGCGAGATCAGCTTCGCCAGTTGCGGGTCGCCGGCCACCGACCGCAGCCGCTGATTGGTGCGCCGCTCGAAACTGTCGGCGAAGAAATGCGCGATGGCGCGCCCGGGCATGGAAGTCGAGACCTCGGCGCTGCCGGTCCACGGCAGGAACAGCGTCACCGCGATGGTCGCCACCGCGGGCGCGATGACGATGAGCGCCCAGACCGAGCGCAGCATGCGCTGCCGCCGCAGCTGGATCAGATCGCCGTACACGACGATCGCGGCCAGTCCCGACATCAGCAGTGCGACGCCGGCGCCGCCGACGACGCGGTCGAGATCGAACAGGCCCGCGATCAGGCTTCCGGCCAGCGCGGGCGCGATGGCGAAGAAATAGACGAAATCCCGCGCCAGCGGATCGACCGGCGGCCGAAAGATGATCGGCGCCTCCTCGGGGTTGCGCGCAAACCAGCCGGAGTTGAACGCCGCCAGCAGCGGGATTCCGAAAACCGCCAGCAGCAGCCCGCCGAGCAAAGTCGCCCAGTGCAGCGCCCTGCCCTTGAGATCCGCGATACCGGGCCATGACGGCAACGCCAGCATGTCGGCGCGGATCAGCCAGATCATATAGGGCAGCACCAGCACGACGATCACGAGCAGCGCGAACAACGGATCGAACGATTTCAGCATGCGCCGCCCGCGCCTTGTCGCGAGTGCAAAGCCCGCGATCAGGAGCAACAGGCCTGTCGCGGCGGAGGTGGTCAGCAGCAACAGCCCGGCTTCGATCGACCAGGCGAACCAGGCATTGCGCCGGTTCTGGCCGATCAACTGCCAGGAATGCAGCAGCAGCAGCGCCCATAGCGGGCGCGCCAGCACCAGCGGGCCGAAATCGACGCCGGGCGAACTGAAGGCCGTGACCGTCAGCGTCAGCAGCACCGCGAGCACCGCCTGTTGTCCGCCGACAATGGCGCGCGCCAGCAGAAACAGCGTCCAGAAGGTCGTGATCGCGCAGAGCTGCGCCAGCAGGTAGACGCCGAACATGTGGTTGCCGGCGGCGCGGAACGCGATATCGGCCAGCCAGAACGCCAGCGGCGGCCCGAGATCGGTGCCGACGCGATACTCGCGGCCGAACGCCAGCACCGTGGCGAGGTCGTCGGGCGGGCTTCGATAGAGCAGCAGCGGCAGGATCAGCCATATCGCGGCCTGCGCCAGCACCACCAGCAAGACGATCAGCCGCGGCCGGGCGCGGATCAGTTCGATAATCAGGGAGGTGAAACGCATGAAACGTCCGAAATGCCCGCCCCGGCCCGATCCGCCGGCCCATTCGATCCCGAACGTTTGATAGAGCGCGTCAGCCGCCGAGGCAACTGGCGCTCGTACCGATCATGTCAAATCGGCGAGTCGCTTGCAGCCCATGCTTCGAGACGCTCGCGCCGCACGCACCTCAGCATGAGGTTGTTGTGTTTCAGCAAGTTAACCTCATGCTGAGGAGCGGCCTCTTGGCCGCGTCTCGAAGCATGGGCAGCAACCCCGATTGTCCGATTCGAGGTCTATACTGCGACCGCCACCTCGGCGCTGACCGGCATTTCGCCGCTCAGAAGGTCGGGTTCGACGGCTGACGGGTGATGTTTTTCCCGCGCGGCCACCACGGGAGCGAAGAAACGGCGGTGATGGACGCTCGGTCCGAGCCGGCTCAGCGCCTTCAGATGCTCCGGCACACCGTAGCCCTTGTGCTGCTCGAAGCCGTAGCCCGGACAATCCTGGGCCAGCGCACACATCAGTCGGTCGCGCGTCACCTTGGCGATGATCGACGCCGCCGCGATCGACAGCACCAGCCCGTCGCCGCCGATCACGGCGTCGCAGTCGCAGGCGACATTGAGCTTGTCGCGGCCGTCGACGAACACATGCCGCGGCGCTTCCGGCAGCGCCTGCACCGCGCGCATCAGCGCCCACAGCGAGGCACGCAGGATATTGTCGCGATCGATCCGCGCCGGAGACGCGAAGGCCACCGCGAACGACGAGGTCGCACAGATTTCCTCGAACAGCTCCTCGCGACGCTCGGCGGTCAGCCGCTTCGAATCATCCATGCCTTTTGGGATACGTTTGGGATCGAGAATCACGGCAGCCGCCCCCACCGGGCCGGCCAGCGGCCCGCGCCCGGCCTCGTCGCAGCCGGCCACCGGCCAGACGCCGCGCTTGATCAGCGCGCGCTCGCGGCGAAAGCTCGGCGGTGCCACCGCAATCACGCCTTTCGGCGGCTTCGGTTTGTCTTTTCCGGATTTGTCGCGAATCATGCCGGGATCCTGCGCAAGCGCGCCCGGGGGCGCAACCGGGAACCCGGCGCAATTCCCGCTATTCAGGGAAGCATCTCAACTCTCTCGTCGTCCCGGCGAACGCCGGGACCCATAACCACCAGCGTTCGTCGTAGCCGAAGTCGTCAGCCATTCACTACGATCGAGGGGACAACGCGGTATGGGTCCCGGCGTTCGCCGGGACGACGGTGATGGAGGAGCAAACCCTAAAACAAACTCAACTGCTGCCCGCTGCGTTTCGGCCGGGCGAAATGATCCGTGGTCAGTTTGGCTCGCCGCTTGTTGAGCCCGAGCTTTTCGCAGGCGATCTCGAAGCGGCGGCCGATCATCCAGGCCATCGGGCCGGTGCCCTTCATCCGGGTTTCCCACTGCGAATCATAGTCGCGCCCGCCGCGCATGTCGCGGATCAGGGTGAAGACGTGGCGATAGCGGTCGGGATAATTCGCCATCAGCCATTCGCGAAACAGATCGCGCACCTCGAGCGGCAGCCGCAGCAGCACATAGCTCGCTTCCCGGGCGCCCGCATGGAAGGCGGCATCGAGAATGCGCTCGATCTCGGAATCGTTCAGCGCGGGGATCACGGGCGCCACCATCACGGTGGTCGGAATGCCCGCCTCCGACAATTGCCGCAGCGCCTCCAGCCGCTTGGCCGGCGTCGAGGCCCGCGGCTCCATGGTGCGCGCCAGTTTCGGATCGAGCGTGGTGACGGAGAGCGCCACCTTGGCGAGATTGCGTTTCGCCATCCGCGCCAGAATATCGATGTCGCGGGTCACCAGCGCCGATTTGGTGACGATGCCGACCGGATGGCCGGTTCGTTCCAGCACCTCGAGAATGCCGCGCATGATCTTCCGCTCGCGCTCGATCGGCTGATAGGGATCGGTGTTGGTGCCGATCGCGATCATGCGCGGTTCGTAGTCCTGCGCCGCCAGTTCCTTTTCCAGCAGCTGCGGCGCGTCGGGCTTGGCGTATAGTTTCGACTCGAAGTCGAGTCCGGGCGACAGTCCGAGATAGGCATGGGTCGGCCGGGCGAAGCAGTAGACGCAGCCATGTTCGCAGCCCCGGTAGGGGTTGATGGAGCGGTCGAAGCCGATATCGGGCGAGTCGTTGCGGGTGATGACCTTTCGCGCGGTGTCGAGCGCGACGGTGGTCTTGAACGGCGGCAAATCGTCGAGGCTCTGCCAGCCGTCGTCGAAGGCGACCCGTGCCTCGGCCTCGAAGCGGCCGGAAGAGTTGGATTGCGCGCCGCGGCCACGCCGCCGCTCGCGCTCGATCGCGACCGCGAGTTCGGGAAAAGGAGAAGGTACACCCGCCGGCTCGGAGGGCGCCGTGACCGGCGGGTGCTTGAGGGCATGTGAGGATGCTCGGCTCATGTCGAGAACATAGCAGTCGCACAGAACAAAGCAAGAACATTAAATTCAGCCATCCACAGCCAAAGCGATTTCACATACACGCGGCGCGATCGGCGCCTGCCGCAAAATGCTGCAACAGGCTGGCTGATTTGAGTGTGACAAGGTGATAACAGTGCGGCGTTCCCCTCATCGAGGCATCGCAGAGACGTCCATGCTGAGCGTCATCATTCCCACCAACGGCGTCGAACAACCGGCTGTCGCCACGCTTGCAGCCCTGGTGCCGGGCGCCGCGGCCGGGGTGGTGCGCGAGGTGCTGCTGGTCGACCGCGCCGGCAACGGGGTGATCGAGCGCGTCGCCGATGTCGCGGGCTGCCGGTACCTCGCCTTTCAGGGATCGCACGCCGCGGCGCTGGCGGCCGGCGCCCGGCAGGCGCGCTCACCGTGGCTGATGTTCCTGCACGCCGGCGCGGTGCTGGACTCCGGCTGGATCGAGGAAACCACCCAGTTCGTCCAGGGCGTCTCCAGCAGCGGCCGTCCCCGCGCCGGGATTTTTCGGTATGCCCGCTCGCCCTATACCGACGCCGGCCTGCGCGACGGGCTCAAATTCATCGCCCGGATGATCGCGGGACCGTCGGCGGAACAGGGATTGCTGATCGCGCGCGATCACTACGACCGGCTCGGCGGCTACGCCCCGGACGCGCGCCGCTCCGAGGCCAGGCTGCTGCGCCAGCTCGGCCGCTCCTCGCGCACCCTGCTGCGCAGCCGGATCATGGTGGCATAGGCGTCAAGCCGTGTGGGATCGGCGAGTCGCTAGCTGCCCATGAGGCTCGTCATGCCCGGGCTTGTCCCGGGCATCCACGTCCTGGCTTCACTTCAACAAGGAAGACGTGGATGGCCGGGACAAGCCCGGCCATGACGAAAGCGGGAGGCGGCCCTCAAACTACTTGCCAAAGTCAAATAATTATTTGACAATGGCAAGTATCGAGGTGCGCCATGTCCCCAGCCGATTCCAATGACCACCGGGTCTCAGCTATCCGGGCTTTCAACCGGTTCTATACCCGCAAGCTCGGCGTGCTCGATCAGCAGCTGCTGAAAAGCCCGTTCTCGCTGAGCGAGGCGCGGGTGCTGTACGAACTGGCGCACCGGGACGACGCGGCCGCCAAGCAGATCGGGATCGAACTCGGGCTCGATCCCGGCTACCTCAGCCGCATCGTGCAGAAATTCGACGAAGACGGCTTGATCACCCGCAAGCCGTTGGCGTCGGACCGCCGGCAATACCGGCTCGCGTTGACCGCAAAGGGGCGCCAGACCTTTGCCAGGCTCGAACGCAGCATGAAGGACGAAGTCGGCGCCATGCTGGCGGCGCTGCGTCACGGCGACAGCGACCGGCTGGTCGCGGCGATGGCCACCATCGAACGGCTGCTCGGCGCCACCGACGCGCCGCCGCCCGCCATCCTTCGCGACCCCCGCCCCGGCGACATGGGCTGGGTGGTGCAGAGCCACGGCGCGTTCTACGCCGGCGAATACGGTTTCGACGCCTCGTTCGAGGCGCTGGTCGCCGAAATCGCGGCAAAATTCCTGACCTCGTTCGACGCCTCGCGCGAGCGCTGCTGGATCGCCGAACTCGATGGCGTCCCGGTCGGCTCGGTATTTCTGGTCAAACACAGCGACGATATCGCCAAGCTTCGGCTGCTGCTGGTCGATCCGGCCGGGCGCGGACAGGGGCTGGGCACAAGGCTGGTCGGCGAATGCGTCGCGTTCGCGCAAGCCTGCGGCTACCGCAAGATCACGCTGTGGACCCAGAGCATTCTGGTCGCCGCCCGCAAGATCTATCAGGACCAGGGTTTTGTATTGGTCGGCACCGAGCCGCACCGCAGTTTTGGGCAGGATCTGATCGGCGAGACCTGGGAGCGCGAGCTGTGACCGGGATGCGTCGCGATGGCCCGCGGCGCATTCACGGGGGAATGCAGTGGTGTTCCACAAGCAACGTGCCAAACAACTCCGCGATGAAGCTTGGCGGGATATGTGGGGGGGCGCTGTGGGCGTTGCTGAAGAAGACGATCCGGCGGCGATGACGGTTCTTCTCCCCTCCCACCGCGAAGCGGCGGGGAGGGGTCGGGGGTGGGGGGTCTATCCGCACATACAACTCGCGAGTTTGCACACGACTCGCGGCGAGTTTGATGAGACACCCCCCACCCCCGACCCCTCCCCGCCACGCGCAAGGGCGCGTGGAGGGAGGGGAGAAAGACACGCAGTGCGAAGGACTACACCGACGCGCCCTGCGCCTTCGGCCGGCGCAGATGCTCGTCCAGCCGCGGCATGATCTCGACGAAATTGCAGGGCCGCGTGCGATAGTCGAGCTGCGGGGCCAGAATGCCGTCCCAGCCGTCGCGGCAGGCGCCCGGCGATCCCGGCAGGCAGAAGATATAGGTGGCGCCGGCGACGCCGGCGGTGGCGCGGCTCTGGATCGTCGAGGTCCCGATCTTGGCGTGGCTCAGCATGTGAAAGGCGATGGAGAAGCCGTCCATGCGCTTTTCGAACAACGGCTCGATCGCCTCCGGCGTGACGTCGCGGCCGGTAAAGCCGGTGCCGCCGGTCGTGACGATGACGTCGATGCCGGGGTCGGCGATCCACCGCTTGACGATGATGCGGATCGCGTCGACATCGTCGACGATGATCAGGCGCGCCGCCAGCGTATGACCGGCGGCGACCAGCCGGTCCGCCAGCGTGGCTCCGGATTTGTCATCCGCCAGCGAGCGGGTGTCGGAAACGGTGAGCACCGCGATGTTGAGCGGGATGAAGGTCTTTGCTTCGTCGATGGACATTGCGCTCTATCCTCCGTGTCCCGGACGCGGTGCAGCGTCCTTCACGCTGCTCCGCAGAGCCGGGACCCATATCTGGAAGCGCGACGTAACGTGGGCCCCGGCTCTGCAGCGCATCATTGCATGCTGCGCAGCGTCCGGGGCACGAGCTACTCGCGCTACAGCACCCCCGCGCCAAACGTATTGCATGACGTCACCGTGCCCTGCTGGTAGCCGGTCATGAACCACTGCTTGCGCTGCGCGGCGGAGCCGTGGGTGAAAGAGTCAGGCACCACCCTGCCGGTGGACTGGCGCTGCAGCGTGTCGTCGCCGATCGCGGCGGCGGTCTGCAAGGCGGCTTCGATGTCGCCGGGCTGGACGAAGCCCGGGCGCTTCTTCTCCTCGCGGTTGACCCAGACGCCCGACAGGCAATCGGCCTGCAGTTCGACCTTGACCTGCAACGCATTGGCTTCCGCCTTGCTGCCGACCTGCTGCTGCAGCCGGGTCACGCGCGGCAGGATGCCGAGCAGGTTCTGGATGTGATGTCCCGCTTCATGGGCGATGATATAGGCTGCGGTGAACTTGCAGGCGTTGCCCGAACAGCCGCGAAACTTGGTTTCGACCTGGCGGAAGAATGCGGTGTCGAGAAAGATCTGCTTGTCGGGCGGGCAATAGAACGGCCCCATCGCCGACTGCGCCATGCCGCAGCGCCCGCCATTGGTGGCGTTGCGAAACAGCACGATGCGCGGGCCCTTGTAGGTTTGTCCGCTGGCCTTGAAGATCTCGTCCCAGCGATCGTCGATCTCGCCGAGCACGCCGGCGATCATGCTGCCCATCTCGTCGGTCGGCGCGCCGGTCTTGGCGGGCGCGGACCGGCGATCGGATTGGTAGGACGGCGACTGGTTGCCGCCGGTGAGAACTTCGGCGCCGCCGATCAGGATGCGCGGATCGATGCCGAGGGCATAGCCGACGATGCCGAGCACGATGATGGTGCCGATGCCGAGCCCGCCGCCGCCCATCGGCAGCCCCATGCCGCCGCCGCCGCCCATCCCGCCGCCACCGTCGTCGCGACGGTCATCGACATTGTCGCTGCGGCGGAAGTCATCGTAACGCATGGCGGTATTTCCTCATTCCAGCTGGCTGGCGGCGCACTCGCCAACACCTAACGCGGCAGTCGGGTAAAATTTCCATTCCATTAATCAATAACCCGCCCGGCAATTATTGCCTAGCCATCAATCGCATCCGGGACGCACGCAATACGCGCACTCGATAACCCGGTGTTTACCTCGGCACGTCAAGGTACCGCCAGTCGGTTGTTTAGTCCCGCGTCGCCGACAGCGTCGCCTGAGTCAGAGTAATTGAGTCATGGTTGAGTCGCGTCGCGGGGCGTCTGCAAGGGCGCCCCGCACACAATTTGAGTCCGAGTCGAGTGCTCGTATCGTCGTAGGCGATTGCGTCGCCGAGATGTCGAAGCTTGCCGCAGGTTCGGTCGATCTGGTGTTCGCAGATCCGCCGTACAATCTGCAGCTGAAGGGCGACCTCAAGCGCCCCGACGAATCGCATGTCGACGCCGTCAACAACGACTGGGACAAGTTCGCGTCCTTCGCCGCCTATGACGATTTCACCCGCGCCTGGCTGCTGGCCTGCCGCCGCATCATGAAACCGTCGGCGACGCTGTGGGTGATCGGCTCCTACCACAACATTTTCCGCGTCGGCTCGATCATGCAGGACCTCGGCTTCTGGGTCCTCAACGACATCGTGTGGCGCAAGACCAATCCGATGCCGAATTTTCGCGGCCGCCGCTTCACCAATGCCCACGAAACCATGATCTGGGCCGCGCGCGACGAAAAGGCCAAGGGCTATACGTTCAACTACGAAGCGCTGAAGGCCGCCAACGAAGACGTGCAGGCACGTTCAGACTGGCTGATCCCGCTGTGCACCGGCGACGAACGCCTCAAGGGCGCCGACGGCAAGAAGGTTCATCCGACCCAGAAGCCCGAGGGCCTGCTGGCGCGGGTGCTGCTGTCATCCTCGAAACCCGGCGATCTCGTGATCGATCCGTTCAACGGCACCGGCACGACAGGCGCCGTGGCCAAACGCCTCGGCCGCCGCTACATCGGCTTCGAGCGCGACCAGACCTATGCGACCGCGGCGGAAGCCCGCATCGCCGCCATCGAACCGCTGCCGGAAGCCACCCTGGCGCCGTTCATGACCGCGCGCGACGCGCCCCGCGTGGCGTTTTCCGAACTGATCGAGCGCGGCATGATCTCGCCCGGCACAAAGCTGGTCGATGCCAGGAAGCGCCATGGCGCTCTGGTGCGCGCCGACGGCGCCATCATGCTCGGCGACAAGGTCGGCTCGATCCACCGCATGGGCGCGGTGGCGCAGGGCTCCGGTGCCTGCAACGGCTGGACCTTCTGGCACATCGAGACCAAGAAGGGTCTCAAGCTGATCGACGAACTGCGCGCCGAAATCCGCTCCGGCATGGCGGCCGTGTAATTACTGCGGGCTGCCGCCTCGATTTGTGCTATATGTTGCAGCATCCGTACTCCGCACCGGCCGTTGTTGACGGCCAGATGGAGGATCCGATGCGATCCCGGACGTCCGAGTCATTGATCGTGCTGCCGCTGCTGCCGATCTTTCTGGTCGGCCTGCCGCCGATGCTGCTGCTGAGCTTCCTGGGCTTTGCCGGACTGGTCATTCTCGGCATGCTGCTGATCTGCGTCGGCCTCTCCGGCGGGTTCGACGCCAACAATGCCTTCAACGAGGAAGTCATCGTCCACGGCTATGCGCGCCGCACGGAGCGCGCCGTGCAGGCCTCGAACCTGCATTCGGCGATCCGTTTCGGCACCCTCATGACGGCGATCGGTACCGGGTTTATCGCCGCAGGGGTGGTCGGCTTTTTCTGCTTCGGCTGACCGGCGCGGCAGCGCGCGCCGAGCCAATGCGCGCGATACTCGCCAGCAGCGACGACGCGAGCCGTCGCGCCTGTGGCAACGGCGATCAGGCCGCGCGCACGATCCGCCGCGCCGCGCCCGACCCGGTCTGATCGACCAGATTGCCGCGGGCATGATCGAGATAGGTTCTGATTTCCTGCGTCAGAAGACCCGACTGCGACGACACGTCGCCGGATGCCGCCATGGTCGACGTCGCGAGCTGCTCGGTGTCTTTCGCAGTCTGCGCCAGCGCCTGAATGGTGGTGGCGATTTCGCCAACGACCGCGAACGCGCTGTCGATGCTGTGCGCGATCTCGGCAGTCGCCTGTGCCTGCGCTTTGGACGTCTCGGCGACCTTGCCGGTAATATCGTTGACCTCCGTGATCACGGTGCCGATTTCGGTGATCGACAGACCGACGCGGTCGGCGGCCGACTGCACCTGCCCGACCTGAGACTCGATCTCGGCGGTAAAGTTCGCGGTCTGGGTCGCCAGCGCCTTGACCTCGTGGGCGACGACGGCGAAACCGCGCCCGGCCTCGCCCGCCCGTGCCGCCTCGATCGTCGCATTCAGCGCGAGCAGGTTGGTCTGGCTGGCGATGGCGTTGATCGACTTGACGACCTCGCTGATGCGCGAGGCGACATCCTTCAGCACATTGACGCTGCCGGCGGCGTCGCCCACGCGCTCGACGGCGCGTCCGGCGATTTCGGCGGAACGCAGAATGTCGGCGCCGACGCCGTTTGCATTCGAGGCCAGCCTCGTCGTCGCCGACGCGACCGACTGCATGCTGGAAGCCGCCTGCCCGGACGCCGAGGCAATCGAGTTGATACGTTCGCGGGTGGACGATGCGCCGGCGCGCAGATTTGCCGCCGTCCCGCTCATTTCCGTCGCGCCATTGTCCAGGGCGGAAACGATCGAACCCACGCTGCCCTCCAGCTCGGAGGTCTGGCGCTCGAATTGCCTGATGCGGGCTTCGATGCTGACGGTCGCGTCGTTGATGGTGTTTGCGCCCTGCAGCAGCGCGCCATGAAGTCCGCCAGGCAGGATACGCCGGTAATACTTGTTGTGATGCACGGCGTCCATCGCCGCGGTCGCATCGCGGACGAAGGCATCGCAGCCGTCGATCATGTCGTTGATGACCCGAAGCAGCCCGGTCAGGCTGTCGTGCTCCGGGATCGACAGAACCCGCGCCTCGAAGTCGCCCGCGGCGATCCGCTTGCAGACCTCCTGCGCCTGTCGTGTCAGGCGCGAGGTCTTGACGATCCAGAGCATCGCCAGCCCCGACGAGGCAACCGCCAGGGCCTGCAAGCCGAGAGCCGCGCCCTGGTAGCCCCACAGATGCAAGGCCGATGCGGCGATCGATCCGAGGATCGCGACCGCAATGCTAAGCAGCGCTCTTGTGAGAGAATACAAGTTCTTCATAGGCGACTTTCTTCGAGGCGACGAACTCGGTCAGGGCCTTGAACCCGGCCGCGAGCGCCTCTTTTCCATTGACGTGACTGCGTTCGATTTTCAGCACTTCGGCATAGAGCGGCATGATCGCCGTCTCCAGCATCTCGCGATCGGGGACCCGGCGATTGGAGTGGTAGCCGATCATGGCGCCCGTGACATCGAATGACGGCGTCACATGGGCAAAGACCCAATAGTGATCGCCATTGCGGGCCATGTTCTTGACGAAGGCGAAGATTTCGCGGCGATCCTCGATGGTGTCCCACAGCAGGCGAAACACGCTGCGCGGCATGTCGGGATGCCGGATGATGCTGTGCGGCTGGCCGATCAGTTCGGATTCACGATATCCGGCGATCTGGCAGAACAATCCGTTGGCGTAGGTCAGGCGTCCCTTCAGATCGGTTTTCGAGACGATCAGTTCGGATGCCGGGAAGAAAGTCTCGCGACCGCTCGGAGTAACGTGATTGGCCATCGTTGGCTTCCAGTCCCGCAATCGCCATTGATCGCGCGTACAGGACAATTAGGAACCTGGACTGAATTTTCCCTTAAGGTTCGGCGGCT
>NZ_JAURXB010000184.1 GCF_030654605.1 Bradyrhizobium sp.
AGCATTTCTGGCCCTGGACGCTCGCCAACGAAACCGCGCTGAAGCAGGGACTCGAGGAGTTCAGCGTCACGCTCGGCGACAAGGTCTGGACCCAGAAGCCGCAAAAATATCATGCGCGCTCGCTCGGGATGCTGCGCGCCAAATACGCCGAAGTCGCCGACAAGAGCACGCTCGACATGGTGCTGGCCGCCGCGGGTTGCCTTGCCGGATTGCGCGCCTAGATACGGATTCACCTGAAATCGAGGACTGCGCCATGGAATTGCCGAACTACAAGATCGCCCTGATCGTCGGCGCCGGCGAGGGTCTCAGCGCATCGCTGGCGCGGCTGTTCGCCAAACAGGGCATCCGCGTCGCCCTGGCGGCGCGCAAGATCGAAAAGCTCGGCGCGCTCTGCACCGAGACCGGGGCACGGGCCTTTGCCTGCGACGCCACCAATGCCGACGAGGTCGAGCGGCTGTTCGGGCTGGTCGAGCGCGAGATCGGGACGCCTGACATCGTCGTCTACAACGCCAGCGGCCGCGCCCGCGGCGCCTTCACCGATCTGGTGCCGGCGGAGGTCGCCCAGGCGATTTCGGTCAGCGCCTTCGGCGGTTTCCTGGTGGCGCAGCAGGCCGCGCAGCGAATGCTGCCGAACAAGCACGGCGCGATCCTGTTCACCGGGGCATCCGCCAGCGTCAAGGGCTATGCGCAGTCGGCGCCGTTCGCAATGGGCAAGTTCGCGCTGCGCGGGCTGGCGCAGAGCATGGCGCGCGAACTGTCGCCGCAGGGCATCCATGTCGCGCATTTCGTCATCGACGGCGGCATCCGCAGCGCGGCGCGCAGCGAGCCCGCCGACCGGCCGGATTCGATGCTCGACCCCGACGCGATTGCGCTGAGCTACTGGAACGTGCTGCAACAGCCACGCAGCGCCTGGAGCTGGGAACAGGAACTGCGGCCCTGGGTGGAGAAGTTTTAGTTTCGATGCAGCCGCATTTTCCGGTGTCGTCACCCGCGAAGGCGGGTGATCCAGTATTCCAGAGACGCCAGTGACAGGGCCGAGAAGCCGCGGCGTACTGGATCCCCGCCTTCGCGGGGATGACAACCTGCTTTTGATCGAAGGCGAGATAAACGCGCCAATGGGAAGGATGACATGGCCACCGAGATCACCATCGACACCGGCACCAACGAACTTCTGTGCGTCATCCGCGACCGCGTCGCCATCATCACGCTCAACCGCCCTGAGGTCCGCAACGCCATGTCGGACGAGCTGACGCCGGCGCTGCGCAACATGATCAAGGCCTGCGGCGAGAACCCGGATGTCGGTGCGCTGCTCATCACGGGCGCCGGCACCGCCTTCTGCGCCGGCGGCAACGTCAAGGGCATGGGCGCCCACCGCGACCCGAAGCGACTGGCAATGTCCTATGACCAGAAGGTCGCCGACCTGCAGGAACGCCAGCGGCTGCTGACCGGCGCGCTGGTGTCGGTGCGCAAGCCGACCATCGCGGCACTGCCCGGCCCCGCGGTCGGCGCCGGCCTTGCGCTGGCGATGGCCTGCGACATCCGCATCGCGGCGGAATCGGCGTTCGTCTCCACCGGCTATCTGCGGGTGGCGCTGTCAGGCGACTACGGCATCGCCTGGCTATTGACCCGGCTGGTCGGCACCTCGCGGGCGCGCGAATTGATGTTCACCTCCGACAAGGTCGAGGCGCGGCGCGCCGAGGCGATCGGCCTCGTCAACCGCGTGGTGCCCGACGCCGAGCTGCAGCAAGCCGCCTTTGCGCTGGCCAGATCGATGGCGGAGGGCCCGACCCTGGCGCTGCGCTACATGAAGGACAATCTCGACGAAGCCCTGTTGTTCGATTTCACCACCGCGCGCGACCACGAAGCGGAGCGGCTGGTCCGCCTGACGACGACGGCGGATCACAAGGAGGCGGTGCAGGCCTTCATCGACAAGCGCAAGGCGGTGTTTAAGGGAAGTTAGGCCGCGAAATCTGATCCCTCATGGTGAGGAGCACGTTGGCTGCGCCTTGGCGCTGCCGGCGTGCGTCTCGAACCATCTGGCACGTGGCCTGCTGCCATCCTTCGAGACGCCCGTCTCCGCTGCGCTTCGCCGGGCTCCTCAGGATGAGGGCGAGCAAGCTTCAAGCGGACACTTGCATCGCCATCTGCTGCGCCGCCAACCGCCAACTCGCGCAGGGAATTTCCTGCGGTGCACCGACGGTATGCTTTTCGAACCGCACCAGCTTCCAGTCGCCGGGCGAATGCGTGAAGGCGAAGCCGGACTTGCGGGCGAGGCCGATCATGGCGTCGTTGGAACGCAGCGTGTCGCCGAACAGCCTGTGGGCGCCGAAGGCCGCGGCGCGGCATTCCAGATTGCCGAGGAGCGCGGAGCCTATGCCATGGCCCTGCCAGCGGTCGTCGATCGACAGGCCGAACTCGAAACTGTCGGTCTCGGCGTCGAAGGCGTAGCGGGTTTCGCCGACGATGGTGTCGGCGCCGTCGATGCTCATCACCGCGACAACGCTGAAGCGGTCGGCCTGGCCGACATCGATGAATTGATCGAGCTGGGTTGCCGGCAATTCGCTGATGGCGCCGAGGAAGCGGTTGTAGCGGGAGCGGGTCGAGAGCGACCGGAAGTAGGCCTGCAGCGCCTCGGCATCACCAGGCTCGATGAAGCGCACCGTCACCGGCTCGCCGGTGCGCAACCGCAGGATATCCGAATGCTGCCGGAGATCGTCGAAGCGAAACGCGGTCATGGCTGGCTCCCGTTGGTCCCGAAAAGTCGTGGCCGGCGTCCCCCGAGGACAACACCGGGGCGCATGATCCGCCAAAGTGTGCGCGGTTTGGCGATCGGATCATGCGCACTTCAAATCGGAGCGCGACCGGGCGCAAAACCGGTCCCCACTTTTGCTGGTCGCGCTCCCCGGCGTTCAAGCCCGCCAGAACGGCTTTTCGGCCTCGTAGGCGATGTCGCTCCAGGACAGGCCGACATCGTGCAGGTCACGGGCGGACAGTTGAGCCAACTGGCGCCGGCTCTGCTGGCGCTCGTGCCAGATCCGGAGGGTTTCGATGGCTCGGGAAAAAATGCTCGATTGATGATGATTTATCATCGATTGGTGGGTCAATGTGGACATGGTCATCTCCTGAAGCTAGTTTGTTGGGTGGAATATCTGCCTGATCCACACTTCCGACAAACGACATTGCGTACCGCTTCGCATGAGATAAATTCATGCAATTGGGATGGCCAGAATGACTGCGAGACTGCCGTCGCTCAATGGATTGCGCGCCTTCGAGGCGGCAGCCCGGCACCTCAGCTTCACCCTTGCGGCGGCCGAGCTGAACGTCACCCAGACCGCGATCAGCCATCAGATCCGGCGGCTCGAGCTGGAACTCGGAACCAAGCTGTTCGTCCGGCAGAACCGCGCGCTGACCTTGACGGCGGAGGCCCAGGAATATCTCCCCGGCGTCCGCGCCGCGTTCAACGATCTCAAGCTCGCCACCGACCGGCTGCGGCGCAAGGACAGTGACCATGTGCTGACGGTCTCGACGCTGGCCTCGCTGGCCGCCAAGTGGCTGCTGCCGCGGCTGACCGCATTCCAGGAGGCGCATCCCGGCATCGATGTCCGCATCACCACCTCGACCAATCTGGTCGACTTCCAGCGCGACAATGTCGACGCCGCGATCCGCTACGGCCGCGGCCAATGGGCGGGGCTACGCGCCGATTGGCTGATGGCGGACGAACTTTTCCCGGTATGCAGCCCGGCCCTGCTGCAGGGAAGCAAGCCGCTGAAATGCCCGGAAGACCTCAAAAATCACGTGCTGCTGCACACCAGCAACGCCAATAGCGACGACTGGCGTTTGTGGTTGTGGGCGGCAGGACTGCCGGCCGATTTTTCCAAACAGCCGGGCGTCACCTTCGATCTCATCTTCATGACCGTGCAGGCCGCGATCGACGGGCTCGGCGTAGCGATGGGCCGCACCGCCTATGTGCAGGAGGACATCGCCAAGGGCCGGCTGGTGGTTCCCTTCAAGATCGCGCTGCCGACCGATGCCGGATTCTATCTGGTCTCGCCGGCGGGAAGAACGGATCCGCCGAAGCTGCAGGCGTTCCGGCAATGGCTGATTGCATCGGTGCAGAATAGACCCTGAGGAATATTCCGTCATGCGAGACGCATGCGACATCGTCGCATGGCTGTTTCCGCGCCGATTTGATTTCCATGCAAACAACGATAACAAGAGCGCATGGTGGATTTGAAACGCAGGTTCGATGTGCTGGTGATCGGCGGCGGCAATGCCGCGCTGTGCGCCGCGATCAGCGCGCGGCGGGCCGGCGCGTCGGTGCTGGTGCTGGAAGGCGCCCCGAAATTCTACCGGGGCGGCAATACCCGCCACACCCGCAACATGCGCTGCGCCCATGATGCCGCAACCGACATCCTCACCGGGCCCTATACCGAGCAGGAATTCTGGGAAGATTTGCAGCGCGTCACCGGCGGCGCGACCGACGAGGAACTGGCGCGGCACATGATCGCCGAGTCCAAGGATATCCTGGGCTGGATCGTCGAACAGGGCGTTCGCTGGCAGCCCTCGCTCGGCGGCACGCTCAGCCTGGGGCGGACCAATTCGTTCTTCCTCGGCGGCGGAAGGGCGATGCTGAACGCACTGTATCTGACCGCCGAAAAGCTCGGCGTCGAGATCCTCTACGACGCCGAAGTGCTCGACCTCGAGGTGGACAACGGCATGTTCCTGTCGGCCACGCTGAAGCAGGGCGACGCCGACGTCAGCGTCCGTGCCTCGACCCTGGTCGCCGCCTCCGGTGGTTTCGAGGCCAACATCGAATGGCTGAAACAATATTGGGGCGACGCCGCCGACAATTTCTTGATTCGCGGCACGCCCTATAACCGCGGCTCGATCCTGAAAATGCTGCTCGACAAGGGCGTGCAGGACGTCGGCGACCCCACCCAGTGCCACGCGGTGGCGATCGACGCCCGCGCGCCGAAATTCGACGGCGGCATCATCACGCGACACGACTCCGTGGTGTTCGGCATCGTCGTCAACAAGCACGCCACCCGTTTCTACGACGAGGGCGAGGACATCTGGCCGAAGCGCTACGCGATCTGGGGCCGGCTGGTCGCGGCCCAGCCCGACCAGATCGCCTACATCATCTTCGATGCCAGCGTGCGCAACTCTTTCATGCCGACGCTGTTTCCGCCGATCGAGGCGCCGACGATCGCCGAACTCGCGGCCAGATTCGAACTCGATCCGGCCGCGCTGGAAAAGACCATTGCCGACTTCAACGCCGCGGTGCGGCCCGGCACCTTCGACCATACCATCCTCGACGATTGCCGCACCGAGGGGCTGACACCGCCGAAGACGCATTGGGCGCGGAAAATCGAGACGCCGCCCTATTACGCCTATCCGGTACGGCCCGGCATCACCTTCACCTATCTCGGCACCCGCGTGAACAAGCAGGCGCGGATGCTGATGAAGGACGGCAAGCCTTCCGCCAACATGTTCGCCGCCGGCGAGATCATGGCGGGCAATGTGCTCGGCAAGGGCTACGCCGCCGGCATCGGCATGACCATCGGCAGCGTATTCGGGCGGATCGCGGGACGGGAAGCGGCGCAAAATGCACGGAACTAAAATCCTCGAGGAAGCCGACCGGCTGATGACGGTCTGCAATTCCTGCCGCTACTGCGAGGGCCTCTGCGCGGTATTTCCGGCGATGGAAATGCGCCGCGCGTTCTCCGACGGCGACCTCAATTATTTCGCCAATCTCTGCCATGGCTGCGGCGCCTGCTACACCGACTGCCAGTTCTCGCCGCCGCATGAATTCAACGTCAACGTGCCGCAGACGCTGGCGATCGCGCGCGCCGATTCCTACGCCGCCTATGCCTGGCCGCGCGCCTTTTCCGGCCTGTTCGCGCGCAACGGGCTTTCGATCAGCATCATCGCAGCCCTCAGCGTCGCAGCGTTCATTTTCGGCTTCGCTGCCTTCCACGACCGCCAGGTGCTGTTCGGTGTCCATACCGGCCCCGGCGCATTCTATAAATTGATGCCCCACAATGCGATGGCGGCGCTGTTCGGCGCGGCGTTCCTTTACGCGATCGTGGCGCTGGCGATGGGCGTGCGCGCGTTCTGGCGCGACATCGGCGAACCGCAAATTTTCGGGAAGGATTGCGGCATGCTGATCGACCCGCCCTCGATCTGGCAGGCGATCAAGGACGCCGGACAATTGCGCTACCTCGACGGCGGCGGAGTCGGCTGCGTCAACGAGGACGAACGGCCGAGCGACCTGCGCAAAATCTATCACCATCTGACCTTCTACGGTTTTGGATTGTGCTTCGCCTCGACCTCGGTGGCGACCGCGTACCACTACTTCTGGGCGCGCGAGGCGCCGTATCCGTGGTGGGATCTGCCGGTCGTGCTCGGCACGCTCGGCGGCATCGGGCTGCTGATCGGTCCCGCCGGCCTGCTCGCGGAAAAATGGAAGCGCGATCCTGTGCTGGTCGATCAGGCCCGGATGGGCATGGATGTAGCCTTCATCGTGATGCTGTTCCTGACCAGTCTGACCGGCATGGCGCTGCTGTTGCTGCGCGACACCGCCGCCATGGGCGCGCTGCTGGCGCTGCATCTCGGCGTGGTGTTCTCGCTGTTCATCACCATGCCCTACGGCAAGTTCGTGCACGGGATCTATCGTTTCGTCGCGCTGGTGCGCTATGCGCGAGAGCGGCGAATGATGGCGGGGACGGTATAGGTCCATCAACGTCATTGCGGCGCGGAAGGCCGCAACAATCAAAGACTGTCGTCGCCCGGCTTGACCGGGCGACCCAGTATTCCAGAGAAGCCAACGATAGAGCCGACAGGCCGCGGCGTACTGGATCGCCCGGTCAAGCCGGGCGACGACAGTCTTTGATTGTTGCGGCCTTCCGCGCCGCAATGACGTTGATGGACCTATACCGTCCCCGCCATCATTCGCCGCTCTCGCG
>NZ_JAURXB010000186.1 GCF_030654605.1 Bradyrhizobium sp.
GAGGTGTCCAGCCGCCGGGCGGGCCGCTGGAGGGGCCAAACCGAGGGAGTGCAGTTGGTGCGGGATGCTATCCGATTGAAGGTGGCGGTGGTTGGAACCGGGATTTCCGGCCTGTCCGCCGCATGGCTGCTGAGCCAGCGCCATGATGTGACGGTGTACGAACGGGCCGAGCGGATCGGCGGCCATTCCAACACCGTGGTGGCCCGCCTCGGTGTGCAAAGAATTTCAGTCGATACCGGCTTTATTGTCTTCAATCGTCAGGCCTACCCCAACCTGTCCGCGCTGTTTCGTCATCTCGGAGTTCCCACCCAAACCACCGACATGTCTCTCGCCGTTTCGCTCCATGACGGCGATCTGGAATATTCCGGCACCGGCCTGCGCGGTTTGCTCGCACAGCCGGGCAACCTTTTGCGTCCGCGCTTCTGGTCGATGCTGCGCGACCTCGTGAAATTCTACCGGCAGGCGACGCGCGATGCGGACCTGCTGCAGGACGAAACCATCAGCCTCGGCGACTATCTCGCGGCTGGTGGCTATGGCGCCGCGTTCCGCGACGATCACCTGCTGCCGATGGCAAGCGCGATCTGGTCCGCGCCGCCGAGCGAGATCCTGTCATTCCCGGTCGCGGCCTTCATTCGCTTCCATCGCAACCACGGCCTGCTGCAGCTGACGCAGCGTCCTGCCTGGGAAACCGTGGTCGGCGGCAGCATCGTTTACGTCAGGCAGTTGATCGAGCCCTTTGCCGACCGGATCAGGCGCAACACCGGCGTCGTCAAGGTGCAGCGCAGCGCGGACGGTGTCATCGTAACGGACTCGCGCGGCGGATCCGACCGCTATGACCATGTCGTCATGGCCACACACGCCGATCAGGCGTTGTCGGCCCTTGCCGATCCGACGCCGGACGAAACCGAATTGCTCGGCGCGTTCCGTTACAGCCGCAACCTGGCCGTCCTGCACTCGGACCCGGGTTTCATGCCGAAGCGTCGTGCGGCCTGGTCGAGCTGGAACTATATCGGTTTGCGCGATGGATCCCGCGACAGTGTTGGCGTCACCTACTGGATGAACCGGCTGCAAGGCATTCCGGATAACTCGCCGCTGTTTCTCACCCTCAATCCGCCGCGTCCCCCACATGCCGGGATGGTGCATCACAGCGAGATCTATCATCATCCGATCTTCGACGCCGCCGCGATATCGGCCCAGCGCCGGCTCTGGTCGCTGCAGGGCAAGGGAAACGTCTGGTTCTGCGGCGCGCATTTCGGCGCGGGTTTTCATGAAGACGGACTGCAGGCCGGCCTCGCCGTGGCCGAACAGCTCGGCGTGCTGCGGCGGCCGTGGACCGTGCCCGACGAGTCCGGACGCATCGTCCTCGAACGCGGCGCTGCAGGCACCGCGATCCCGGAGCTGCAGCGATGATGTTCCGATCAGCGCTCTATGTCGGCGCGGTGACGCATCGGCGGGTGCGGCCCAAGGTGCATCAATTTCGCTACCGCGCCTTCTGGCTGCTGATCGACCTCGATGAAGTGACGGCGCTGACCGCGCGGCTGAAGCTGTTCTCCCACAACCGCTTCAACCTGTTCGCATTGCACGAGGCCGATCTCGGCGACGGCAGCCCGACGCCGCTTCGCATCCAGGCCGAACGGCTGCTGGCGGAAGCCGGAATCGAGATCGCGGGCGGCGCCATCCGCCTGCTCTGCATGCCGCGAACGCTCGGCTACAGCTTCAATCCGATCAGCATCTATTACTGCCACCGGCCCGGCGGCGAACTCGCCGCGATAATTTACGAGGTCCACAACACCTTCGGCGAGCGCCACTCCTACGTCGCCGCCATCGAGGCCAATTCCGACGAGATCCGGCAAAACTGCCGCAAGGTATTCTACGTATCTCCGTTCATGGATATGGACCTCGCTTACCACTTCCGACTGACCGAGCCCGCAGAGCGCGTCGCGGTCGGCATCAACGCCAGCAAGGACGGCGAACGCGTCCTTCACGCCAGCCTCGCCGGGCTTCGCCGGGAATTGACCGACCGCGCGCTGCTGCGGATATTTCTCGCGATTCCGCTGATTACTGCAAAAGTCACGCTGGCGATCCATTGGGAAGCGCTGCGTCTCTGGCTGAAGGGAATGCGGATGCGAACCAGACCCGCCGCGCCCGCGCGCCATGCCACACCCGCCATCAACACATCGAACCGGATCGATACGCATGTCCTCTGAGAACCAGCAAACCGCACCCGGCTCGCTCGACCTTGCGGGGACACCGACGCCACCTGCCCTGCTCAAATCCTTCATGCAGCGAATGCTGCGCAAGATCGATTGCGACGAGATCTTGCTGCAGACCCCCGGCGGACGGCGCGTCCTGATCGGCGGCAAGCGATCGGGAGAACAGGCACAGGTGACGATGCATAGCTGGAAATGCATGATGCGGCTGTTGACGAGCGGCGATCTCGGTTTCGCCGAAGGCTACCTGGCCGGCGAGTGGTCGACGCCCGATATCTACGCCTTCCTGCGCGCCGCGGGACGTCGTTCCAACGACACCCTGTCGTTCGAAGCGCTGAATCCGCCTCAGCCGCTGACAAAGCTTCGTCATGCGCTGAACCGCAATACCAGACGCGGCAGCCGCCGCAACATCGCGGCTCACTACGATCTCGGCAACGATTTCTATCGATTGTGGCTCGATTCCAGCATGATGTATTCGTCCGCGATCTATTCGTCGCCGGTCGAGTCCCTCGAGGATGCACAGCGCGCCAAGCTCGATCGCGTGATCGACCGGCTCGGACTCGTTGGTGGCGAACGGATCCTGGAGATCGGCTGTGGCTGGGGCGGACTTGCCGAGCGCATCATCGCGCGTACCGGCAGCCATGTGACGGGATTGACGCTGTCCACCGAACAACTCGCTCATGCCCGGCAGCAACTGGCCGAGCGGGGCTTTGCGGGTCAATCCGACCTCCGGCTTCAGGACTATCGCGACGTCGGCGGCACTTACGATCGGGTGGTGTCGGTCGAGATGCTGGAAGCCGTCGGTGAGGCCTATTGGCCGACCTTCTTCGAAAATCTGCGGCAAAGGCTGAACCCGCAGGGTGCTGCCGTCCTCCAGGTGATCACGATCGACCAGAGCCGCTTCGAGAATTACCGCCGCAGGCCGGAATTCATTCAACGCTACATTTTTCCGGGCGGCATGCTGCCCACGACGGGAATTCTCGAACAACAGATTGCGCAGGCGGGATTGCGGCTGGTTTCCTCGGAGTTTTTTGGCGACAGCTATGCGCGCACACTTGCCGAATGGCACGCCCGGTTTCTGCGGGCATGGCCTGATATCAGCGCGCTTGGGTTCGATCTTCGTTTCAAGCGGATGTGGGAATATTATCTGGCCTATTGCCGGCTCGGCTTCGAAATCGGCGTGCTGAACGTCGGGCTCTATAAAATCGAACGTCAATGATGTTTTCGGGCAAGTTTATTCCATGCCGGGCCGCGCGGGCAGCATGATCCCGCGTCGGCTTGTATGCCTCGCCGCGCTCCTTTAGGATCGCCAAGGCTGAGGAAACAACTGGCAATTTTCAAGACATGACCTTCAACAACGATGTCGTTCAGGCGATCGGCAATACGCCGCTCATCAAGCTGAAGCACGCCTCGGAGGCGACCGGCTGCACCATCCTCGGCAAGGCCGAGTTCATGAATCCCGGCCAGTCGGTCAAGGACCGCGCCGGCAAATGGATGATCCTGGAAGCCGAGAAGCGCGGCGACCTCAAGCCCGGCGGCCTCGTGCTGGAAGCGACCGCGGGCAATACCGGCATCGGTCTTGCGGTGGTGGCGAGCGCGCGCGGGTACCGGACCTTGATCCTGATCCCGCAGACCCAGAGCCAGGAAAAGAAGGACATGCTTCGGCTCTGCGGCGCGGAGCTGATCGAAGTGCCGGCGCTGCCTTACAGCAATCCGAACAATTACCAGCATGTCGGCAAGAGGCTGGCCGCGCAATTGCGCAAGACCGAGCCGAACGGCGTGCTGTTCGCCGATCAGTGGAACAATCTGGACAACGCCAAGGCGCATTACGATTCGACCGGCCCCGAGATCTGGCAACAGACCGGCGGCAAGCTCGACGGCTTCATCTGTTCGGTCGGGACCGGCGGAACGCTGGCAGGCACCAGCCGGGCGCTGAAGGAAAGGAACAAGGACATCGTCGTCGCCTGTGCCGATCCCCATGGTTTCGCGATGTACGAGCTGTTCAAGAATGGCAAGGCCAAATCGACGCCGGGCGATTCGATCACCGAAGGCATAGGCCTCGGCCGCGTCACGCCTGTCATCGAGACCGCCATGGTCGACGACGCATTCCTGGTTTCGGACGAGGAAGCCGTGACGGTGATCTACGACCTGCTGGAGCACGAGGGCCTGTGCCTCGGCGGCTCCAGCGGCATCAACATCGCCGGCGCGATCCAGCTCGGAAAGCAGCTCGGGCCCGGCAAGACCATCGTGACCATCCTCTGCGATTCCGGCGGCCGCTATCAGTCGAAACTGTTCAATCCGGCGTTCATGCGCTCGAAGAACCTGCCCGTGCCGGCGTGGCTCGAGAAGCGCAGCCAGATCGAGGTGCCGTTCGAGAAGGTGTGAGCCAAAAAGCCACGATTCCCGACCTCATCCCCGCGCAACGGCTTCGCCGTTGTCGCTGGAGGAGCCGCGCGCGCTTCGCGCGGCGTTTCGAAGGATGGCGACAAGCCATGTGCCAGATGGTTCGAGACGCGCGTCAGGCGGCGCCTGACACGCTCCTCACCATGAGGCAGAAAACGATCACCGCAAAATCTGGCTCAGAAACAGCTTCGTCCGCGCGTGCTGCGGATTGGCGAAGAAGTTCGCCGGCGTGTTGGACTCGATGATCTGCCCGGCGTCCATGAAGACGACCCGGTTGGCGACTTCCTTGGCAAAGCCCATTTCGTGGGTCACCACCAGCATGGTCATGCCCTCGCTGGCCAGATCGACCATGGTGTCGAGCACTTCCTTGACCATTTCGGGATCCAGCGCCGAGGTCGGCTCGTCGAACAGCATGACCTTCGGGTTCATGGTCAGCGCGCGCGCGATCGCGACGCGCTGCTGCTGGCCGCCCGACATCTGGCCGGGAAACTTGTTGGCCTGATGCGGGATTTTCACCCGCTCCAGATATTTCATCGCGGTGGCTTCGGCATCCTTCTTCGGGATGTTGCGAACCCAGATCGGCGCCAGCGTGCAGTTTTCCAGCACGGTCAGGTGCGGAAACAGGTTGAAGCTCTGGAACACCATGCCGACTTCGCGCCGGACTTCATCGACGCGCCGCAAATTCGGCCCGAGTTCGATGCCGTCGACGACGATCTCGCCTTCCTGGAATTCCTCCAGCGCGTTGATACAGCGGATCAGCGTCGACTTGCCCGAACCCGAGGGGCCGCAGATCACGATGCGCTCGCCCTTGGCGACATCGAGGTTGATGTCGCGCAGCACGTGAAAATCCCCGTACCATTTGTTGAGGCCGTCGATGGTGACGATCGAGTTCGCGGTCATGGTCATCCCACTCAGTTACGCTGGTGTGCGTTCAGCCGGCGCTCGACGAACAGTGAATAACGCGACATGCCAAAACAGAAGGCGAAATAGATCAGGCCGGTGAAGGCGAAGCCGGTGAACAGCGTGGTCGGCGTCGACCAGACCGGATCGGCGAAGGCCGCCCGGAGGATTCCGAGCAGGTCGAACAATGCTACGATCGACACCAGCGAGGTGTCCTTGAACAGCGCGATGAAGCTGTTGACGAGGCCGGGGATGACATGGCGCAGCGCCTGCGGCAGCACGATCAGCGCCGTGGTCTTGCCCCAGGACAGGCCGAGCGCGCTGGCCGCTTCGCCCTGCCCGCGCGGGATCGCCTGCAGGCCGCCCCGGATCACCTCCGCCTGATAGGCCCCGGCAAACAGCGCGATGCCGATCAAGGCCCGCATCAGTCCATCGATGGTAAAGCCTGTGGGAACGAACAGCGGCAGCATATAGGTCGCGAAGAACAGTACCGTGATCAGCGGCACCCCGCGCCAGAACTCGATGAACGCGATCGAGAAGATCCGGATCAACGGAATCGTCGAGCGCCGCCCCAGCGCCAGCGCGATGCCGACCGGCATCGAGGCGACGATGCCCACCACCGACACCACCAGCGTCACCAGCAGGCCGCCCCACAGCCTTGTGCCGACAACCGGCAATCCGCCGCGGTCCAGCCCCATCACGGCCATCACCACGAAGATGCCGGCGAAGGTCAAAAGGCTGACGGCCAGCGCGCGCCATCCGGTACGAACGCCGCCGGCCAGGAAAAACAACAGCAGCGACACGATGGCGGCGGTGGCGGCGAAGTCCGCCCAGAGCGGGCTGGCCGACGCCAGGATCTTGTCGTTGAGCCAGGTCAGCGGCAAGAGCACATAGAAAACAGCCATGCTGAGCAGGACGAGAAATTTGCCCAGCAGCCAGAGCAGCGATCCGATGATCGGGACTGTCTGGCTGAACGTCACGAGTTTGCCGCCGCCATCGCCGATGCTGTCGTTGAAACCGGACAACAGCCCTTCCATCCAGCTGACGCCGAAACCCTTCAATCCGCCGCCATGCAGCAGGAAGAAGGCGACGCAGGGAAGCGCAATGAAGAACAGGCCGGCATTGAGAGCCTTGGCCGGCAGCCGCGGAATCAGAAGCGGCAACAGCAGCAACGCGGCGAGCGCGAAGGTCAGGTCGACCCGCCACCGCTCGGCCTCCGGATAGAAGCCATAGATGAACTGGCTGAACTTCGCCTGGATGAAGGGCCAGCATGCGCCGACCGTCTGGTCCGGACTCGGCGCCAGACAGGCGGTACGGTCCTTTCCGGTCCATACCGCATCGATCAGCAGGAATTTCACCGAGGGAACGACGGTGAACCACAGCAGCAGGATTCCGCCGATGGTCAGCAGGACGTTGATTGGCGAATTGAACAGCCGGGTGCGCAGGAACCCGACAAAGCCGGTGGTCTTGATCGGCGCGGCGCGCTCCGGAACGAGCTCCTGGCGGACGAAGGGTGGCGGCGCGAAATCGCTCATGGGCCAGGAATCCTCATGGACCAAGGCTCCGTCCAAGCCGCCATCCGTAGAAGCTCATGATCGCGCTGGTCACCAGCGAAATCAGCAGATAGACGCCCATCGTGATCGCGATGATTTCGATGGCCTGCCCGGTCTGGCTCAGCGTCGTGCCGGCGAAGACCGACACCAGGTCGGGATATCCGATCGCCACCGCCAGCGACGAGTTCTTGGTGAGATTGAGATACTGGTTGGTCAGCGGCGGCAGGATCACCCGCATGGCCTGCGGCACCACGATCAGCCGCAACGTCGAACCGCGCTGCAGCCCGAGCGATGAGCCTGCTTCCATCTGTCCCTTGTGCACCGACTGGATGCCGGCGCGCACGATCTCGGCGATGAAGGCCGCCGTATAGGTCGACAGCGCCACGGCCAGCGCCACGAATTCCGGAATGACGCGCGAGCCGCCGGCAAAATTAAAGCCCCTGAGCTCGGGAATCTCGAACTTGACCGGCGCGCCGAATATCAGCGAACTCACCACGGGCAGCCCGATCATCATCCCCAGCACCCAGGGCCAGATCCGGATCATCCGGCCGTGGTCGAACAGTTGCTTGCGGGCGTAGCGCTGCAGCAGCAATGATGCGATCACCGCAATCACGATGGCCGCCATGAATGGCTCGAAGCCGGGATTGCCGATCGGCTTTGGAACCACGAAACCGCGGTTACTGAGAAAGAAGCTGCCGAACAGCGAGACGCTCTGCCTCGGACCGGGCAGCGCGGCCAGCACCGCGAGATACCAGAACAGGATCTGGAACAGCAGCGGCAGGTTGCGGATCAGCTCGACATAACCGCCCGCGATCCGCGACAGCAGCCAGTTCGGCGATAGCCGGCCCAATGCCACCAGAAATCCGAGAATGGTGGCGAAGAAGATTCCGACAATCGAGACCGACAGCGTGTTGAGCAGGCCGACCAGAAAAACGCGGATATAGGAATCGGATCCGGAATACGGGATCAGGTTCTGGCTGACGTCAAACCCGGCCGTATTGGCCATGAAGCCAAAGCCGGCCTTGATGTTCTGCGTCTCCAGGTTGGCGCGGGCATTGGCGACGATTTCATAGGCGATCCAGGCGAGCGCTGCGACGAACAGGATCTGGATGACGAACCCGCCCCAGCCCGCGCGGCCACCGAGCGCGCGCTGCAGTTTGGCGACGAACTGCGGCGGAGGTTTTCGGGGTTCGATGGCCATCGCCGCAGCCTCTGGGCTGGCGGTCAGCGGATCGGCGGCGCGTACTGGATTCCACCCTTGCTCCAGAGCGCGTTGATGCCCCGGGCAATGCCGAGCTTGGAGCCGGCGCCGACGTTGCGGTCGAAGGTTTCGCCGTAATTGCCGACGGCCTTCACGATCCGCGCGACCCAATCCTTGGTCAGGCCGAGCTGTTCGCCGAGATTGCCATCGGTCCCGAACACCCGCTTCATTTCCGGCTTGGTCGATTTCGCCATTTCATCGACGTTCTTCTGGGTGATGCCGAGTTCTTCGGCGGTAATCATCGCGTAGAGCGTCCATTTCACGATGTCGAACCACTGGTCGTCGCCATGGCGCACCATCGGACCGAGCGGCTCCTTCGAAATCACCTCCGGAAGCACGACATGATCGGCGGCGTTGGCAAGCTTCAGACGATCAGCATACAGGCCTGATACGTCGGTTGTGAAGACATCACAGCGTCCGGACTCGTAGGCCTTGACGGCTTCGTCGTTGGTGCCGAATGCGATCACCTCGTACTTCATGTTGTTGCCCTTGAAGTAGTCGGCCAGATTCTGCTCCGTCGTGGTGCCGATCTGCACGCAGACCGATGCGCTGTTGAGCTCCAGCGCGGAATTGACCTTGAGGGACTTCTTCACCATGAAACCCTGGCCATCGTAATAGGTCACCCCGGTAAAATTGGCGCCGAGCGAGGTGTCGCGGGAAAGCGTCCAGGTGGTATTGCGCGAAAGCACGTCGATTTCGCCGGACTGCAGCGCCGTGAAGCGATCCTTGGCGGACAACGGCACGAACTTGACCTTGCTGGGGTCGTTGAAGACGGCGGCGGCGACCGCGCGACAGACATCGACATCGAGCCCGGTCCAGTTGCCCTTGTCGTCAGGCGCCGAGAATCCCGGCAGACCCTGGCCGACGCCGCAGGATAACAGGCCGCGGTCCTTGACCGTTTTGAGGGTTTGCGCGGATGCGGCCTGAGCCGTCAGGCCGGCGGCGAGAGCAACGGTGAAAACCAGGGATACACGTTTCATGGCTAGGCCTTTCAAGAGTCGTCCGGAACGGTTGCCTATCCTCGCGCACGTCGATGGGCCGATCCGATAATCCATCCCTGCAAACGGCATGCCTGACAGGCAGCTTGATGCGCAGTCCGGTCAGGCGATGGATCGGCGGTCGCGGCAGGCCCCTCAACGTGCAGCGACGGAATAGCTCGCGCGCATCACAGAACGACTGGCGAGCCGGGTCAAGGGGTTGACGGCCCTCTTCTGTGTCCTGTGCTGGCAAAGCCGGCCCGAACCCACCGTCCGGCGGGGCTTTCGGAGGTCGCGGGATGGTGGCCGCGACACCAGGGCGCAGCACGGCGTCGTCAATCCGGCGGTGGTCCACGGTTCCACCTTGCTCGATCCCCGCAGATTTCAACGCCGCGGGGGGCTGCGCACCGGCGCTTCGGGACGCGGTACCGCAGGCGCGGCCGCATTCGCAAAATAGGGATTATTGAAACACATGGCGGAGCGGCCGCCCGATGCCGCCTGCGTGCACTGCGCCAGCGAGGTGAACCCGCATTCGATGACGCTGCCGTCTTCGCCGTAGAGCTCGAGGCAGACCGGGTATTTCGGATCATAGGTCTGGGCCCGAGCCGGCGCCGCGGTCCAAATCGTCGCGATGATCACAATCGCGAAAGCAGCAACGCGCATCGGTGGGTTTCTCCGCAGCGCCATCTATCCCGGGGGGGCATCTCGCCGCCCCAAATCAGCTGGTTGAACTAGCATCGTTAGCCCGGCACGTCACGACGGATAAGCACCAACGCCGGAAGTCACCGCTCATCGCGTCACTTCCGGGCGTTCATCGGCGCCAGCGTCAGGCCTTGACGTCGACCAGAGCCTGCTGCTCGGCCTGTCGCTGAGCCTCGACAAGCGCCCGCACGTCGCTGTTGATCACCGTGGCATGCGCTTTTGCGGTCTCGTCGATGACAAGCTGGATCTTGGCCTGCGTCACCGCGGCAGGCACGGGATAAATCACCATGGCACCCTCCTGGACTTCACCAGACTGCCAGCGGGGCGTTTATGATTTGCAAATAGACTCGGTTAATGACGATTCTTTAACCAGTCATCCGGGCCGGATTTCACGCCCCCTGTTCGTTCTCCGTGAACAGAAAGAGTCCATCGGACCGCGGCCCGGGCACGCAAAGTCCTTGCGCATCTCGCCAAAACGGCAGAAGCCCCTGTCCTGCCGCCGATCACCTTGAGGAGCCCGTGTGATGTTGAACGATCGCGAAAAGATTCTGACCGCGCTCCGCGAGAAGCCGCTCAAGATCTATGAAGTCATGAAACGCGCCAACCTGCCCAACGAGGAAGCTTGCCAGTCGTTGCTGATGAAAATGCGCAGCGAAGGCGCGGTCAAGTTCGACATCCACAAGGGCCGATGGCTGATCGGCTGATCGGCGACTCCGTCGCGGCCGCTCAACCCGAACGGCACCTCGACCGCCTGCGCGAGGGCCGGCCCGAGAGCCTCGAAACCACCTCGCTGCATCTCGACGTGCTGCGCGACCTCCGTCGCATCCACTCGCACATCTGCTCGGTAGCCTACCCCGTGCTCGACGCCGCCGGCGAACTGCCCGCGCACCGCGCCGCGGAAAGCGAGCTGGTCGCACTGCCCTCGGCCGCGGCGCAGCCCTCGCCGCGGTAGGCGGGCTCTTTGGTTGCCGGTTATATCGCGGCACACCCAGTAAGCCGCTAAGCAGCGACCTTTGAGAAAATTGATTGGTTGCGGGGATCTGCAGGGTGGCCTGCGCGGTGGTTGACGCACCCTTAACCGTTCTCAGTAGAACTTGTGGAGTTCGGCTACATCCGGTTGTAGCTTGCCGCAATGAGGGCCCTGTGAGTCTGTGGTACTTTTTGAGCGACTGGTTCTGGGGCATTCCAACGCTTGGCACGTGGTTCAAGCGAAGCATGATTAACGCCGCATGGGCATTCGTCATAATGATCCCACTGGCGGTGTTTGACGTTCCCGTTGAGTACGCAGCCGTCGTTTTCTTCAGTGTTCCTATTGGGAACATCGTTACGTTGTTCGTTTATCAACAGCAGCAGCGCGACCTAACGCGCGGTTAGCAGCTTAGTTTCGTTTCCTTCGACCCTCAACGTTGTTGCATGGAAAAGCTCTTCGTTCTCGTCTTATGCTCGATGCCTTTGATGTTCACCATACTGTTTGGGTGGCAATTCTGGCCCATTTGGCGAACGGCTGTGCGCACAGGGCGATGGCTCGTCAGCAGCGATCGCGCTTACTATTTTCCTAGCAAATACTACACATTCACCATCTATGATCGCGTTGAGAGGCCATTCGCCTATTGGCTCGGGGTGACTATGATCCCGATGATGTTCTTGCACTTCCTCGTGTTCTCTTTGTCGCTGGCGGTTGTGGCTTTCTCTCGGCTTTGACTTCGCGCAGATCAACGTCCGCTCTGGGTCATAAACTCACGTCACCGTATTTGAGGCGCAGTGGGGACAGGATTTGAACCTATGACCTTCAGGGTAGAATTTCAAAGCCCAGAGGGCGGCGGACGTTAGTCTACCAGGCAGCACAATGACTACTGATACGCCGCCACGATGTCCGATACCGCCCGCTCCAGTTGCTTGGCGGTGGAGCACTGCCGCACCACGGTGCAGAAGGCGGAATAGCGCGGCATTTCGGAATCGCCCCAGCCCCAGGCCATCCGCCCCTCGGGGTTGAGCCAGACCAGCCGTTTGGATCGCTCCGAGAT
>NZ_JAURXB010000190.1 GCF_030654605.1 Bradyrhizobium sp.
CGTCCAGAACCTCAGGAAACAAGGTCGCTTGATAACGCGACGCTCCGGTGACATGCGCCATCACGGCCCCCGAATCAGAAAATCCACTCCAAATGATGTTAACACACCCACTTTTCACACAGCCTGGTTCGCAGGGACGACGATGCACTTTGGGTTGTTCGAAGATTGCTCGATCATCTCCCCGGCCACGTCGGCTTGCGCTTTTCGCCAAAGGCCTTCAGCCCCTCCTTTGCGTCCTCGGTCATCGCCAGCAAGGCGATCTGGCTTTCGGTGTAGGCGATGCTTTCGTCGAACGACATCGCGGCGATGGCACGCATGGCGTATTTTCCGCGCCGGATCGCGGTCGGCGACTTGTCGGCGATGCGGCCGATCAGCCAGTCGATTTTGGCGTCGAGTTCGGTCGCCGGAACCACGTAGTTCAGCAGTCCGGCGGCCTGCGCCGTGCGGGCGTCGAAGGGTTCGCCGGTCAGCGCCCACTCGTTGATCAGGCGCCGCGGTGCGATTCCCTGCAACAGCGCCATCACCTGCATCGGGAACACGCCGACCTTCACCTCGGGCAATCCGAAAATCACGTGGTCGGCCGCGACTGCCATGTCGGTCATGCACAACAGTCCCATGCCGCCGGCCATGCAGACGCCGCCGACCCGCGCGATCGCCGGCTTGGTGGCATTCTGCGACAACCGCAGGAGATCCGCGTAATCGACGTTGGGCCTGGCGAAATCCATCGCGAAGGCGGCGCCGCTGTTCTGCAGGTCGGCGCCGGCGCAAAACGCCTTGTCGCCGGCCCCGGTCAGCACGATGACGCGCACGTCCTTGTCGTCATGCGCGTCGCGATAGCCCCTGGCGATACCGGCGATCACGTCGCCGTTGAGGGCATTGCGCTTGTCCGGCCGATTGATGGTGATCCAGAACGCAGCCCCGCGCTTTTCACGTATCACGCTATTGTCGGTCATTGTCCCACTCGCCTGTTTCGATCATCTGCTCGCGGAAATTTGCCGCAGGATACCAGTGGACTGCAAGCGGGATCAGCTCTTGCGCGGAGTCGCTGGCGCCGCTTTCCTTACCCACACCTTGTTGTCGTGGAACGCCGCGCCGCCGATCGGGGCAACGACCTCGGCGCCGGTCAGGGTGTTGATGCCCCGACCGCCGATATGGGCCTTGTTCGGCTGGATCGATTCCGCGATCAGCACGCCGCGGCGCAGGCCGTCGAACAGCTTCGCGGTCAGCGTCGTCTCGCCCCTGGCATTGCCGAGCGTGACGGCGTCACCGTCGGCGATTCCGAGCGAAGTCGCATCCGCGGGATGGATCATCACCGAGGGCGCGCCCTCGCGCGCGATCGACGACGGCGTTTCATTGAAGCTGGTATTGAGGAAGCTGCGCGACGGGCTGGTGGCGAGCCGGAACGGGTGCGCCTCGTCCGCCTCTTCGATGATGGTCCAGTGATCCGGCAGCGACGGCATCTGCTCCCACGGGCCCATGCCGGCAGTACCGAACGGCGGGTGCGCCCAATCCGCCTTGAAATGGAACTTGTTGTCCGCATGCGCGAAACCGTCGAGGTAGTGCGAGGTGCGGAAATCCGGCTGCAGGTCGCGCCACAGATCAGCCTCCAGGGTCTCGATATCGCCATGGCCGCTCTTCTTCAGCGTGGCATCGATCAACTCCCGGGGCGTCATCTCGAAGGCGGGGTGCACGGCGTTGAGCCGGCGGCCGAGTCCCTGCAGCACCTCGTGGTTGGAACGGCATTCGCCCGGCGGCTCGATCAGCTTGGCGCCGACCGAGATGTGCTGGTGACCGCCGCCGTAATAGAGGTCGTCATGCTCCATGAACATCGTCGCCGGCAGCACGATATCGGCCATTTGCGCGGTCTCGGTCATGAACTGCTCATGCACCGCCACGAACAGGTCCTCGCGCGCAAAGCCCTGACGTACCAGCGTCTGCTCCGGCGCCACCGTCACCGGATTGGTGTTCTGGATCAGCATCGCCTTGACCGGCGGGCCGTTGTGCAGCGC
>NZ_JAURXB010000192.1 GCF_030654605.1 Bradyrhizobium sp.
CGTCCAGAACCTCAGGAAACAAGGTCGCTTGATAACGCGACGCTCCGGTGACATGCGCCATCACGGCCCCCGAATCAGAAAATCCACTCCAAATGATGTTAACACACCCACTTTTCACACAGCCTGGTTCGCAGGGACGACAGCAAATGTCCCCCGAACTCGCCTTCCTCCTGACGCTGTTGCTGCGCATGGCGATCACCGCGGCGTTCGTGGTGACGGCGTCCGTGATCACCGAGCGTTCCGGTCCGGTGATCGGCGCGCTGGTCGCGACGCTGCCGATTTCGGCGGGACCTTCCTACGTCTTTCTCGCGCTCGATCATGACGCGGCGTTCATCGCCGAGGGCGCGCTGGCCAGCCTGCCGATCAACGCCGCGACGATCCTGCTGGGCCTCACCTATGTCGTGCTGGCACAGCGCCACAATGCGGTGGTCAGCTGCCTCGGTGCGGTCGCGGTGTGGATCGCGCTGGCCTCGATCATTCGCTCGGTGCACTGGACGCTGGCCGGCGGCCTGGCTGTCAATGTCATTGCCTTTGCGATCTGCGTGCCGCTGCTGCGGCGCTTCCGCCACGTCAGGATGCCGCTGATCACGCGGCGCTGGTACGACATCCCGCTGCGCGCCTCGCTGGTCGCCACCCTGGTGGCGACGGTGGTGACGGCGTCGGGCTGGGTCGGTCCCAAGGTCAGCGGCATCATTGCGCTGTTCCCGGTGGTGTTCACCAGCATGATGCTGATCCTGCACCCGCGCATTGGTGGTCCTGCAACCGCCGCCGTGATAGCCAACAGCGCTGGCGGCTTGATGGGGCTGGGCATCGCCATCGCGATGATCAATGTCGCAGCCTCGCGGTTCGGCTCGACGATCGGCCTCGGCATCGCGCTGGCGATCTGCGTGAGCTGGAATCTCGGGCTGTGGTGGTGGAGCCGGCGGAAGTTGGCGCGCGTAGAGCCGTAGGGTGGGCAAAGGCGCGCCTTCGCGCCGTGCCCACCATCTATCGCGGTCCTCATTTATCAATGGTGGGCACGCCATCGGGTGCGCGCTTTGCGCGACCCGTCGGCTTTGCCCACCCTGCGGACAAGATTGATGGTTACCCCTGCCGCTAGACCCGCTAGATTGGCCGCGGGACAAGACTGGGGCGCGCGGTGGAGGGGTTGTACAAGGTCGAATACGATATCAACGACGGCTCCGGCCGCAGCGTGCTGTACGCCCATGACGGCGAGATGCTCGGTGGCAATACGGCCTTCGCCCACTTCGGCAGCTACCAGGATGTGGGCGGGGAAATCATCGCCAGGCTCAGGACCCGGCGCCACAGTGCGTCGCCGCATCACCGGTCGTTGGTCAGTTCCGACGCGGTCACCATCAGCATGCGTGGCCGGCCGGAGGGGCCGCGCTATCGCTTCGCCGGCGAGGTAGTGGAGGATGCCGGTTCGGTGTTTCGCGCCGTGATGACGCCGCTCGGCAATGACGATATCCCGCCGCCCGGCGCTGTTGGCGACGGCAGCATCGTCAGCGGACTCTACTCGATCGATATGAGGATGCTGGACGGCGTTGCCGGCGGGCATACCGGCGTGATGCTGCTGCATGACGGCCGCATCCTCGGCGGCGACGCCTTCTTCTATTACCTCGGCGCCTACGCCTCGGCGAACGGCCGCTGGAAGGGCGAGTTCGTCAATCAGGAACACACCCCGGCAAAAAGCGAGCATCCGCTGTTCGGCGGTTACGAGGTGGGCATCGGCTTCTCCGGCCGTTGCGATGCCGGCGGCGCCGAAATAGAGGCGACCGCGCTGGCCGGCAAGCGCAGCATCCGCCTCGCCGCCACGCTGAAGCTGATCCAGCCGTTCGCCGGCCGCTGACGGTCCCCGGCGCACCGGTTATTATTTCGGCAATTTCGCCTTCAGCGCATACAGCGCCTCCAGCGCGTCGCGCGGCGACATTTCGTCGGGATGCAGCGCCTTCAACGCCTCGATCAATTGCTCGGCCTCGCTCGGCGGCGCCGGTTCGGCGGCGGCGCGCGACGGCACCGCGAACAGCGGCAGGTCGTCGACCAGCACACGGGCGGCCTGGCCGCGGTCCTGCGCCTCGAGTTTGGCCAGTACCGATTTGGCGCGCGCGATGACAGGCGCCGGCAGGCCTGCGAGCTTTGCCACCTGGATGCCGTAGGAGCGGTCGGCCGAGCCCGGCAGCACTTCGTGCAGGAACACGACGTCGCCCTGCCATTCCTTGACCCGCACCGTGGCGTTGAACAGCCGCGGCAGTTTGGCCGAGAGCGCGGTGAGTTCATGGTAATGCGTGGCAAACAGCGCGCGGCAGCGGTTGGCCTCGTGCAGGTGCTCGATCGCCGCCCAGGCGATGGAAAGGCCATCGAAAGTCGCGGTGCCGCGACCGATCTCGTCCAGGATCACCAGCGAACGTTCGCTGGCCTGATTGAGGATGACGGCGGTCTCCACCATCTCCACCATGAAGGTGGAGCGGCCGCGCGCCAGATCATCGGCGGCGCCGACGCGGGAGAACAGCCGGTCGACGATGCCGATGCGGGCGCGGGTGGCCGGCACGAAACTGCCGGTCTGCGCCAGCAGCGCGATCAGCGCGTTCTGGCGCAGAAAGGTCGATTTGCCCGCCATGTTGGGGCCGGTGATCAGCCAGATCTGGCCGGACTTTTGCGCCGGTCCGGGGGAGAGATCGCAGGCATTGGCGATGAAGGGGTGGCCGTCGCGCTTCAACGCCTGCTCCACCACCGGATGCCGGCCGCCCTCGATCGCAAAGCCGAGCGAGCCATCGACCTCGGGCCGCACGTAATTGTCATCGATCGCGAGTTTGGCCAATGCGGTCGCGACATCCAGCAACGCGAAGGCATGGGCTGCTGCACGCAGATCGTCGCTGGCGGCCATGACCATCGCGGACAGCCGCTCGAAAATCTCCAGCTCCAGCCCGAGCGCGCGGTCGCCGGCGTTGGCAATCTTGGCTTCGATCTCGCCGAGTTCCGAGGTGGTGAAGCGCGTCTGGCCGGCCAGCGTCTGGCGATGAATGAAGGTCGCATTCAAGGGCGGCGACATCAGCTTGTCGCCGTGCTGCGCAGTCACTTCGACGAAATAGCCGAGCACATTGTTGTGCCGGATCTTCAGGCCCTTGACGCCGGTATCGTCAGCGTAGCGCGCCTGCATCGCGGCGACGACGAGGCGGGAGGCGTCGCGCAGATTGCGGGTCTCGTCGAGCGCGGCCTCATAGCCCTCGCGCACGAAACCGCCGTCGCGCTTGATGAGGGGCAGTTGCTCGGCCAGCGCGCGCTCGAATTCGCGCGCCAATTCGCGGGACGGCCGGCGCAGCGCCTCCATGATGGCAGCGATTTCCGGCGGCGGCGCTTCGAGTTGTCCGAGCCGTGCCAGCGCCGCATCGGCGGCCAGAATGCCGTCGCGCAGGCCGGCGAGATCGCGCGGGCCGCCGCGTCCGACCGACAATCGCGCCAGCGCACGCGACATGTCGGGTGCCGATCGCAGAATGGTCCTGAGGTCGTCGCGCGCCGCACTGTCGGCAACGAAGGTGGCGATGGCATCGAGCCGCCGCGCAATTGCGGCGCCGTCGGTGAGAGGGGCCGCCAGCCGCTGCGCCAGCAGGCGCGAGCCGGCGGGGGTCACGGTGCAGTCGATCGCATCGAGCAGCGAGCCGCGCCGCTCGCCGGCCAGCGTCCGCGTCAATTCCAGATTGGCGCGGGTGGCGGGGTCGATCGCCATCGTGGTGCCGGACGCCTCGCGCGACGGCGGCGACAGCGGCGGGCGCTTTCCGACCTGGGTGCGGTCGATATAGGTAACGGCGGCGGCAGCGGCCGTGGCCTCCAGCCGCGACATCGCGCTGAGCCCGTCCATGGTGGCGACCGCGAAATAGTCGCATAGCCGCCGCTCGGCGGTGGCGCTGTCGAAGACGTCGCGGGTCAGCGGCGTTACGGCCGGCAATTCGCGCAGGCTCGGCCCTATCTCGGGATCGCCATAGAGCGCGTCGGTGACGATGACCTCGTTGGGATTGATCCGCGCCAGCGTGGCGGCGAGTTCGCCGGTCGCGCATTCCGTGACGATGAATTCGGCGGTGGAGATGTCGATCCAGGCGAGGCCAATCCGGTCGGCGCCAGCGGAGCCGCGCGACCGCGCGATGGCCAGCAGATAGTTGTTGGCCCTGGCTTCCAGCAGCGTGTCTTCGGTCAGGGTGCCCGGCGTCACCAGCCGCACCACGCCGCGGCGGACCACGCTCTTGTTGCCGCGCTTACGTGCCTCGGCCGGGTTCTCCAGCTGTTCGCACACCGCGACGCGATGACCTGCCTCGATCAGCCGATGCAGATAGTCTTCGGAACGCTCCACCGGCACGCCGCACATCGCGATATCCGCGCCCTGGTGCCTGCCGCGTTTGGTCAGGACGATGCCGAGGGTGCGCGAGGCGATCTCGGCGTCCTCGAAGAACAATTCGTAGAAATCGCCCATCCGGTAGAACAGCAGCAGTCCGGGATGGGCGGCCTTGATCTCGAGATATTGTTCCATCATCGGCGACACGCGCGCCGTGTCCTCCGCTGGGGTGGCGGGCGCGGCCGGAACGGGGATGGATTGCTGGATCGTCATTGCGGCGCAAACTACAAAATTTTGGTGAGCGGTCCTATCTGTTTGCCGCCGCAATGTGGGTTTTCCACGTTTGCGAAACTGCCATCTTCTCCCTCTCCCGCTCTTGCGGGGGAGGGCCGGGGTGGGTGAATGCTTCAACAGGCGCCGGTGTATGCTGAGACAGCCCCCACCCTAACCCTCCCCCGCAAGCGCGGGAGAGGGAACTGCAGCGTCGTCCTCAATTGACCTGCCACGCTTGCGCTCCTAAAACTCGCCAAACGCGGCATTCAGGGAGAGATTCAATGCGCGATGTGTTTGTTTGCGATGCCGTACGCACCCCGATCGGCCGCTTCGGCGGTTCGCTCGCCAAAGTGCGCGCCGACGATCTGGCAGCGGTGCCGATCAAGGCGCTGATGGCGCGGCATCCCAAGCTCGACTGGGCCGCGGTCGACGAGGTCTATTTCGGCTGCGCCAACCAGGCCGGCGAGGACAACCGCAACGTGGCGCGGATGGCGCTGCTCTTGGCCGGCCTGCCGGAATCGATCCCCGGCCTCACGCTCAACCGTCTCTGCGCTTCCGGTCTCGACGCCGTGGGTGCCGCCGGCCGCGCGATCCGCGCCGGCGAGATCGACTTTGCCATTGCCGGCGGCGTCGAATCGATGACCCGGGCGCCGTTCGTGATGGGCAAGGCGGCAGAAGCATTTTCGCGCTCGGCCGATATTTTCGACACCACCATCGGCTGGCGCTTCATCAATCCGTTGATGAAGGCGCAATATGGCGTCGATGCGATGCCGGAGACCGGCGAGAACGTCGCCGAGGAATTCCAGGTGTCGCGCGCCGATCAGGACGCGTTCGCGATCCGCTCGCAGCAGCGTGCCGGCGTCGCGATCGCGTCGGGCTATTTTGCCGAGGAAATCACGGCAGTGTCGGTGCCCGGCGGTAAGGCCGGCCCTGTCAACGTCGACAAGGACGAACACCCGCGTCCGGAAACCACCCTCGAGGGCCTCACAAAACTAAGACCGATCGTGCGCAATCCCGGCACCGTGACGGCGGGCAATGCCTCCGGCGTCAATGACGGTGCCGCCGCGATGATCCTGGCTTCGGAGGCCGCGGTGAAGAAGCACGGTCTGACGCCGCGTGCGCGGATTTTGGGCCTTGCCTCGGCCGCGGTGCCGCCGCGCATCATGGGAATCGGCCCGGTGCCGGCGACCCGCAAGCTGATGGAGCGGCTCGGCCTGAAGATCAGCGATTTCGACCTGATCGAGCTCAATGAAGCCTTTGCCAGCCAGGGCATCGCCTGCCTGCGCCAGCTCGGCGTTGCTGACGATGCCGACTTCGTCAACCCGCATGGCGGCGCCATCGCGCTCGGCCACCCCCTCGGCATGAGCGGCGCGCGGCTTGCCATGACGGCGGTGCACGGCATGGAGAAGCGTGGCGGCAAGCGCGCGCTGGCGACGATGTGCGTCGGCGTCGGCCAGGGCGTCGCGATGGCGATCGAGAAGCTGGACTGACAACTTGTCATTCCGGGATGGTGCGTTAGCACCAGACCGCAGGTGCGCAATTGCGCGCCGGGGAATCTCGAGATTCCGGATTCGATGCTGCACATCGCTCCGGAATGACGGGTTTGGAGGGGAACGCCCGTGCATCATGCTGACTTGCGCGGCGTTCCCCCCGGCTACGACGTCGTCGTGATCGGCGCCGGCGCCGCCGGCCTGTCGGCTGCGCTATTTGCCTCCATCCGCGGTGCCCGGACCCTGTTGGTCGAGAAATCAGGTTTTGTCGGCGGCACCTCGGCGCTGTCGGCGGGTTCGATCTGGATACCGAATACGCGTCATGCCTCTGAAGTCGCGGGGTCCGACAGCACTGACAATGCCGAGCGATATCTGCAGCAGATCATCGGCAACCGGGCGGACGCCAGTTTGCGCGCGGCCTTCCTGAAGGCCGGCCCCGAAGCGGTCGAGGTGCTGGAAAACCACTCTGAAGTAAGACTGCGCGCCTATCCCCGCCATCCGGACTACCGCTCGGAACTGGAGGGCGCTGTCGTAGCGGGCCGTGCGCTGGAGCCGCTGCCGTTCGACGGGCGATTGCTGGGCGATTCACTTCGCCTCGTTCGCCCGCCTATTCCGGAGTTCACGCTGCTTGGCGGCATGATGGTCGACCGCACCGACATCGGTCATTTGCTGTCGGCGGCGACGTCGATGAAATCGCTGCTGCATGCCGCGAAGCTGCTGGCGCGGTACGGGCGTGACCGGCTGAGCTATCCGAGGGGCTCGCGGCTGGTGATGGGCAATGCGCTGGTCGGCCGCCTGCTGTATTCATTGATCCGGCGCGGCGTCGATATTCTGACCGACACGTCGCTCGAAAAAATTGTCCGGGATGAAAGCGGCCGCGTCACCTCGGCGGTTCTGATTTCGGGCGGGGTCACGCGGGATATCGGCATCCGGGGCGGGCTGATTCTGGCAGGTGGTGGATTCAGCCGGCACGCCGGACGGCGGTTTGCGGCGTTGAGGACCGATGTGGCGTGGTCCGCCGTCGCGCCCGGCGCCAGCGGCGACGCGCAGGACAAGGCGATCGAGGCCGGCGCCCGCATCAGCGACCGCGATCTCAGCGCCGCCTTCTGGGCGCCGGCCTCGATCCGGCGCCGGCGCGACGGGTCGCAGGCGGTCTTTCCGCACTTCGTGCTCGACCGCGCCAAGCCGGGGACGCTGGTGGTCGACAGCAACGGCCGCCGCTTCGTCAACGAGGCGATCTCCTACCATCAATTCGCGCTGGAGATGCTGGCCCAGGGCAAGTCGGCTGTCCCCGCATTTCTGATTGCGGACGCGGTGGCGCTGCGAAAATATGGCCTCGGCATGGTGCGCCCCGGCGGCTGGGGGGCGCGCGCCGCTCTGGCCGACGGATACCTGATCGCCGGTGACAGCATCGAGCAGCTGGCGCAACGATTGAAGATCGATCCTGACCGCTTGCGCAACACGGTCGAAAGGATGAACGGTTACGCAAGAACCGGTCTCGATCTCGAATTCGGCCGGGGCAGTACGGTCTACCAGAACCACAATGGCGATGCGTCCGCCGCCGGGGCCAATCCCAATCTAGGCCCGATCGCGATCGCGCCGTTTTATGCGCTTCGGCTTTATCCGTCCGACATCGGCACGTCGGCGGGGCTGGTCACGGACGAATCTTCGCGCGTGCTGGATGCAAGCAGCCGGCCGATATCGGGCCTCTATGCCTGCGGCAACGACATGCAGTCGATCATGGGTGGGACTTATCCCGGCCCCGGGATCACGCTCGGGCCGGCCCTCGCCTTCGCCTGGCTTGCGGCATCGGACGCGACGACGATGCTTGCCGCAGAGGCGTCTTGCCTTTCATGATAGCGCAACTCGTGGTTCTGTTCGGTGTCTGCAAATGGTTCGGCGGCTGGCCGGGTTGAATTCAGTGCAACGGAGGGGACGACGATGGCCGCGAAAATCATGATCCTGAACGGACCGAACCTGAATTTCCTGGGCATCCGGGAGCCGCACATCTATGGCTCGACCACGCTCGCCGAGATCGAGGCGAGCTGCCAGGCGCTCGCCGCCACCCTCGGGATCACGATCTCGTTTCACCAGTCCAATCTCGAAGGTGAACTGGTCAACCTGATCCAGTCGGCGCACGGCCATGCCGACGCCATCATCATGAACCCCGCCGCCTATTCGTTCACGTCGATCGCATTGATCGACGCGCTGAAAATCTTCGAAGGTCCGAAAATCGAGGTTCATATCTCGAATATTCACGCCCGCGACGAACTGCACCGGCATTCGATCACGTCCACCGCGTCCACCGCCGTGATCTGCGGTCTCGGTCCTTACGGCTATATCGCCGCGATCCTCGCCGCCGTGCAGAAGCTCGGAAAACTGCCGGACGGGATTCCGGCGTCGCTGCACGGCCTGCGGGCGAAGGCATAGGCAACTATTCGAGACAGGAGTCGTTTGCTGCCCATGCTTAGAGACGCTCGCGATGCTCGCTCCTCAGCATGAGGTTGTTGTGTTTCAGCAGGTAAAACCTCATCCTGAGGAGGCCGCGAAGTGGCCGTCTCGAAGGATGGGCAGCAATACAGATCTATGATTCCAGGAACTGGGATCAACGGTTCGGGAGGATATCACGATGCGCGGAGCGGGTTTCCTGGCGATCTGGAGCGATGTCGAGCGGTCGAACCTGACCGATTATCGTCACTGGCTGACGCGCGAGCACACCACGGAGCGGGTGACCACCGACGGGTTCCTCGCCAATCGCGTGTTCCGAGCCGTCCGCGCCGACATCGAGCGCTTCTTCATTCTCTACGAGCTGCAAGCGCCGGAGGTTCTCGACGGCCCCGCCTACCTCGCGCGGCTCAACGCGCCGACGCCGTGGTCGCAGCGCATCATGCCGCAGCTCGGAAACTTCATTCGCGGCGGCGGCGTGGTGACGGCCCGGGCCGGGCGCGGCGAGGGGGCCACCATCGTCGCGCTGCGTCTCGAACGCTTGCCGGAAGACCCCAAGCGCCTGGCCGATGATATTGCCGCGCTCGATGGGGTCGCCGCGGTGCAGATCGGTGCCACCGATATCGCCAGGACCTCGGTGCCGACAATCGAGAAGGGGATGCGGAAAGACGAGGGTGTGTTTGCCGGCCTGCTGCTGATCGAAACGCTCGACGAGGCTTCGCTTCGTAGCGCGGTACGCAAGGCGGCCGAAATGGCGCCGGACGTGCTGGGCGATGTCGGCGACCCCGAGATCTATCAGGGGATCTTCGCGCTGGACAAGCGTATCGCCTGGGTCTGACCTTGCCGTCGTTTTCGCTTGCCGCGCTGACCGTGCTCGAACTGGCGCCGCCGGCACTGGTCGACGTCGCAGCGGCCTGCGGCTATGAGCACGTCGGAATCCGGCTGTTGCCGGCGACACCAGGCGGCGTCGCCTATCTGCTGATGGAAGACGAGCCGAGCCTGAAGGAAACCCTCGCGCGGCTCGGTGCGACCGGGGTGACGGTCGCGGACCTGGAAGTGGTCGCGTTGCGACCGGAAACCGACATCGCCGACTTCTCCGCATTGTTCGAGACCGGCGCGCGGCTCGGCGCGAAACACATTCTGGTCGCGGCCTATGATCCCGTCCTGGACAGGTTTGCGGATCGCTTCGCGACATTTTGCGAGGCCGCGGCTCCCTTTGGGTTGTCAGCCGATCTCGAATTCATGCCGTGGACAGCGGTGCCCGACCTTGCGACCGCGTGGCGGATAGTCGAGAAAGTCGGAAAGGCCAATGCCGGCGTTCTGGTGGATGCGATGCACTTCGACCGGTCGGGAAGTTCGATCGGCGACCTCGGCAAAATTCCCACGGACCGGCTGCACTATTGGCAGTTGTGCGACGGCCCGGCCGAGCGGCCGGCGACGACGGAAGCCATGATGCTGGCGGCCCGAACCGAGCGGATGTTTCCCGGCGAGGGCGGCATCGACCTCGTTGGGCTGGCGCGCGCGATGCCGGCGGGTACCACCATCAGCATCGAAGTCCCGACCCTGGAACTGGCGAAGACGATGGATGCGCGCCCCCGCGCGCAACGCGCGCTCGACGCAGCCCGGCGCGTCATCGCGGCGGCGTGACCGTCCCTTTCGTGATCATCTGATTCGGTTTAGCGTCGCTTGCCGATGCTCTTACTCCCCTCCTCCCACGCGCTCTTGCGCGTGGCGGGGAGGGGTCGGGGGTGGGGGGGCGTCTGAGCAAATTCGCTGAGAGTCGTGCGCGCTGATAGACCCCCCGGCCCCTCCCCACCGCTTCGCGGGGGGAGGGGAGAAGACATTATGGCCGGGGGAGTGCGCGATGATCATCGAACGTCAGCAGGACGTCACGGTTGCCGCGACATCTGTCATGGAACGGACGTCCGACCCGCGGCTGCGGGAAATCATGGTGTCGTTGGTCAAGCACCTGCACGGCTTTGTCCGCGATGTCAGGCTGACCGAGGCGGAATTCCGCGAAGCCGCCGCCATTATCGGCGAGCTCGGTAAACTCACGACCGACACGCACAACGAAATCATCCTGATGGCAGGCTCGCTCGGCGTGTCGTCGCTGGTGTGCCTCTTGAACAATGGCGACCAGGGCAATACCGAAACCGCGCAATCGCTGCTCGGGCCGTTCTGGCGGCTGAACTCTCCGCGCGTTGAGAACGGCGGCAGCATCGTCCGCTCCGATACGCCGGGCGCGCCGTTGTTCGTCACCGCGCGCGTGGTGGACGCTGCCGGCCAGCCGATTGCGGGCGCGGAAGTGGATATCTGGCACGCTTCGCCGGTCGGGCTCTACGAAAACCAGGATCCCGAGCAGGCCGAGATGAACCTGCGCGGCAAATTCACCAGCGATGCCGATGGCCGCTTCTGGTTTCGGTCGGTGATGATGACGGGTTATCCGATTCCGACCAGCGGCGTGGTCGGCCGGCTGTTGAAGCAGCAGGGCAGGCATCCCTATCGTCCGGCGCATCTTCACGCGCTGATCTTCAAGCCGGGATTCAAGGTGTTGATTTCCCAGGTCTACGATCCTGCTGATCCTCACATCGACAGCGACGTGCAGTTTGGCGTGACCAAGGCGCTGATCGGCGATTTCGTGCGCCATGACGAGCCGCATCCGACCGCGAGCGATATCGGCACGCCCTGGTTTTCTCTCGACTACGTCTATCGGATGGAGGTAGGAGACGCCGTGCTTCCACGCCCGCCCATCAAGTGACCGGGTGGCGAACTGATCCATCAAGGCAGGGCTACCACAATGACATTTTCCAAAGCCGTCTCCCGGATTCTGCTCGGGACATCCATGGCTGTGCTTGTGCTGCTGGCGCTTGCCGTCCCCCAACACCAGGCCTGGGCCCAGACCAACTACCCAGGCAAGCCGGTGCGCATCGTGTTGCCCTTTGCCGCCGGAGGCGTTGCCGATATCACCGCGCGCGTCATCGCGGAACGGCTCGGCGCCAAGCTGAACGGCCGCTTCTACGTCGAGAACCAACCCGGCGCGGGCGGCATTGCCGCGGCCCGGTCGGTGATTTCGTCGTCGGCGGACGGATATACGCTGGCCTTGCTGTCGAACGGAACCGCGATCAGCGTCTCGCTGTTCAACAAACTGCCGTACGATCCGCTGAAGGATTTCGCGCCGATTTCGAGCCTGGGGTATTTCGATTTTATCCTGGCGACCAGCGCCGACTCGCCGTTCAAGACGCTGGCGGAGTTCATGGCGGCCGCCAAGGCAAAGCCCGGTTCGCTCAATGTCGGCACCATCAATGTCGGCAGCACGCAGAATTTGTCGGCCGAGCTGTTCAAGACTGCGGCCAAACTCGATTTCGTGATCATTCCCCATCGGGGCACGCCGGAGGTTCTGATCTCGACCATGCAGGGCAACCTCGGCCTCATGATCGACAGCTACTCGGCGTTGAAGGGCAACCTCGCCGACGGGAAAATCCGGGCGCTGGCGGCGACCGGGCCGGCACGCTCGGCCAGCACGCCGGATATTCCGACCGTGCAGGAATCGGGCGTCGCCGGTTACGACGTGGTCTCCTGGAATGCGCTGTTTGCTCCTGCCGCTACGCCGCCGGAAATCGTGAAGACGCTCAATCAGGCGCTGCAGGAAATCCTCGCCGAGCCCGACGTGAAAAAGCGCCTGCTCGAACTCGGCATCGAGGCCAAAGCCAGCACGCCTGAGGAAATATCCGCTCGGCTGAAGTCGGATATCGACAAGTGGAATAAAGTGATCGAGAAGGCCGGGATTCCAAAGCAATAGTCCCGGATTTAGCATGCACGGCTCAGCTGAGCGCGGGTGTACAGTCCCAGGACCATGAACCTCAAACAGCTCGAATATTTCGTCCACGTCGCCGAACTCGGCAGCTTCAGCAAGGCTGCCGTGGTGCTCGACATCGCGCAGCCCGCGCTCAGCCGCCAGGTGCGCAGCCTCGAGACCGAACTGCGCCAGCAGCTGTTCCTGCGCAACGGTCGCGGCGTGGCGCTGACCGACGCCGGCAAGCGCTTGTTCGACCACAGCGTCGCGGTGCTGCAGCTGATGGCGCATGCGCGCGAGGATCTGGGCGCCAGCCGCAACGAGCCGGTCGGGCGGGTGACCATCGGGCTGCCCCCGAGCATCGGCCGGCAACTCACGCTGCCGCTGATCGACCGCTTCAGGAAGCAGTTGCCCGCCGCCCGGCTGGCCGTCGTCGAGGGGTTGTCGACCCATATCGTCGAATGGGTCACCACCGGACGCATCGACATCGGTCTCGTCTACAACCCCGAGGCGCAGGCTGGGCTGGAGATCACGCCGCTGCTGCAGGAGGCGCTCAGCCTGGTGAGCCGGGCGCCCAAGGGGAAAGGTATGGGCAAACGCAAGCCGGCCTCGCCGCCGCTGCCGATGAAGGAACTGCCGCGCTACCCGCTGATCGTGCCGGAGCGGGTCCACGCGATGCGCCGCCTGCTGGAGACCCAGGCGGCGCTGGCCGGCATCAAGCTCGATATTGCCTGGGAGGTATCCAGCGTCCCGTCGATCATCGATCTGGTCTGTGCCGGCTATGGCCATGCCGTGCTCACCGCCAGCGGTGTGGCGGCGTCGGCACGGTCAGGCGAACTCGTGGTGCGCCGGCTGACCGATCCGGCGCCGGTCAGCGTGCTCTGCCTCGCGGTCTCCGCGCACAAGCGTCCGACGCCGCTGGCGCTGCACGCGATGCGGCTGTTGACCGAACTGGTGCGAGGGCTGCCGGCTTAAAGCATTTCCAGCATGGCTCGGGGCTTTCACCCATGCCGGAACGTGATAGCTGTTAGAAATGGCGGATGGTGGCGAAGCCGAACCCGAACCGCCAGAATGCAAAAAATCCAATGACCGGGAACGCCATGCAAACTGCCATTCCCTGCCTGTTCATGCGCGGCGGCACCTCTCGCGGCCCGTTTTTCAACGCCGCCGACCTGCCCTCGGATATCCCGACCCGCGACAAGGTGCTGCTCGCGGTGATGGGTTCGCCCGACAAGCGCCAGATCGACGGGCTCGGCGGTGCGCATCCGCTCACCAGCAAGGTCGGCATCGTATCGAAGGGCTCGCGGCCCGGCGTCGATCTCGATTTCCTGTTCGCGCAGTTGCAGCCCGACAAGGACACCGTCGACACTACGCCCAATTGCGGCAACATGCTCGCCGCCGTGGTGCCGTTCGCGCTCGAAGCCGGACTGGTCAAGCCGCAGGGCGACACCACCACGCTGCGCGTGCTGACGCTCAACACCGACATGCAATGCGACATCACCGTGCAGACCCCTGATGGACATGTCGAATACGAGGGCGCGGCCCGGATCGACGGCGCGCCGGGCACCTCGGCGCCGATCAAGATCAACTTCCTCGACACCGCGGGCTCGGTGGCGCCGGGACTGCTGCCGACCGGGAATGTCCGCGACGTGATCGACGGCATCACCGTGACCTGCATCGACAACGGCATGCCGCTGGTGATCTTCAAGTCAGCCGATGTCGGCCGCACCGGCTATGAGAGCGTCGATCAGCTCAATGCCGATACCGAGTTGAAGGCGCGGATCGAGCGGCTGCGCATCGCCTGCGGTCACGCCATGCAGCTCGGCGACGTCACGGCCAAGAATTACCCGAAGATGACGTTGATATCGGCGCCGCGTGCCGGCGGCGCCATTTCCACGCGCAGCTTCATCCCGCATGTCTGCCACGATGCCATCGGCGTGCTGGCGGCGGTGACGGTCGCCACCGCCTGCGTGCTCGACGGTTCGATCACCCAGGGCATCGCTGTGGTGCCCGGTGAGAACGCCAAGACCATTTCGGTTGAGCATCCGACCGGCGAATTCAGCGTCGAGATCGAGGTCGATCCGGCCAATCCGCAAAATGTCACCAGCGCCGCGCTGCTGCGCACCGCGCGGCTGTTGATGCGCGGCGAGGCCATGGTGCCGGCCTCGGTCTGGGCCGGACATTTCAGCGCAGTTCCCGAACCCCGTCGCGCCCGGCAAGCATAGAACCAGGGAAGAAACGATGATCATCGACGTACACGGTCACTACACCACCGCGCCGAAGGCGCTCGAGGACTGGCGCAACCGGCAGATCGCCGGGATCAAGGATCCCTCGGCCATGCCGAAGGCAAGCGAGTTGAAGATCAGCGACGACGAGCTGCGCGAATCCATCATCAACAACCAGCTCAAGAAGATGCAGGAGCGCGGCAGCGACCTCACCATCTTCAGCCCGCGCGCCAGCTTCATGGCGCACCATATCGGCGACTTCCAGGTCTCCTCGACCTGGGCCGCGATCTGCAACGAGCTGTGTGCGCGCATCGCCAAACTTTTCCCGGACAGCTTTATTGGTGCCGCGATGCTGCCGCAGTCGCCGGGCGTCGATCCAAAAACCTGCATCCCCGAGATGGAGAAATGCGTCAAGGAGTACGGCTTCGTCGGCATCAACCTGAATCCCGACCCGTCGGGCGGGCACTGGACCTCGCCGCCGCTGTCGGACCGACAATGGTATCCGATCTACGAGAAGATGGTGGAACTCGACATCCCCGCCATGATCCACGTGTCCACCAGCTGCAACGCCTGCTTCCACACCACAGGCGCGCATTATCTCAACGCCGACACCACCGCGTTCATGCAGTGCCTTACCTCGGACCTGTTCAAGGATTTTCCGACGCTGAAATTCCTGATCCCGCACGGCGGCGGCGCGGTGCCTTATCACTGGGGCCGCTTCCGGGGCCTCGCGCAGGAGCTGAAGAAGCCGCTGCTGAAGGACCATTTGCTGAAGAACATCTTCTTCGACACCTGCGTCTATCACCAGCCCGGCATCGATCTTCTGACCAAGGTGATCCCGGTCGATAACATCCTGTTCGCCAGCGAGATGATCGGCGCGGTGAAGGGGATCGATCCCGAAACCGGCTTTCCCTATGACGACACCAAGCGTTACATCGAGGCTTCGACCATCCTGAGCGCGGAGGAAAAGAAAAAGGTCTACGAGGGCAATGCGCGGCGCGTATTCCCCAGGCTCGATGCGGCCTTGAAGGCGAAGGGCAAGTAGCATGAGCATTCCCATGAACAATCTCGGCGTGGTCAAGCGCAACATCGTTCGCGCCGACAAGACCGCGGTCGAAAAGCTGTCGCGCTTCGGCGTCGCCACCATTCACGAGGCGATGGGCCGCGTCGGCCTGATGCTGCCCTATATGCGCCCGGTCTACGCCGACGCTCACACCTGCGGCACCGCGGTCACAGTGCTGTTGCAGCCCGGCGATAACTGGATGATGCATGTGGTGGCCGAACAGCTGCAGCCGGGCGACGTCGTGGTGGCCGCCTGCACCGCCGAGAACACCGACGGCTTCTTCGGCGATCTGCTGGCCACCAGTTTTCGCGCCCGCGGCGCCAGGGGCCTGATCATCGACGGCGGCGTGCGTGACGTGAAGGACCTCACCGAAATGCAGTTCCCGGTATTTTCGAGGGCGATCAGCGCCAAAGGCACGGTGAAGGCAACACTGGGTTCGGTGAACATCCCGGTGGTCTGCGCCGGCGCGCTGGTCAATCCGGGCGACGTCATCGTCGCCGATCCCGACGGCGTGGTCGTGGTGCCCGCCGCCGTCGCCCAGCAGGCCGCGGACGCGGCGGAAGCACGCGAGGCCAATGAAGGCGACAAGCGCGCCAAGCTGGCAGCCGGCGTGCTCGGTCTCGACATGTACAACATGCGTGAGCCGCTGGCGAAAGCCGGCCTCCGCTACATAGATTGAACAGGATGTCGGTTGCTTCCAACCAGTGGCATGTCGGCCTCGTCGGCTATGGCGAGGTGGGCCGGATTCTCGCCGAGGACCTGCGCAAGGACGGCGTCCGGGTCAGCGCCTACGACATCAAGCTCGGCGACGACAGGGCCAAGCCGCTGCGCGATCACGCCGCCGGCATCGGCGTTGCGCTGGCATCGTCGCATGCCGATCTCGCCGCAGAGGCCGACCTGATCGTCTCCGCGGTTACCGCGAGCCAGGCGGTGCCGGTGGCGCAGGCCTGCATGCCCGGGCTGAAGCAGGGCGCCTGGTTCCTCGATTTCAATTCGGCGGCGCCGGGCGCCAAGCAACGCGCAGCTGCCCTGATCGACGGCGCCGGCGGACGCTATGTCGAGGGCGCCGTCATGACTTCGGTTCCGCCCTACCGCATCAAGGTGCCGTTGCTGCTGGGCGGCCCCGGCGCCCGCGAGCTGTCGCCCCTGCTGGTCGAGCTCGGCTTCAACGCCAAGGTGGCGAGCGACCAGCTCGGCGTCGCCTCGGCGGTCAAGATGTGCCGCAGCATCATGATCAAGGGCATGGAAGCCATGGTGATCGAGAGTTTCACCACGGCGCGCGCCTACGGTGTCGAGGACGCGGTGCTGGCGTCGCTCAAGGAGACCTTTCCCGGCATCGACTGGGAGAAGCAGGGCGCCTATTTCTTTCAGCGCGTGATCGAGCACGGCCGCCGCCGCAGCGAGGAGGTCCGCGAGGTGGCGGAGACCGTGCGCGAGATCGGGCTGACGCCATGGTCGGCGCAGGGCACCGCCGAACGCCAGGCCTGGATTGCCGACCTCGCCGATGACGGTCTGTTCGGCGCGAAGGGGACGAAGGAATTTGCCCGCAGCGCCGACTGGCGCACCGAGGCGGATCGGATACTCGGCAAGGTCAAGCCCGACGAAAAGCAGTGAGAAAAGCGACAATGGAATTTCAGAAAACACCGGGCTGGCTGGACTGGTACGCCGGTCCGTCAAGACCCCACTTCAAGGTGCCGGCCGGCGCCGTGGACGCGCACTGCCATGTGTTCGGCCCGGGCGCCGAATTTCCGTTCGCGCCGGAGCGCAAATACACCCCCTGCGACGCGTCGAAGCAGCAGCTCTACGCCCTGCGCGACCATCTCGGCTTCGCCCGCAACGTCGTGGTCCAGGCCACCTGCCATGGCGCCGATAACAGCGCGATGGTCGACGCGCTGGTTCATTCCGGCGGCAGAGCGCGTGGCGTCGCCACCGTCAAGCGCAGCATCAGCAACGAAGAGTTGCGCGCAATGCACGACGCTGGCGTGCGCGGCGTGCGTTTCAATTTCGTCAAACGCCTGGTCGATTTCACGCCGAAGGAAGAGTTGATCGAGATCGCCGACCGCATCGGCACGCTGGGCTGGCATGTCGTGATCTATTTCGAGGCGGTGGATTTGCCCGAATTGTGGGATTTCTTCACCTCGCTGCCGACCACGGTCGTGGTCGACCATATGGGCCGGCCCGACGTCACCAAGCCGGTCGACGGTCCGGAGTTCGAACTGTTCGTGAAGTTCATGAAGGAACATCCGAACGTCTGGTCCAAGGTCAGTTGCCCGGAGCGGCTGTCGGTCGCGGGCCCGCCGGCGCTGAACGGCGAACAAAATGCCTACCGCGACGTGATCCCCTTCGCGCGGCGCATCGTCGAAACCTTCCCTGATCGCGTACTCTGGGGAACCGACTGGCCGCATCCGAATTTGAAAGACCATATGCCCGACGACGGACTGTTGGTCGATTTCATCCCGCACGTTGCGGTCACATCACAATTGCAGCAGAAGCTGCTGGTCGACAACCCGATGCGGCTGTACTGGCCCGAACACTCCTGAGGAGACCGACCGATGTCACTCGACAAACCCTACAAGGACGTTCCCGGCACCACGATCTTCGACGCCGACATGTCGCGCCAAGGCTATCATCTCAACCAGTTCTGCATGTCGCTGATGAAAGCGGACAACCGCGCCCGCTTCAAGGCCGACGAACGCGCCTATCTCGACGAATGGCCGATGACCGAGGACCAGAAGCTGGCAGTCATGGCGCGCGACCTCAATCGCTGCATCGCGCTCGGCGGCAACATCTACTTCCTCGCCAAGATCGGCGCCACCGACGGCAAGAGTTTCCAGCAGATGGCCGGCAGCATGACCGGCATGAGCGAGGATGAATACCGCAACATGATGGTCAGCGGCGGCCGCACCATTGAAGGCAACCGCTACACCGGGGAGAAGAAGTAAATGGCCCGTATCTCAGCCAGCGTCTACACATCACACGTGCCGGCGGTAGGTGCAGCGCTCGACCTCGGCAAGACCGCGGAGCCGTACTGGCAGCCGGTATTCGCGGGCTATGACTTCTCCAAGCAGTGGTTGAAGGAGCAGAAGCCGGACGTCATCTTCCTGGTCTACAACGATCACGCCAATGCGTTCAGCCTCGACCTCATTCCGACCTTCGCGATCGGCACAGCGGCCGAGTTCGCGGTGGCCGACGAGGGCTGGGGTCCGCGTCCGGTGCCGAAAGTGATCGGCCATCCGAAACTCGCCGGCCACATCGCGCAGTCGGTGATCCAGGACGATTTCGATCTGACCATCGTCAACAAGATGGACATCGACCACGGCCTCACGGTCCCGCTCAGCCTGATGTGCGGCCAGCCGCAGGCGTGGCCCTGTCCGGTGATCCCGTTCGCCGTCAATGTGGTGCAGTACCCGGCGCCCTCGGGCCGGCGCTGCTACATGCTCGGCAAGGCGATCCGAAAGGCGATCCTGTCCTACGACGAACCGCTCAACGTGCAGATCTGGGGTACCGGCGGCATGAGCCACCAGCTGCAGGGGCCGCGCGCCGGGCTGATCAACAAGGAGTTCGACACCAATTTTCTCGACCGCCTGATTGCCGATCCCGAAGGGTTGTCGAAAATGCCGCATATCGACTACGTCCGCGAGGCCGGCAGCGAAGGCATCGAGCTCGTGATGTGGCTGATCGCGCGCGGCGCCATGAACGACGTCAATGGCGGCGGCAACAAGCCCAAGGTGCTGCATCGCTTCTACCATGTGCCCGCCAGCAACACCGCCGTGGGCCATCTGATTCTGGAGAACAACTGACGTGGCCAAGACGACTAACAAGACGATCAAGGTAGCGCTGGCCGGCGCCGGCGCATTCGGCATCAAGCATCTCGACGGCATCAGGAACATCGACGGCGTCGAGGTGGTGTCGCTGGTCGGCCGCCGTCTGGAGCCGACGAAGGAAGTTGCCGCCAAATACGGCATCGCGCATGTTTCGACCGACCTCGCCGACAGCCTCGCGCTCAAGGAGGTTGACGCGGTGATCCTGTGCACGCCGACCCAGATGCACGCGGCGCAGTCGATCGCGTGTCTCAAGGCCGGCAAGCATGTCCAGGTCGAGATTCCGCTCGCGGATTCGCTTGCGGATGCGCAGGCCGTGGTCGATCTGCAGAAGCAAACCAAGCTCGTCGCGATGTGCGGCCATACCCGCCGCTTCAACCCCAGCCATCAATGGGTGCACAAGAAGATCGTCGCAGGCGAATTCAACATCCAGCAGATGGATGTGCAGACCTTCTTCTTCCGCCGCTCCAACATGAACGCGCTGGGCCAGCCGCGCAGCTGGACCGACCATTTGCTGTGGCACCATGCGGCGCATACGGTCGACCTGTTCGCCTACCAGGCGGGCTCGCCGATCGTGAAGGCCAACGCGGTGCAGGGGCCGATCCATCCGACCCTGGGGATCGCGATGGATATGTCGATCCAGCTCAAGACGGCCAGCGGCGCGATCTGCACGCTCAGCCTGTCCTTCAACAATGACGGTCCGCTCGGCACCTTCTTCCGCTATATCGGCGACACCGGCACCTACATCGCGCGCTACGACGATCTGTTCAACGGCAAGGAAGAGAAGATCGACGTGTCGAAAGTCGACGTCTCCATGAACGGCATCGAGCTGCAGGACCGCGAGTTCTTCGCCGCGATCCGCGAGGGCCGCGAGCCGAATTCGAGCGTCGCGCAGGTACTGGCATGTTACCAGGTGCTGCACGATCTGGAGCAGCAACTCGACGCTTGAAAGTCCCGTAGCCCGGATGAAGGCCTTGGGTCACGCCTTCGGCGTGCCCCAGAGGCGCAATCCGGGAACGGTGCAAGAAAAGTCCCGGATTACGCAAGCGCTCCAGCCGGGCTACGGGCTACGGGCTACGATTTCGTCTCTGCCGTGAAATCCGACCGCTCCAGCAGAAGTGAGATCGCGACGCCGGACAAGAGACCCCAGAACGCGGCGCCGATGTTCAACAGGGGCACATCGGCGACGCTGACAAGGAAGGCCAACAGCGCGCCGAAGGAGAAGCGCTCCTTGAACGCGGTGACAAACGCCGTCTGCAGGACGCGCAGCATCGCGAGTCCCGCCAGGGCCATCACCAGGGATTTGGGCGAAACCAGCAGCAACCGTGTAAATGTCGGCGCCAGCAGTCCGAACACCAGCGCCAGACCGCCAACGAACATGGCGGCGCTGTAGTGGCGTCCTCGCTCGCCGCTCGAGACCACAATGGCGTTGGTCGGCCCCGTCAGGCAGGAACTGACGCCACCGACGGCGGCGCTGATCACCGAGCCGATGCCGCAGGCCATGGTCACGGCGTTGATCGGCGGCGTATGCCCTGCCGCCCCTAGCACGGCAAAGCCCTGGCCATTCTGCACGACGAGAACCGTGATCGCGAGCGGCACGACAAGCTCGATCATGGCCGCGAGCGACCAGACCGGTGTCTGGATCACCGGGCGGATCAGTTCGAATTGAAGCGTTGCGGTGGCGTCGAACCGGCTGAACAGCACGGTCATCGATGCGCCGACCACGAGCGCCCCGATGATGGGCGGAAAACGCCGGCCAAGGCGCGGGATCGCCGACAGGATGAGCCAGATCGCGACCATCGGTCCGACGATGATGGTGTCGGCAAAGACGGCGCGGACGAGCTCGAGGCCAAAGCGCAGAAAAACGCCGGCGACCATGCCCATGACGATCGGCATCGGAACAAACTGCATGACCCGTTTGACCCAGCCGCTCGCACCCAACACCAGCATCAGCAGGCCCGTAGCGTAAAACGCGCCGACAACCTCCGGAAACGTCAGATGAGTCAGCGACTGTCCGACCAGGACCGTACCGGGAATGGTCCAGAAGAAGACGAGCGGCTGACGATAGAGCCCGCTGAACAGCAGCGTGATCACGCCGTTGAAAAAGAAGACGCCGAAGATCCAGGATGCGATTTCGCTCTCGGAGAGCCCCCCGTTCGAGCCGACGGCCAGAATGATCGCAACAGGCCCGGTCACAGCGAACAGCCAGCCAATGAAACCGTTCGATGCGTAGAGCAAGCCGAAATCTGAAATGATCCCCCCAACACCGGGCGGTCGTTCAGTCGGTCGTTCGATCTGAGTGAACATCAGGAAAGGCCGCTCCTCACGTCCGTAGCTTCAGCCTGCCCATGAAATCGCGCTTTCCGAGCGGTGCGCCCTTGTGGCGGAGAATGTCGTAAGCCGTCGTCGCGTGGAAAAAGAAGTTCGGCAGCGAGAACGACATCAGGAATCCTTCGGTGGTGAAAGGCAGCGCGCGCTCGCCGAGCTTGAAGGTGACGTCGCGGCCGGCGAGCGCGTCGACCGCCTCCGGTGTCAGGGCCGAGAGTTCGTGCTGCGCCTCCGTCACCAGCGCCTGCAGCCCGGCATAGTCGAGATCGGTCTTGCCAGACGGCGGCAGGAACACGCCGTTTTGCGCCGCCTCGATCGCGCCGCGCGAATGATGGGCGACCGAGACGATCTGGAAGCGCAGCGGCAGCATGTCGGGCGCAAGCCGGGTCTCGACGATTTCGGCCGGATCGACGCCCTTCTCGCGGAAATGCGCAAGGCTCTTCTCGAGGCTGGCGCCGACGGCGCCGAGGATCTGCAGGTAGTTGGCGACGGTGGCGTCGTAGAGCGAAAAGGCCATGGCGTAGATCTCCCATCATTTTGTGTGCTTCTTGCCGGCGATACATTCCCGGAATTTTCACCGATTGCAATCGGCGGAGCTAAGTGCCCCCGTGCACCTTGTCGCGAAAACCTCGCGGCGACAGGCCGGTTGATCCCGAGAACAGCCGGCTGAAATAGGCCGGGTCGCTGAAACCGAGCGCATAGGCGATCGTCGAGACCGGCAGGTTGGTATAGACGAGGTTGCGCCGCGCCTCGCGAATGACCCGGTCGAGGATCACATGCGATGCCGCGTGGCCGGTTGCCGCGCGGGCCAGCCGGCTCAGATGCGTCGGTGTGATCGCCAGCGCGGCGGCATAGTCCGACACGGTCCAGTGCTGCAGGAAGTGTTGTTCGAGCAGCGCCTCGAACCGGCGAAAAAGGTCGGGTTTCGCCATGCCGCCCGGCATCCTGCCGTTCGCGGCCATTTCGCGCGCGACCAGGCCGATCAGGGCCGCGGACAGTGCCCGCAGGATATGCGCCCTGGCAAAATGGCGCCCGGCGAATTCAGCGAAAATCTGCTGCATCGCATTGCGCATCTCGGGCGTGCCGCGCACCACGGTCGAATGCGCCAGTACGCGCCGCAACCCTTCCGAGGGTGTCAGCACCTCGTCCAGCATTTCAGCCGATACGGTCAGCACCCAGCCCTGGGTGCCCGGTTTGAAGCTGAAGCCGTGGACGTCGCCGATATGCACGTTGACGACCCGCATCGGCCGCAGCGCGTGGATCCGTCCTTCCAGCGTCGCCTGTCCGCCGCCGCGTTCGATCAGCAGTATCTGATGCAGCCGTGCATGCCGGTGGGCTGCGAATTCCCATTGGTGCAGCACCGAACGCGCGGCGATGGTTTCGCAATGCACGACGTCAGGCAGATCGCCGGACTCGCCAAACAGGTTGTAGGTCTGGACGGTTCGCTGGGCCGGGGTTCTGCTCATGTTCGAATCATACAAGACAAAGGAGGGTCTATCCATTCTGAACGAGCCAAAACTCCGTAGATTTGTCCAAAATCGAGGGAGGGTGCCATGAAGGTTCAGGTTTGCATCATTGGCGGCGGACCGTCGGGGCTGCTGCTGTCCCAGCTCCTGCATCTGCAGGGCATCGAAACCGTGGTGCTGGAAAAATACAGCCGCGAATATGTCTTGGCGCGGATTCGGGCGGGCGTGCTGGAGCACGGCTTCGCCCAGCTGATGCGCGAGGCCCAATGCGGCGAGCGCATGGACCGCGAGGGCGAGATCCACAAGGGTTTTCACATCGCCCATGACGGGGTGATGGATCACGTCGATCTGTTCAAATATTCGGGCGGCAGTTCGGTCGTCGTCTATGGCCAGACCGAACTGACGCGCGATCTCTACGACGCGCGCGAGCGGATGAACGGCAACGTCATTCACAACGCCGAGGACGTGACGCCGCACGATCTGAATTCGGATGCGCCCTATGTCACCTATCGCGACGGCGACAGGGTCGTCCGCATCGATTGCGAGTATGTCATCGGCGCCGACGGTTTCCACGGCGTCAGCCGCAAGTCGATCCCGAAGGATGTGCTGCGCGAATATGAGCGGGTCTATCCGTTCGGCTGGCTAGGGGTGCTGTCGCGCACCAAACCGGTGTCATCGGAACTGATCTATGCCAGGCACGAGCGCGGATTTGCGCTGTGCTCGCTGCGGTCGCAGGTGCTGAGCCGCTACTACATCCAGGTGCCGCTGACGGATCGGATCGAAGACTGGTCCGACGATGCGTTCTGGGCCGAGCTCAAGCTCCGGCTGCCGGACAATGTCGCGGCCGGGTTGATCACCGGCCCGTCGATCGAGAAGAGCATCGCGCCGTTGCGCAGCTTCGTGGCCGAGCCGATGCGCTATGGCCGCCTGTTCCTCGCCGGCGACGCCGCGCATATCGTGCCGCCGACCGGCGCGCGCGGGCTCAACAGCGCGGCCTCGGATATCTATTACCTCTATCACGCCATGGTCGGTCACTACAAAAAGGGCGACGATGCCGGTCTCGACGGCTATTCGAAAAAGGCGCTGGCGCGGGTCTGGAAGGCGCAACGTTTTTCATGGTGGATGACCATGATGCTGCACCGTTTCCCGGACAATATTTCCTACGACGACAGGCTGCAGGAAACCGAGCTGTCGTACCTGTTCTCGTCCGAGGCCGCCCAGCGCTCGCTGGCCGAGAACTATGTGGGGCTGCCGTTCTAGAGCATCGGTCCGCTCAGCCTGGATTTGATCCAGAGCAATTCACGCCGGCAACCGATCGAATAGACATGATGCAACATCAGGGAGAGGTCCATGGCCAGTGCGCGACAGCCGGTACCCGGCACCACCATTTTTGACGGCGAGCAGGCCCGCAAGGGCTACGCCCTGAACAAGATGTGCTACTCGTTCAACGACGCCGCCAACCGGCGGGCCTTCGTCGAGGACGAAGACGCCTACTGCGCCAGATACGGCCTCAACCCGCAGCAGCGCGAGGCGATCCGCAACCGCAACGTATTGCAGCTGATCGAAGCCGGCGGCAACGCCTACTATCTGGCGAAGTTCGCCGGGATCTTCGGGCTCGACATGCAGGACATCGGCGCCCAGCAGACCGGCCTCACCAAGGATCAGTTCAAGGCGAAACTTCTGGCGGCAAGGGGATAGGCCATGGCCAGCATAGTCGGGACCATCACCACGTCGCACGTTCCCGCCATCGGCGGCGCGATCGCCAAGGGCCTGCAGAACGACCCCTACTGGAAACCCTTCTTCGACGGTTTCCCGCCGGTGCGCGAATGGCTCGCCAAGGTGAAACCGGATGTCATCGTGCTGGTCTATAATGACCACGGACTGAATTTCTTCCTCGACAAGATGCCGACCTTCGCCGTCGGTGCGGCCAGCGAGTACCGCAATGCCGACGAGGGGTGGGGGATTCCGACGCTGCCGCCGTTCCGCGGCGACCAGGCGCTGTCATGGCACCTGATCGAGCAGCTGGTGGCCGAGGAGTTCGACCTTACCACCTGCCAGGAGATGGTGGTCGACCATGCCTTCACCCTGCCGATGGCGCTGTGCTGGCCCGACATGAAATGGCCGGTCCGCACCATCCCGGTGTGCGTCAATACCGTGCAGGGGCCGCTGCCCACGGCGGCGCGCTGTTACAAGCTCGGCCAGGCGATCGGTCGGGCGATCGCATCGTGGCCGGGGCACGAACGGGTGGTCGTCATGGGCACCGGAGGCCTGTCGCACCAGCTCGACGGCGAGCGCGCCGGCTTCATCAACAAGGAGTTCGACCTCGCGTTCATGGATAGTATGGTCACCAACCCGGCCTGGGCGACGCAGTATTCGACCACGGAGCTGGTCGAGCTTTCAGGCACCCAGGGCGTCGAACTGCTCAATTGGGTGGTGGCGCGCGGCGCGCTGCCGGAGAAGGTGAAGCAGCAGCACGCCAATTATCACATCCCGATCTCGAACACGGCGTCGGGGCTGATGGTGCTGGAGCCGCTGGGCTGAGGCCGGGCGCGCATTGGCTGGAGGGTCGCGGGCGAAGCTGATATGGCTGATCCCGCTCGGGCCCAGGGACGTCGATGTCAAGGACGTCGATGTCTTGCAGGCCTCCTGCGTGTCCTTGCTGCATCTTTCCCCCCTCCGGTTCCGCCATGAAGCTCGTTTCCACTCCCGGCAATCCGTGTCCCGACGGTGCCGTCACGGGCATGATCCAGACGCCGGACGGCGTGGCGCTGCGTTTCGCGCGCTGGGACTCGCCCGCCGATGCCAAGGAAGACATCAAGGGAACCGTCTGCGTCTTCACCGGCCGCAGCGAGTTCATTGAAAAGTATTTCGAGACCGTGCGCGAACTGCGGCAACGCGGCTTCGCGGTCGCCGTCATGGACTGGCGCGGACAGGGGCATTCGTCGCGGCAGCTGCCCGATCCGCGCAAGGGGCATGTCGTGCGTTTTTCCGATTTCGAGATCGACGTTGCGACCTTCATGCAGCACGTGGTCGTTCCCCATTGCCCGCCGCCCTATTATGCGCTGGCGCACTCGATGGGCGGCGCCGTCATGCTGCGTGTCGCGCATGCCCGCAAGCGCTGGTTCGAACGCATGGTTCTGGCCGCGCCGCTGATCGACTTGCCGCAACCGCGCTCCTCCTGGCCCTTGCGCTTGCTGATGCGGACCCTGCGCCGCACCGGCTTCGGCGACAGCTACGTTCCGGGCAGCAACGTCGATCGGACCAGGGCATCGGGCTTCCCCGATAACCCGCTCACTTCCGATCCCGGGCGATATGCGCGCAACGCCGCGATTCTCGAACAGGATTCAACGCTCGGGATTGGTTCTCCTACGGTCGCCTGGCTCGACGCTGCATTCGACACGGTGATCGAATTTCGGGCCGCTGATTACGCGTCGCATATCGGGCAACCGGTTCTGATGGTGGCGGCGGGTGCCGATACCGTCGTATCGGCGACAACCATCAAGGAATTTGCCGCCCGGCTGCCGGCGGGATCTCATCTGGTGATCGAGGGCGCCCGGCATGAAATCCTGCAGGAGGCCGACCTCTATCGCGAGCAGTTCTGGGCGGCCTTCGATGCCTTCGTGCCGGGCGCGCCAGTGCGGGCAGCCCCGGAGGCCATCCCCGGAGCGTCAATTTAAGGGTGTGCGGGCCCACAAGCCTCTTGCGGCCAGGCGGCGCCTTCGATGGTATCCTGATCGGAGGGGCGCCCTGGCCGGCAGGGCGATCCAGGGGAGGCGGCGAGACAGGGGGCGCTATGGGGTCGCAGGTTGCCGTGCCGCTATGGGCCGTCATCATCGTCGCCTTGCTGGCGGCGCTGGCGGTGATCGACCGCATCCTGATGCCGAGCGTGCGCTGGGCGCTGCGGCGGCGCGCCAATCGCGCCATCGACGAACTCAATACCCGCCTCAAGCTTCACATCCAGCCGTTCAAATTGACAAAACGCCAGGTGCTGATCGACCGCCTGGTGTTCGATCCGGAAGTGCTGCACGCGGCCGACGAATACGCCAAAGAAGCCGGCGTTCCGCGCGAAGTCTCGATGGAGAAGGTGAAGCGCTACGCCCAGGAGATCGTTCCCTCGTTCAGCGCCTATGCCTATTTCCGCGTGGGAACGCGGATCGCCCGCAGCATCTCCCAGATGCTCTATCGCGTCCGCATCGGCTATCGCAACGACGATGCGCTGGCCAGGGTCGATCCCGGATCTTCGGTCATCTTCGTCATCAACCATCGCTCCAACATGGATTACGTGCTGGTGACCTATGTCGCCGCGACGTCGTCGGCGCTGAGCTACGCCGTTGGTGAATGGGCGCAGGTCTGGGGGCTGCGCGGCCTGATCCGCTCGATGGGGGCCTATTTCATCTCCAGGGATTCCCGTGAGGGGCTCTATCGCAAGGTGCTGGCGCGCTACGTCCACATGGCAACGTCGGCAGGCGTGACGCAGGCGATCTTTCCGGAAGGCGGTCTCAGCCGCGATGGCCGGCTGCGCCCGCCGAAATTCGGGCTGTTGAGCTACATGGTCTCGGGTTTCGATCCGCTCGGCCCGCGCGACGTGGTGTTCGTCCCCGTGGCGGTCAATTACGACCGCGTGCTGGAGGATCGCATGCTGACCTCCGTCGCCAGTACCGAGCCTGGGAAAAAGCCGGTGTTCGGCTTCAACGCAAAAGTGTTCGCGAGCCATGTCTTTCGCCACATCGGGATGGCGATCCGCGGCGAGTGGCATCGCTTCGGCTATACCTGCGTGAGCTTCGGCGAGCCGGTGTCGCTTCGAAAGCATGTCGCCGAGGCCAACATCGATTTCCGCCTGCTGGCGCCCGAAGCGCGCCATGCCGAGACCGAAAAGCTCGGTAACAGGCTGATGCAGGCCGTCGGCCGGGTGGTCCCGGCGCTGCCGGTCTCGCTGGTATCGACCGCGATGCTGGAGGCCGGCGACAAGCCGCTCTCCCTGCTCGACATCAAGCAGCGTGTGTCGGAGTTGATCGGCGTGCTGGAGGCCCAGGGCAGCTACGTCCACATTCCGCGGGCCGATCGCGACTACGCGATATCGGTAGGTTTACGCATGCTGACGCTGCGCCATCTGGTGCTGGAGGAAGACGGCAGCTATCGCGCCAACCCGGACGAACTGATCCTGCTGAAGTACTACGCCAACGCCATCGTGCATCTGTTCGAGACGCAGGCGAAGCCGGCGGAATAGCGCCCACCTGCCGGTGCTTGCTTTCTTCTCCCCAACTCCCGCGAAGCGGTGGGGAGGGGTCGGGGGTGGGGGGTCTATCAGCGCATACGACTGACAGCGAATCTTCGCATACCGTTGACAGCGAGTCCGCGGAAGCGCCCCCCACCCCGCCCCCTCCCCGCCACGCGCCCGGGCGCGTGGAGGGAGGGGAGAGGAGGGAGGGGAGAGGAGCATCGCTACTCGATCACCGCATGTTCCGGCGCCACCGACTGCTTGCGCAGCGTGGCCTTGCTCGATCCGATCATGATGGTCAGCGGGATCGCGCACAGCGTGAAGATCATCACCATCTGGTAATCGTGCGAGAAGGCGATGACCTGCGCCTGCAGCTTGACGATGGCGTCCATCAGGGCGCGGCCCTTGTCGGTGCCGAGGTCGATCATGGCCCGCACCTGTGGCATCTGCATCGCATGGTTGAACGGATTGATGTGCTGCGACAGCACAGCGTAACTCCACCGCGACCCCTCGGTCAGCTGCGAGATGACAAGGGAAATGCCGATCGAGCTGCCGACGTTGCGCAACAGCGTCAGCATCGAGGTGCCGTCGGTGCGCAGATGATTGGGCAGCGTCAGGAACGCCACCGTGGAGAGCGGCACGAACACGAGACCGAATCCGAAGCCCTGGAAGATGCTGATGATCAGGATCTCGTTGACGCCGGTCTGGTCGGTCCAGGCCGTCATCCAGAACAGCGACACGCAGGTCATGCCGAGGCCGCTGACGATCAGCGTACGCGCCTCGATATAGCGCATCAGCCGCCCGACCATCATCATGGCGACGAAGGTGCCGAAGCCGCGGCTCGCCAGCAGCAGGCCGGCGGTGATGATGGGGTAACCGAGCACGTTCTGCAGGAACGGCGATGCCAGCGCCATGGTCGAGAACAGCACCACGCCCATGACCGACATGAACACGCAGCCGCCGACGAAATTCTTGTCGCGGAACAGCGCGAACTGGATGAATGGTTTGTCCGTCGTCAGCGAATGCGCGAGGAAATAATAGAACCCGACGGCCGAGATGATGAACTCGGCGATGATCTCGTTCGAGCTCAGCCAGCCGAGCTGTTCGCCGCGGTCGAGCGCGATCTGCAAGGATCCGATGCCGACCGCGAGCGCGGTGAAGCCGAACCAGTCGAAGCGCAGCTCGCGCGCCTTTTTGGTCTCGTCCATGAACACCATCAGGCCGAGCACGGTGAAGATGCCGAACGGCAGATTGACCAGGAACACCCAGTGCCAGGAATAGGTTTCGGTCAGCCAGGCGCCCAGCGACGGTCCCATGATCGGACCCATCATCACGCCCATGCCCCAGATCGCCATCGCCTTGGCGCGCTCATGCAGCGCGTAGGAGTCGAGCATCACCGCCTGCGACAGCGGCACCAGCGCGGCGCCGAACACGCCCTGCAGCAGGCGGAACAGCACCATCTGGTAGATGTCCTGGGCGGCGCCGCACAGCACCGACGCGATCGTGAAGCCGGCGGAGCAGATGATGAAGATCCGCTTGCGGCCGAACCTGTTGGCGATCCAGCCCACCGGCGCGGTCATGATCGCCGCCGCCACGATGTAGGAGGTCAGCACCCAGTTGATCTGGTCCTGCGAGGTCGACAGGGTGCCCTGCATGTAGGGCAGCGCGACGTTGGCGATGGTGGTGTCCAGCGCCTGCATGATGGTCGCCGTCATCGCGCAGATCGTCACCATGGTCCGGCGCAGGCCGGGAACGGCAACGGGGGCTGCGGCCGAATTCGGCATGGCCGCTCAGTCCTCCTTGGCCGCCACCGCCGGCGAGCCGAACAGATTGGCGAGCGAACGGCGATGCTTGGTGTCGATGGTGGCGTAGACGCTCATGCCGGCCTTCAGCTTGCGGACGAAGGCGTCGTTGTTGTCGAAATAGATCCGCACCGGCACGCGCTGCACCACCTTGACGAAATTGCCGGTGGCGTTCTGCGGCGGCAGGATGGCGAATTGCGCGCCGGTGCCTGGCGACAGCGAGCCTACCGTGCCCTTGAAGACGTGGTTGGGGAAGGCATCGACGTCGAGGGTGACGGACTGGCCGACCGCGACATAGGTGAAATCCGATTCCTTCGGATTGGCGTCGACCCACGGGTTCGAGGTGTCGATCACGGAAAACACCGGGCTGCCTGCGATGACGTGGCGGCCGAGCTGGATCTGCTCGACCTGGGTGGCGGTGCCGTTCATCGGCGCGCGCACGGTCGAGAGATCGAGGTTGCGCTGGGCGTCGTCGAGCACGGCCTTGGCCTGCATGTAGGCCGGAAACCGTTCGAGCGGCAGGTCGGGGTCACCGAGCAGCTGGTTGAGGGCGTTCGAGCGCTGCTGGGTGACGATCTGCCGCTGCGCCTGCGCGGTCACCAGCGCGGTGGCGCTGTTGTCGAGGTCGAGCTGCGATCCGGCATTGCTCTTGACCAGCGAATTCTTGCGCTCGACATCCTTCTGCTTCAGCGCGATGCCGGCGTTGACCAGCTCGATGGTCTGTCCATAGAGCTTCACATTGGCGACGAGGTTGGCGTGGCCGGTCCTGGCGTCTTCGAGCTTGGCGCGCGCCTGCGCCAGCGCCAGCTGGAACGGCACCGGGTCGATCTGGAACAGGACGTCGCCGGTGGTGACCTGCTGGCCCTCCTTCACCGTGACGCTGATGATCTTGCCGGAAACGTCCGGCGTGATCAGCACCTTCTGGGCACCGACATAGGCGTCGTCGGTGGTCACGTAGCGGCCGCCGTTGAGATAGAAGGTAATGCCGGCCACCAGCGCCACCAGCGGCAGCACCACCAGCAGCAGAAAACGGCGGTAGCGCCGCATGCCCGCCATCAGGCGGCGGCGCGGCTCCGCGGCGATCCTGGTCCGGGGTTTTAGGGGCGGCTCGCCTTTCTGCTCCGGCGGGAATTTGAGGACTGGATCAGCCAATTTGCTGCTCCTTGTTGAGCGCTGCACCGGCCGGGTTCTGAATCGCGTTGCGGACGTTTTCCTTGATCGCCTCGAGCTGCGCCAGCAGACGGTGGGCGTCGGCCGGATTGATGCCTTCGAGCGCGGTCGCCGTCAGTTCGGAGCGCAGCCCGCCGAGCTTGCCGAGCAGCGGGCGCGCGGCCTTCTTGAGGTAAAGCCGGTTGACGCGGCGGTCGCTGGCGTCGCTGCGGCGCTCGATCCAGCCGGCGTCGCACAGTCTGTCGATCAGCCGCGTCAGCGTGATCGGCTGCATTTCCATCTGTTCGGCAAGCTCCGACTGCTTCAGACCCTCGGTGCGTTCCACCTTGGCCAGAACAGCCCATTGCGCGCGGGTGATGCCGTAGCGCGCCGCCTGCTTGTCGGCATAGGCGCGCACCATCCGCTGCACTTCGCCCAGCGTGAACAGGAAGTTCATATCCACGGAACCGGGCATGGGTATCTCCGTAAGCAAGCGATATTATAAGCTAGCTTATCAACCCGGCTTTTCAAGTTAATTCAAAACCAGCCTGCGGCAGGGGGCTGCTCCGCGGACAGCACATGGCTCGGCCCCGGAATGCCGCTCACCATCGGCATTTCAGCTCCGTCTGGTAAAAAGCCCCAGATTGGTGCGGCGCAATTGGAGGCTGGCGGAACATGGACCATCAGGTTCATCCGCGTTACATCATGAGCTGTCATGACCCTGGCCAAACCGACCTTCCCCGCGCCCGATCACGATCACGACCGCTGCACCGCGGACGGGATTCTGCATGCCGAGCAGGTCTGCAAGTCGAGAGCGCAGAAATTCACCCCGATCCGCCGCCAGGTGCTGCAAGCGCTGCTGTCCAGCCACCGCCCGCTCGGCGCCTATGAGGTGATCGACGAACTGGCAAAGTCGATGCCGCGGCCGGCGCCGATCACGGTGTACCGGGCGCTCGATTTCCTCATGGAGAACGGCCTCGTCCACCGCATCGAAAGCCGCAACGCCTTCCTGGCCTGCGCGCATGACCATGACGCCACCGCGATGGTGGCGTTCCTGATCTGCGAGCGCTGCGGTTCGGTCGGCGAAATTCCGGCGGCGCCCGTAGCCCAAAGCCTCAACGCCGCGGCGCGCGCCTCCGGCTTCGCGCCAAAACTGTCCGTCGTCGAAATCACCGGCACCTGCGCGCACTGCCAGAAGGCCGCATAATAAGAAACGGCGCGAAGCCGCTCGCGAGGATCAATGTCGTCAGATCAAATGCAGCCATCGGCCGGGCGTCCGCTCAGCGCCGGCGCCACCGCGCTGATGCTGATGCTGTGCCTGAGCTGGGGTTTCAATCAGATCGCCGTCAAGCTGGTGCTGCCGGATGTGCCGCCGATGCTGCAGGCGCTGATTCGCTCGGTCGGCGCCTTGCCGGTGCTGCTGCTCATCGGCTGGTGGCGCGGCGTCAAATTCTTTGCGCGTGACGGCACGCTGTGGCCGGGCCTGTGTGCCGGCATCATCTTCGGCGTCGAATTCGTGCTGATCTATCGCGGCCTGTTGCTGACCTCGGCCTCTCGCGCCGTGGTGTTTCTCTATACCGCGCCGTTCTTCGTGGCGCTCGGCTCCTATTCGTTTCTCGGCGAGCGGCTGCGCGCGTCGCAATGGGGCGGGCTGGGTTTGAGCTTTGCCGGTGTGGCGCTGGCGATCGGCGTGCCGCAGGCCAATGTCGATGCCGATGTGCTGCTCGGCGATCTCCTGATCGTCGCCGGCGGCGCGCTGTGGGCGGCGACCACGCTGCTGGTCAAGGCGACCTCGCTGCTGAAGGCGCCAGCGGAAAAGGGCCTCGGCTACCAGGTGGCGATGTCGATTCCGATTCTGGCTTTCGCGGCGTGGGTCTCCGGCGAACGGTTGACCCATATGCCCGGGCTGTTGTCGGTGTCGCTGCTGTCCTACCAGGCGTTCTGGGTAGTCGGGCTGACATTTCTGCTGTGGTTCGCCCTGATCAAAACCTATTCCGCCAGCAAGCTGTCCGCCTTCACCTTCATCACGCCCTTGTTCGGCGTGGTCGCCAGCTATTTCGTCCTGAATGACACGCTGACCATCACCTTCGGCGTCGCGGCGCTGCTGGTGATCGCGGGGCTTTATCTGGTGAACCGGCCGGAAGTTTCCGGGCCGAAGGTGGTGACGGATCCGAACGTGCCGGCGTGAAGTGGCTTTCGCTAACGCGTTAGACCGTCATTGCGAGCGCAGCGAAGCAATCCAGCTTCCTTCCTTACGGCAGCAAAGCTGGATTGCTTCGTCGCTTCGCTCCTCGCAATGACGAAAGCCGCTACCCCGCCTCGATCGGCAACGATTCATCCTTCGCCCACTCGCCCATCGAGGCGTCGTACAAAGCGAGATTGTCGTAACCGAGCCGATAGAGCTGGAACAGGTCGATGGTGGCGGAGATGCCGCCGCCGCAATAGGCCACCACGCGCTTGTCCTTCGTCACGCCTTGCGCGGCGAATTTGCTCTCCGCGTCCGCCAGCGGCAGAAAAGCTTTCGTTTCCGGATTGATCAAGGTCGCCGCCGACACGTTGACGCTGCCGGGAATATGCCCCGGCCGGCCGTAACGGCTCGGCTCCAGGCCCTTGTGCAGTTGCGGGTTGAGCGCGTTGACGACGACGGTGTCGCGATCGCCGCTGGCCTGCAGCGTCGCGTGCTTGTCGACGAAATAGCCGGCCCGCGGTTTGGCGATGAATGTCGCCGGCGGATAACCTTTTGCCGGCCCGGTTTCGAGCGCACGGCCCTCGGCCTTCCATGTGTCGAGCCCGCCATCCAGCACCGCGGCATTGTCATAGCCGAGCGATTTCAGCATCCACCAGAACCGCGTCGCCCATTGCGGCGTCCCGATGCTGTAGAGCACCACCCGGCTGTTCGCTCCGAGCCCATGTCGGCCGAACGCGGCCTCAAGCTGGGCTGTGGCCGGCATCATGAAATGCAGCTCGATGCCGGCTTGGGAGAATTCGCCTTGCAGATCGAGAAAATCCGCGCCCGGAATATGCCCGGCCTCGAAAGTGTGCCGTCCCGGCACCGCGATATAGGGAACGCCTGAGCCTTCCGGTTGGTATTCGAGATAGGTGGTGCAATCGAACAGCCGGAGGTCGGGATGATCGAGGATTCCGGCGAGTTCCGCCGTGGTAATCAATCCGTTACGCTGCGGCATTACTGTTTCTCCCGGCAAAGTTCCGGTCATGCTAGGGCAGCAGGCAAGGGCTGAAAAGGCAGCCTCCCTCCAGGGTCTGCCCTTTAATCCCCGGATTCCGGCCCGATATAGCGGTTAATGGCCGGCGCGGTACCGAAACCACGTTTTCGGCCGGGTTGGTCGAATAAGCCATTGAACCAAAAGAGAAAAAATCCGACCCAAGATAGCGCCCCGGCATCTGCCACTGGCCCCTTGGTGAATGTCACCAAAACCTGATATTCGAGACCCCATGAACAAGCCCGAAAAACTTGCCGACGACGACGTCGCCGGCCCCAGCGCCCGGCATAAAACCACCCAGGTCATGGTCGGCAATGTCGCCGTCGGTGGCGGCGCGCCGATCGTGGTGCAGTCGATGACCAACACCGACACCGCCGATATCGAGGGCACCATCGCGCAGGTCGCCGCACTGGCGCGCGCCGGCTCGGAAATGGTGCGAATCACGGTCGACCGCGACGAGGCCGCCGCTGCCGTGCCGCATATCCGCGACGGCCTGCGCAAGCGTGGCATCACCACGCCGCTGATCGGCGATTTCCATTACCTCGGCCACAAGCTGCTGGCCGACCATCCCGCCTGCGCCGAGGCGCTCGACAAATACCGCATCAATCCCGGCAATGTCGGGTTCAAGGCCAAGCGCGACACCCAGTTCACCGACATCGTCGAGATGGCGCTGAGGTACAACAAGACGGTGCGGATCGGCGCCAATTGGGGATCGCTGGATCAGGAACTGCTGACCAAACTGATGGACGAAAACGCGCTGCTGCCGCAGCCGAAGGATGTCCGCGCGGTGACCCGCGAGGCCATGGTGCAGTCGGCGCTGTTGTCGGCCGCGCGCGCGGAAGAAATCGGCCTGCCGAAGAACCGCATGATCCTGTCCGCCAAGGTATCTGCCGTGCAGGACCTGATTGCGGTCTACGAGACGCTGGCCGAACGTTCCGATTACGCCATCCATCTCGGCCTCACCGAGGCCGGCATGGGCTCCAAGGGCATCGTCGCCTCGTCGGCCGCGCTCGGCATCCTGTTGCAGCAGGGCATCGGCGACACCATCAGGATTTCGCTGACGCCGGAGCCCGGCGGCGACCGCACGCTGGAAGTCCAGGTCGCGCAGGAACTGCTGCAGACCATGGGCTTCCGCACCTTTGTGCCGCTGGTCGCGGCATGCCCGGGCTGCGGCCGCACCACCTCGACCACCTTCCAGGAACTGGCGCGCTCGATCCAGGATTTCATCCGCGAGGAAATGCCGAGCTGGAAGAGCCGCTATCCCGGCGTCGAGTCGCTCAACGTCGCGATCATGGGCTGCATCGTCAACGGCCCCGGTGAATCCAAGCATGCCGATATCGGCATCTCGCTGCCCGGCACCGGCGAAACCCCCGCAGCCCCCGTGTTCGTCGACGGCAAGAAATTCCGCACCCTGCGCGGCCCCAACATCGCCACCGAATTCAAGGCGATGGTGATCGACTATATCGACCAGCGCTATGGCGCGGGCGCGAACGTGCCGGTGACCGCGGCGGAGTAGGGCGCTCTTAATCCGGATGGAGCGCAGCGAGATCCAAGGACGCTTCGCTCGCTGTTGAAGTTGATCTCAGTCTTTCGGCGGCGCACGGTCCGTCCCCTCTCCCGCTTGCGGGGGAGGGTTAGGGTGGGGGCTCTCTCATCCGCCAGGCCGCAAGCAGTCTGTACCCGCTGAAGCACCCCCACCCCGGCCCTCCCCCGCAAGCGGGAGAGGGTGAAGTAAGCCCGGAGGTCGCCCATGAGCTCGCTGTCCAGCAAACAAGGCCCGCGCTATCGCCACACTTCGGGCGAAGAGGCACCTTACGAGACCATCGGCGTCGAAAAGCTCACCCCGATCATCGGCGCGGAAATTTCCGGCGTCGATCTCGCAGGCGCGCTGTCCAACCGGACCATGGACGAGATCCACCGCGCGCTGGCCGAAAATCTCGTGATCTTCTTCCGCGACCAGCACATCACGCCGCAGCAGCATCTCGCCTTCGGCCGGAAATTCGGCGAGCTGCACATTCACCCCGCCGCACCCCATGAGGGCGACGATCCCGCGCTGATGAAGATCTATGCCGACAAGGACAGCCCGCGCGCCAATGGCGAGGGCTGGCACAGCGACGTGTCCTGCGACGTCGAGCCGCCGATGGGTTCGATCCTCTATATCAGGCAGTGCCCGCCGCGCGGCGGCGACACGCTGTTCGCCAACATGTATGCGGCGTACGAATCGCTGTCGGAGCGGATGAAGACCTATCTCGACGGCCTCACCGCGCTGCATGACGGCGAATCCACCTATCGCGGGCTCTACGCCAATTACGGCGTCGCCGACCGGCCGGCCTATCCCAGCGCCGAGCATCCCGTGGTGCGCACCCATCCGGTGACCGGCAAGAAGGCGCTCTACATCAATCGCGGCTTTACCCGCCACATGTCAGGCATCCCGCGCGACGAGAGCGACGCCATGCTGGCATATCTCTACCAGCACTGCGAAAATCCGCTGTTCCAGTGCCGCTTCCGCTGGACTGAAAACGCCATCGCGTTCTGGGACAACCGCTGCACCCAGCACCGCGCGATGTGGGACTACTGGCCGTATACGCGCTCCGGCACCCGGGTGACGGTGAAGGGCGAGCGGCCGGTGTTGAAGCCGTAGCCTCTCATCCGTCGTCCCTGCGAACGCAGGGCCCCATACACCGCGGCCTATCGGTGAGATGCTGTTGTTGGACACCTTCCTACAACAACAGACGACCGGGTTATGGGTCCCTGCGTTCGCAGGGACGACAGCTGAGAGGTTCTCGCCAAGTGCGTTGACGCCTCGCCTTGCCTGCGCCAAGCTCCGTCCAAAGCAATAAGCAAGATCCGGAGGTCACGCCATGCTCCGCGCCGAGGACAACAAATTCCTGACCGAAAGCGACGCCGGCACGCCGATGGGCGAGCTGCTGCGCCGCTTCTGGCTCCCCGTCCTGCTCTGCGAGGAATTGCCTGACGCCGACGGCACGCCGAAGAAGGTCGTCGTGATGGGCGAGGAATTGCTCGCCTTCCGCGACTCACGCGGCGTCGTCGGGGTCATCGATCAGTATTGTCCGCACCGCGGCGCCAATCTCTGGCTCGGCCGTAACGAGGAATGCGGCATCCGCTGCGTCTATCATGGCTGGAAATTCGACACCGACGGCCGCTGCGTCGACATGCCGACCTCCTATCCGGACCTGAATGCGAAAGACCTGATCCGCATCAAATCCTATCCGGTGCGCGAATGGGGCGACATGATCTGGGCCTATATGGGCCCGGCGGAATCAGTCCCCGAGTTGCCGGATATGGAAATGGCGCTGGTGCCGGCCTCGCACCGCTATGTCTCGAAGAAATGGCAGGACTGCAACTGGGTGCAGGCGCTGGAAGGCTCGATCGACACCGCGCATTTCACCTTCGCGCATCTGAGCTTCGAGAAAGAGGAGAACGAAATCCTCGACATCAAGAAGCATTTTGTGAATCCGCTGGTGCGTGTCGCCACCGATCACATGCGCTGGATCGCCGAGGATCCGCGGCCGGTGATCAAGATCATTCCGCACGAAGCGGGGCTGACCATCGGCGGCGGCCGGGTCACCGGCAGCGACAATATCTACTGGCGCATCGCCCAGTTCCTGATGCCGGTGCATGCCTACGCGCCGAGCGCGATGCCGGGCGAAAACATCTTCGGGCAAAGCTTCATTCCGGTGACCGACACCAATTGCTGGATCTACACCTATGCCTGGAATCCGGAGCGCCCGATCACGCAAGCCGAACGCGACGCCTATGACCGCGGCAATGGCGTGATCTCCGAGGTCGACGAGAACTACATTCCGCTGCGGAACAAATCGAACGATTATCTGATCGACCGCAAGCTGCAGAAGACCAACAGCTACACCGGCATCAAGGGCGTCTCCGAACAGGACGCCGCGGTGCAGGACAGCCAGGGCCAGATCGCCGACCGCACCCGCGAGCATCTCGGGCCGACCGATCTCGGCATCATGCATTTTCGCAAGCTGGTGATGGAATCAGCCCGCGCATTGCAGCAGGGCACGCCGCCGGCGCAACTGGCGCATCAGGACCGCTACGCCGTGCGTTCCGGCGCCTGCGTCACCGGCAAGGCCAAGGACCTGCCCGCGGTCATGGCGGAGCGTTTTGGTGATGCGGCGGGGTATGTCGGGCGGCCGCGCATAGCGGCGGCGGAATAAGGCACCCTGCCTAAACGGGTCGTCCCGGCGAACGCCGGGACCCATAATCCGCGGCGGCAATTGTTGGGGAAGGTGTCTGCTGTCTGTGTCTCATCGAGATTGCACGGCGTATGGGTCCCCGCGTTCCAGGCTGTGTGAGAAGTCGCGGTTTTTTTTGGATTAGGACACGGCGGCGTTTACGGAGGGCACAAGAATCTTCGTCAGGCGGTAGAGGGCTCCAGCGCTTCCAGCAGCGCCGGTACTCCGAGGATGCTGATCACCCGTTT
>NZ_JAURXB010000203.1 GCF_030654605.1 Bradyrhizobium sp.
GCAAGCGCGCCTCAAGAATCGCTCGATCTCCCGGCCGCAGCCGGACTTTCATGGCATCGCTTATCATGCCATCTTGAATCATGCGGCAACGCCGCATGATAGTGCAAATATGACTCAGTCACTTCGAATAGTAGGTACTAGTTTCTGTTGTTTGGGACCGAACGAACCGGCGTATATGATAATATCGGCGACCTGTGACAGGCGCACCTCTTTCAGCGATTCGGAGTATCTTCTGAAATCCCTCGCGATCACGAGCGGGTAACAGCATTAGAGGATTGTCGATAGTGGGACGGTCGCCTATATCACGGCAGCTGCAAGAATGGATCGCCTGCTCCCTCACGTCCGAACTTCTCTTGTCATCGGAGACCTCTAATGCCCTCTCCCCGCGCCTCGCAGGCCCTGTCCCGCTTCACCGTGCTCGATCTCACCCGCGTCCGTTCCGGGCCCACCTGCGTACGGCAGTTGGCGGATTGGGGTGCCAATGTCATCAAGATCGATGCGCTAATGGAGGACGCTGCCGGCGAGCAGCCCGGCGGCCCGCGCGGCGGTTCCGACTTCCAGAACCTGCACCGCAACAAGCGTGCCATGACCCTCAACCTGAAGGATGCCCGGGGTCTCGAGGTGTTCAAGCGGCTGGCGGCAAGGGCCGACGTGATCGTCGAAAACTTCCGCCCCGACGTCAAGAACAAGCTCGGTATAGGCTACGGGAGCATACGAGAAATCAATCCGCGTATCGTCTATGGCAGCATTTCCGGCTTCGGGCAGGACGGGCCCTATCACAAGCGCCCTGGTTTCGATCAGATCGCGCAGGGCATGGGCGGGCTGATGTCGATCACCGGCGCGCCGGGTCAGGGCCCGATGCGGGTCGGCATTCCCGTAGCTGACCTCACCGCCGGGCTGTTCTGCGCCACGGGCATCCTAACCGCGTTGTTGGAGCGAGAGATGTCCGGCGAGGGCCAGTGGGTGCAAACCTCGCTGCTGCAGGCGCAGATCTTCATGCTGGATTTTCAGGCCGCGCGGTGGCTGATGGAAAAGGACGTCGCCAAACAGGCCGGCAACAACCATCCGACCAGCATTCCCACCGGCGTGTTCAAGACCTCTGATGGCTACATCAATATCGCGACCACGGGGGGACGGATCTGGGAGCGTTTCGCGCAGGCGATAGGAGCTCCCGAGTTTGTGACCAACCCCGACTATGCCACCGCGCCCGCACGCTCGAAGAACCGCGACGCCCTCAACGCCGCGATTAGCCTCCTGACCGAAAGGAAATCCACCAACAGCTGGGTCAGCGAGTTGAACGCCGCGGGCGTGCCCTGCGGCCCGATCTATTCGATCGACCAGATGTTCGAGGACGACCAGGTCAAGCATCTCGGCATCGCCCAGGATGTACCCAATGCCGAGAACCGTCACATCCGCCTGGTCGGCCAGCCCGTCACGCTGTCGCGCACCCCAAGCAGAATGGCGGCGCGGCCGCCGGAGTTCGGCGAGCAGACCTACGAGGTGCTGACCGAGTTCGGTTTCGACGCAGCAGAGATCGCGGAACTGCGGCAAGCCAAGGTGGTGTAGCGACTGCCGGCAGTCCCCCCGATCAGCGGTCGCCGTTATGCGCTCCGGCGTTTCCGGGGCTTTTGGTTCGACCATCCCTTCGATCTCAGTACCTCGGGACCGCGGAGCCGCCCTACATGTAGTTGACGCCGAAGCGAAGGATATTGTCGGTGATATGAGAGCTATACCGGCTGGCTACCAAGGCTCCGCTGGGAGCAATTGAGCTGCTGCCGGTTTGATGGACACCGAGTTAAGCTCATCCCACCTTTCGTTCGAACTCAACAGGGCTGAGATACCCGATCGTCGAATGGCGGCGGGTCGCGTTGTAGAACCGCTCGATGTAATCGAACACATCTGCTCTGGCCTCGTTCCTGGTGCGATAAGTTTTGCGCTCGATGCGTTCGGTCTTCAGCGAGGAGAAGAAGCTCTCCATCGCCGCGCTGTCCCAGACGTTGCCGGACTGGCTCATGCTGCAAACGATGCCGCTGTCAGCCATCAGGCGCTGGAACTGTTCGGCGGGGTATTGGCTGCCATGATCGGAGTGATGCACCAGGGGATCCGGCTTGCCGCGCCGCCAGACGGCCATCAGCAGGGCATCCGCAACCAGTTGCACTGTCATGCTGGCACTTATCGACCAGCCGACCACCCGGCGCGAGAACAGGTCGATCACGGCCGACACGTAGAGCCAACCCTCGGCGGTCCAGATATAGGTGAAGTCGGCGATCCACTTCTGGTTCTGCCGCTCGGCTACAAACTGGCGATCCAGAAGATTCAGTGGCACATTCGCAACCTGGCGATCGCCTTCGTCCTTGGGCAGGTGCCGGCCGCCTTGGAGTAGGCAGCCGGCCTTTTTTAGGATGTCCCGCTCGGCTTTCAGCTTGGTGACCTCGCGCCGCAGCCGCTCGATCTCCGATTGCTCAGGCTTCAGTTGCCCGTGGCCGGGGAAGGCCTGCACAGGGTCGGAGCCGAACTCCTTCACCCATTTGCGCAGCACGTTCTCATGGACGCCCAGGTCGCGGCCTGCTTGCGCTACCGACACCCTTCCTTCCCTGACCAGCTTGACCGCCTCGATCTTGAACTCTCGACTGACTTTTCTCTCTGCATGACCTACCTCCGGCTGTATGAAACACCCAATCTCGGTGTCCATCAAACCGGCAGCAGCTCAAGAAAACTTCTCTCGGATCAGGTTGGATCGCTTTCAGCTCGCGTTGACTGTCTGTCCGCGGCAGACGCGAATGCAGCCGAAGCGGTGACTCCGCTAAAAAAGGCGTCGTTGACCGCCGACCGGCCGCAAACTAGCAACAACTAGCATATATTGTGCCAAGTGATTGTGGCAGGCACTGGAAAAGTGGCGGGTTGCAGTCCATATTTCGGTATGATCAAGTCACTGCTAGAATTTCATATCCTGGAACGTCGCGCAGACGGCGGTTGGCGCGTCAAAGAGCGGGGTCCCGACCTGACCGATGTGCTGGTTGTAGACTTCGAAACCCTTAAGGAGGCAGACAGTTGGATTACGGCTAGACAGGGCGGTTTGAAGACGAGAGCCCAATCAGGGGGAAATGGCTAATGACGGCGGCCGCCTACGTCTCACCCTGATCCCTTTGCGATACTGCGGAGCAAGCTAGGCCACCTCACAACAGACCAAGTTGGGTATTCAGCACTATGCGCCTTTTTGTCTTTATGCTTTTGGTCGGCTTAGTAGTTTCGGGCTTCAATGCCGGGCTGCAACAGATCGCGCCCGCCGGTTGGTGGGGCGGCATCATCCCCGTACAAGGTCCCCGGGACTGACCTGCCAACTCCAACGCGATCTCCCCTAACTCGCTGCGATCGCGCCGCCCCGCGGGATGCCGAACCAGCAGCCTATGAAGGACGAGCGCAACAACGTCGCCCGGTATTTCGTCAGGTCCTTCCAGCAACGAGATCAACGCTACCCTCTCTAACGATCAAGCCAATCTAGGGTCGGCAGCGGCGTTCCACGGCGCTAGATCGCTGGTAGAGATACGGCTCACCGACCGGCCCGACGCCAGATGTCGGCGTGCTCCTGAGCTTCTCTCGCAAAGTCCCGCACCGACAGCGACCCGGCCTCCTGGTTCGGGTCGCCCTTCGGCCGCGCATTGATGCGTTCGGCGAACCTTGCGCCTTCTCTCTGGTCCTTGAAGAAGAACGGGAGGCCTCTGCGCCGGTACTCGTACTCGGAAAGCCCATTTCTCACCCGACACCACGGTCTTTTAGCCGCGCTGACGACGACCCAACCTTCGGGCTCGCGTGCGGCAGCCTCGATCGCTATCTTGCCGATCTCGATGGCGGCTGCGGCAAAGCGATTGAAGCTGTCGCTCGGTTCTCCTTCCCTGAGGTACTCAAAGCCGCCGACGGTCGCTCGCCCTTTCACCTCGAAGCGGAGTAACAGAGCGGCATTTCTGTTCAGTGCGGCCAGGATCTCGTTTCCGCCGACTCACGCGTCGAGAACGCGGGAGAACTCAATCGAGGTCACGACCTGCTCCTTGTTCTCCCTCGTCATTGAGATCAAGCTTCCCTCGGCGGGCCGGCTCGGGGGCTCGACACCGGCCGAAACCCAGGTCTTGGGATCGTCCAGATCGGCCAGGTAGTAGTCGAACGATGCGCCATCGGAGGTATGGTCGGAACTTGTCTGAAGGCGTCTTGATCAATTTCGCCTTGACCTCTGCCTCGCTCATCGGCATGGAACGAGAGACGACTCATGACCAATGGCTTTCCCAGAGAACTCATCAACCTTAATCGACGCATACCGTCGGATTCGCTTGAAGCCAGCAGGTAAATAAAAATCGGGCATCTCGTCTCTCTCTTAGTTCAGATCTCGCTTGCGAATACCGACGGCATCGTCGCCGACAAACAGAAACTCGATTCCGGCCTGTTCGAGAGCGGTACGCAAGTCGCGTAGGGTTCGCGGCTTAGGCTCGCGCTTGCCATTCTCAAAATCTTGGATAGCGCGGCGCGCTATGAGGGTCGTCGCAGCCAGATCGTCTTGAGAGAGATTGAGCCATGCCCTAGCAGCCCTGACCTGCTGCGCCGTAATCGTTCCAGCCGACGTCAACGGCTTTTTAACCATCCCAAAATCCGCACTTGTGCAAAAAGCGCTATTATGCCTATAAAGGGCAATACAGCGCATAATGCGCAACCGCAAAATGCGGTTCACTTCAGTATGGAGCAATACACTATGGAAGCCGAGTCGCCCATTCCCTCTGTCTCCGACATCACGCTTGCGCGCGCCGCTCAGGCGGTCGTGTCAAATGCGGTCTCTGGCGCTTTCAACGAAGATCCGATCATCGGCGCGGATTTAAGCCGCGCCATCTCCGTAGTCGGCTCGGTGGTCAAACGCCACGGGCTTCTGCTTCAGAAGACGACGGCCGACGCCCTGGTGGCGAGCGGACGCTTCGACGTCTTCGTCGATGTCGCGATTCCCATCGTCGACGCCGCTCACGAGCTCCTCCTTGCTGGCAACTGCGCCGAAGCTCTGGACGGGATCAATATTCGCGCCGACGCGGCCGCCGACCGCATCGTAAACATCGATCTCGTCGTGGTCGATCCAGAGGTTGGCTGGTCTGGAACGTACGATGTCAAGCGTGGTAACGGGCCGGTGGACGGCCGCACCCGCCGCCCCATAGAGCACGACCTCAAGGCGGCTCGCATGGTGCTTCCCAGCTATCTGGCGAAGCGCGGTTACCCGAATATCTCGCGCACGACAGCGGGTATCATCGACTACTACGGCGCCACGGGCTTTAACAAGATTCTGAAGATCGGTCGTGACGATCTCGATAAGCATTTCGATGTGCCGATCCGCGCGACGCTGGACAAGGTCACGTTGTGCTTGCGGGACGCCTTGCACGCGGAGCTGCCTCATCTCTTCGCCACCGTCCTCGAATCCATCCATCGCGAAAGCGCCAAGAAGGGCGCTATGCCTTCGCGCTCCGAACCCATGCCAGACCGGCAGCAGGCCCGGGACATGGTGACGGAAATCATCAACGCACGCCCGACCGGTCCCGGCCCGCGCAAGTCCGTCGTTGGCACGTGGCTGCGCGGTTCAGCGTAGCATCACTTCGGAGCGCGGCACGCCGCGCTGCAGTTCTCAACCGATGGTGAATAAGGCGCGCGAGCCGTCTCGAACGATCGAAACAACATGCACGAAGGGGCCAGAGTGAAGGGCAAACTGACCGGAAGTGACGAGGCTCAAGCGCCGGAGCGCAAGCTCCAGCACGATGGCCCTCGCGGCTTCAGCGCGCGATGCACATGCGTTGATAACCCCGTCCAGGGGATGCCGCATGCACACCTCTGGCCCCTCATGGCAGACGACATCTCGCCGTTGGCGTGGTGGCGGACGCTGCCCGAGGAGGCGTTCCGCGACGCCGAGCGCCTCCTCTTGTTGGCGACACTCGAACAGATCGAGATGGCCCATGGCGGTGACGACTTCGCCGCCGCATTAAAGGGAGACGCGGCCGCCGCCATCGGCGTCGCGTTCACCTTGATGCCGATCGAGGAGATGACGCTGAAGGTCGACATCGCCATGACGGCGCTGCTGCGGTGTGCGCTTGAGCGCAATGCGGCGGCGGCACTGGTGCTGGCGCAGGTACTGGGCTTGACCGATCTTGGCCACTCCTACGCCGTGGAACTCGCCGCGTCGTGGCTCGTCTATGGCCGGCGCTGCTCGGATAACCCGCGCAAGTTCCGCAAGGCCGAGACCGTGCTGCTCGCTGCTTTCCGGGAACGTCACCATTGTGGAGATGACGCATGAGGGTCCAAATCTTTTCGGATCTCCACTTGGACGTTTTTCCGATCAAACCCATCACCATCGTCCCCGGCGTCGACCTCGTGATCGTCGCCGGCGATGTCTGTGAAGGGGTGCTCCGTGCCTTCGAGCACTTGCGCCGGATCGTCCCGATGGACATCCCGATCGTGATGGTGCCCGGAAATCACGAATTTTACCACAAATTCATTCCCGACGAACTGGCGTTGGCTTTTGCTCAGGCCGGTGCGTTCAACCTCCACGTCTTGAGCGACGCCGCTGTCGAGCTGGGAGGCATCCGTTTTGCGGGCGCGACGCTCTGGACTGACTACGGTATCTTCGGCGAGGCCAACCAGGCCGCGGTGATGAACGCCTGTGCCATCGGCATGAACGATCACCGCCTGATCGGTTGGCAGAAGAAACCGTGGCTCAGGTTCCGGCCGCAGGAAGCTGCGCTGCTGCACCACCGCTCGAAATCATACCTCGAAGCAACGCTGTCCACAGGGTTCGACGGCCCCACGGTGGTCATCACCCATACGGCCGTCAACTGGAATTCGATCCTGCCGAAGTACCGGCGTGATCCGGTCACGGCTGCCTTCGTGTCGGACATGTCCGCAACGATCGAGGCGTACCGTCCGGCGCTGTGGGTGCATGGGCACGTTCATAACTCCTGCGACTACCGCGTCGGCGAGACCCGGGTCATCTGCAATCCGCACGGCTACGGCTCTGAGAACCCTGACTTCGACGGCGCCTTCACGGTGCTGATCGAGTAAGCCGACGTCCCATTGTCAGCCACCCCTTGTCGTAAATTCGTGAGTACCCATCCATGCTGACGCGCCTGTTTCCTTTCCTCGATCCCGCCCACGTTACTCCTGACCTGAGCCGCCGGCTCCGCGCCCTGGCCGATGACTGCGATCGTCTCGAACGCGGGCGCCCGGTCCCACCGGTCGTGCTGCAGAAGGCCCCGTTCCTTACGGACTGGGTGCCGGCGATCACCCCGCAAGGCGTGCATCTGATCGGCCGCGTCACCGGCCATCCCCTGCTGGGCGATTGCGCCGCCGCCACCACGCCGCTGTGGTTCGCCGATCCCGATGGCGCGTGGGCCCGCTCGCTCTCGCGCTTCTACAAGCTCGGTCCGCCGGTCGATCGCGATGGTCTCGGCCGCGGGCTGAGACGGATGGCGACCTCCAGCGCTGTCGACGGCGACGGCTCGGAGGACGAGGCATGAGCACGACCGACGACGCCGACGACATTGACCTGCCGGCGTTGGAAGACGACGCCGTCTCGACCGGAGCGGCAGCCGATTCCTCGGACTGGGATGAGCGTTTGAAGGACCTGCCCCGGCTGCTTCGCTACTCGATGCTCATTACCGATGGAGCCAGCCACGTTGAGCAGCGGGTGATCGCCGAGATCGACGAGCTGTGTCCGCAGCTCCCCCACAATGCGGCATGGGCCGCGGCGCTTGGCGTCGATGCCGGACTTGTGCTCGCCGCTGAACTCGACCACCGCGCCGTCACCCAGAACGAGCCGACCTTGCGCAGCCTTGCCGACGCCGTGCGGCTTGTGTGTCTGCCGACGCCGCGCGACCGGACCTACTTCGAGGATCATCGCAGGGTCGGAAAAGCACTGATCCAGGCTTTCCAGGCCACCTCCATGCATGCCGAGCAGGAGCTCTGCTGCGATCTGGAGCGCTTCGCCTTCGGCTGGGCGGCGCTACCGGCCTGCACCGACCTGTTGCCGAGGGGAGCTTCAGCGGCGCGGAACGCAGCCATCCTTGGTAATCGCATGGCGGAGTATCGCGTCGCCGCGGCCGCCATTGCCGTCCGACGGAAAGCCAAGGAGGAGGAAGAACGCCGGAGGAAGAAGGAGGCCGAGGAAAAGGCGAACGTGCGCTCGGAGCAGGCTCCCGGCGCCGCCGCAGAAGGTATTCCCGAACATCACCTCGTGGTTGCTCGCCTAAGCAGTGAGGAGATGAAGAACGTCAAGCTCAAGGATATCATCGGCCCGCTGAAGGGCGTCATCAACACTGCCTTGCGGCTGGTCGAGGTGCCGCCTCTGCACGAGGTGCGCTCCACGCTTCTGCTCGAATTTCCTTACGCAATCGATGTCATCGATTTTGCACTCGCTGACCTTGTTGGGCGTCTGACCGTCAAACTCCGTCCCCTGTTGCTGGTGGGCGATCCCGGTGGCGGCAAGTCTCGATTTGCTCGCCGCCTTGGGGAGGCGCTTGGTCTGAGCATCTGGCGAGAGGACGCCTCTCGCGCTGACGGCGCGGTATTCGGCGGCACCGACCGACGCTGGCACTCGGCCGAACCCTGTCATCCCTTCCTCGCTATTGCTCAAGGGAAAATCGGCAACCCGCTAGTACTGACCGATGAAATCGAGAAGGCTGGGACCCGTAGCGACTATGGAAGGCTCTGGGATTGCCTGCTCGGCTTTCTTGAGGCCGAGTCGAACTGCCGCTACCCTGATCCAGCGCTGCAGGTCTCGGTTGACTTGAGCCAAATCTCCTACATTGCCACGGCCAACAGTCTCGATCCGTTGCCGGCACCGATCCGCGACCGCTTTCGCGTGATCACATTTCCCAAGCCGAGCGCGAAGCATCTCGATGCGCTGTTGCCGGCCGTGATCGCCGACCTCGCCAAAGAGCGCAGCCTCGATGCGAATTGGGTACCGCCCCTCGACGGCGCCGAGCATGCCGCCGTCGCTCGGCTTTGGCGCAGCGGCTCGGTGCGCCGCCTAGGCCGGATCGTCGAAGCTATTTTGCGCCAGCGCGACCTGCGCGCCACGAGGAACTGATCATGACGCACGATCCTTCCGAAAAGCTGAATCCGACAGCACCGTCCAGGGTGTCGCCATTGCCGCGACCGGCACGATTGCGGGGGACAACGCCGCGATCCGGCACGGTCGTGGCTGAGAATCCGGATACAACCACACCTCACCATCACAGGACCGATACCGTGACCGACCCACAGATCAACTGCACGAAATGCGGTACTGAGATCAAGCTGACCGAATCGTTGGCGGCCCCTATTATCGCCGCGGCCCGCAAGCAGTTCGAGGCACAGCTTGCGGCCAAGGAAGCGGATTTTGGCCGTCGTGAAGCCCACCTGCGCCAAAGGCAGGATGACCTCGCCAAGGCCCGCGACGCCCTCGACGAACAGGTGGCCACCAGGGTGAGCGCCGAACGCGCAACCATCGCCGAGGCCGAGGCAAGGAAGGCCCGTCTGGCACTGGCCGATGATCTTGGTCAGCGCGACCGGCAGCTTGCGGATCTGCAGCAGATGCTCGCCGCGAACAATGCGAAGCTCGCCGAAGCCCAGCAGGCCCAGGCCGATATGTTGCGTAAGCAGCGCGAGCTCGACGACGCGAAGCGCGAGATCGAGTTGACGGTCGAGAAGAAGGTGCAGGAGAATCTCGGCGCCGTCCGCGACAAGGCGAGGATCGAGGCGGAGGATATCTTCAAGTCCAAGGTCACCGAAAAGGAGGCTCAGCTCGCCGGCATGCAGCGCCAGATCGAGGAGCTGCGCCGCAAGGCCGACCAAGGCTCCCAACAGTTGCAGGGTGAAGCGCTGGAAATCGAACTTGAATCCTTGCTCCGCAGCCGTTTCCCACGCGATCTGATCGAGCCGGTGCCCAAGGGCGAGTTCGGTGGCGACGTGGTTCACGGGGTGCTGTCCGCCAATGGACAGCGCTGTGGCACGATCCTCTGGGAGTCAAAACGAACGAAGGCCTGGAACCCCGTGTGGCTGGGCAAGCTCCGCGATGATCAACGCGCCGCCAAGGCAGACATCGCGCTGATCGTCTCGAGCGCTGTGCCCAAGGAGGTCCAGAGCTTCGATCTCATTGAAAACGTCTGGATCGCGGAGCCGCGCTTCGCCATTCCGCTCGCTGTCGCACTTCGGCAGTCGCTGATCGACGTCGCCACCAGCCGAAAGGCGCAGGAAGGTCAGCAGACGAAGACTGAGGTGATGTATGCCTACCTCACCGGCCCGCGCTTCCGCCACCGCATCGAGGCCATCGTCGAAAAATTTACCGACATGAAGGCCGACCTCAATCGTGAGCGCGCCGCCATGACGCGGCTGTGGGCCAAACGCGAGGAGCAGCTCGACGGCGTGCTCGATTCCACCGCGGGGCTTTACGGAGACCTCCAAGGTATCGCGGGCCAGGCCATGCAGGAGATCAAGAGCCTGGATGTGCCGATGATTGAGGTGAAGGGCGAAGCGGCGGAGTAGGGCTCGCGTGCGACACGCACGTTCTATTCCCGTCCGCATCTCGCGCTGGCGTCGGGCGGCGTGATTCCGCAGACACAAGCCGCCGAGAATATCCAGGGCGCGAGCTTCCAGCGTTGGTCGCGGCATCGCCAGTGGGACAGCGCGCGCGACACGCTCACGACGCGCCTGGCGCGCGCAATATGCCGATGGAGGCCCGCACGCAGGCATAGTTGGAGCAGCCTGGGCATCGACTGGCGGTTCGATTGGGCTGAAACCCGCAAGATCGCGGGACGTCCGACTGAGCCAAGGATAAATCGGTTGGGAAGCTAACGCGCCTACGCGAGCTATCGCACTCTGCCGGAGGTGTAACCTACGCTGCCATAGCGAAGTTGATCGTAGCAACCCGGTCTCAGACTCCTGCTGCGTCACGAAATCTGTTTGCGAGCATCGGCCGGGGCCGAGGACGGGAGTTGCATTCGAAGGTTTGCGCCTTTAATCTCCTCGCTGTTGAGAGAGCCCTGTCTGTTGGGTGCTAGAATGTCTGCAAGGCCGCAGCTCGGATGAGAGTACGGCTGGGAAAAAACCAGCCACTAAAACACCCGCCCCCTTTCGAACTCTTCAATGATGGCAATTCCGCCGGGATCCTCGGACGCCAGCGACTCCCTTCAGCTCCAGTCCACATACGGGCGTCGCGACCGCTGGCATCTATAGGCGGCCGACACGAGCTAGATCAGCTAAATTTCCGGTCGAGGCTCGCATGAAGCGAGAACCTCGCCGAGGCAATGCCCCATTTTCGATTCGCTTGCCGGCGGAGCTGCGAATCCACCTCAAGGAAATGTCAGACTTTCGCATGACCAGCGAAGCGGCCTACGCTTGCGCTCTCATCCAAGCCGATATGGGCAAGAGGTCGCGCCGCCCAAGCAAACAACATGTTCTTTTGCGCACGGAGCTGACCAAGATTCACGTTGCGATCATTGCGTTGGGAAACCAAGTCACCTCTAGCCAAGTGGATTACCGCGAACAAGCCAAGGTCATCACCGACGAGCTCGGGAATATCGTTGCCGCCATCTTGCGGCTGGAAGATGAGATCCGCGGTAAATGATCGTAAAGGCTTTCAAATATAAGAGCGGGCCAAAGAGTGCCCAACGCCTGAATCTGCATCTTTGGAACGAAAAAGATCAGCGGGTGGAGCTGTTCGAAACGAAAAATCTTTATGTACCCGATAGCGAAGCGGGCATGCGCGTGATGCGTTGCCTCCAACAAGGGTCAAAAAACGCGGAGATCGTTTTTTGGCACATAGTAATATCTCCAATAACGACATTGAACGCGATTGATCGAGCGCGTGTCGTGAACCTGGTGGTATCGGAATTTCGCGCTGAAACGCATCCGCTGATGGTTTGGTCACACAATGAAAAGCCTCGCGCGCGACAAGGCGGAGGGGCTAACCATTTGCATTTCGTCCTGGGCCACATCTGTTCCGTAACTCTCCGCGCGCTCGACATGCGCAATTATCTCCTGCGACTTCAAAAAATCATGGCTATCGCGGCCTATGATATCGAGGGAATGACGGCGCTCACCCCATTTCATCGTTCAATCGCCGCATACTTGATCAAAGATGGAAGAGGCGAAGTGGCCGCTTGGCTCACCGATCTTGCGGCCGCAGCTCCCAGCCGGCGACATCCCCGAATGACGGATGCGATGCGTCGTTCAGCCGCCGCAGTGAATTTTGCACTCCCATCGTTTCAGGCTGAACTGGAACGCCTTTGGGTCACGGACGCATCTGAGGAGGCCTTGACCGATTTTCTATCCAGTGCCGGTGTTTCAGCACGGAGAGGAGATCGATCGCCGCATGCAATCCTACTCTATCGCGGAGACTTGCTCGTCGGAGTAATGAACAGCATCCTCCGACGACCGTCTTTTCCCGTCTATGAAGAAGCAATGCTGAGATTTCCAGGCCTCTTCAACAAGCCGAGGATCACCGTTGACGCCCCGAGGACCTCCAGCAGACATTCGAGAGAGGCCGCCACTCTTCGACAAGAAAAAACAGAAAGGCTTGGTGCGGTACTCAGGGACGTAAGAAGAAAGGTACTCCACCTGACCTACCCCCGCGCAAAGCCATTACATGAGACGTTGGGGGCCGAGACGGAACGAATTGCTGCACTCAAGAAGTTTACTCGCGGCATAGCCATCCTCGAAAAATCCATTGATCTTTTGTGGAAGGATAACCACTGGCTTTCCGCGCCGATTGAGGCATTGCTAGAGCACTCCAAGCGCCTCGTGATGTACGACAAACCATCCTTGGCAGCTAAGCCCAGCACCCAGGAAAAGGTCCAAGCGCCGCCCGGAAACGAGGATTTGGCCAGTGCGCAGGATGAAGACGAGATGACGGTCGGACAGCTCCTGAGACCATAACAAGATCTTATGGCGTGGGGCCCGACAACGCCCTGTCGGACGAAGAACGCACCATGACGAAGTTCCTGCGGGCAGCCGCGCGCAGGGGACGAACCTACTCCTCGAGAGAGCTTTTCAGAATGTAGTACACCCCATCTCTGGTTCATAAAGAACTGTCGCGGACGCGCTAAATAATGAGCCATGATCGATCAAGGGAGCGGAAATCTCGCAGGGAGGTCAATTTCGGTACGCCGCGATCGAAGGCTACCCGAGGTGTAACATACACTGCGATAGCGGTACGGATTGAGGTCTGCTCGCGCCGAGCTACCCAATCTTCCATGAACGACGCCAAGGCCGGACGACGAGTTCCGGGAAATGTTTAACCTGCCGCTCGCTCAGGTTGTGTCGCCGCAAAGACACAGTCGCGGAAAAGAGAAAAACCCCTAAGAGCTTGTTTTTATTTGAAGATTCAGCCTACCTCGCAGCCTTCGCCGGCCGCATCAACCGGCTAACGCTGCCGAACACGCTGTCGATGACAGGCCAGAACAACAGCACGATCGCCAGCGTGGTGATCGAGCCGACCAGGCCGTTCGACCAGAACACCTTCATGTCGCCGCCGGCACCAATCATCGACAGCCGGAACGCATCCTCGGCGCGGTTGCCGAGCACCAGCGCCAGGGTGAACGGCGCCAGCGGAATACCGATCTTCTTGAAGACGTAGCCGACGACGCCGAAGCCGAGCATCAGCCAGATGTCGAACATCGCGTTCTGGATCGCGTAGGCGCCGATCGCGCAGGACACCACGATCATCGGCGCAACGGCGGCGAACGGCACCCGCAGGATGGAGGCAAAAATCGGCACCGTGGTCAGCACCAGCACGAGGCCGACCACATTGCCGAGATACATCGAGGCGATCAGGCCCCAGACGAAATCCTTGTGCTCGACGAACAATAGCGGACCGGGGTTGAGGCCCCAGACCATCAGTCCGCCAAGCAGGATCGCCGCGGTGCCGGAGCCGGGAATACCGAGCGCCAGCATCGGCAACAGCGCCGCGGTTCCGGAAGCATGCGCGGCGGTTTCCGGTGCGAACACGCCTTCGATCCGGCCCTTGCCGAAACTCTCGGGATCCTTGGAAAACCGTTTTGCCAGATTGTAGCCCATGAAGGATGCGGCGATCGCGCCGCCCGGGGTGATTCCAAGCCAGCAGCCGATGAAGGAGGAGCGCAGCAGCGTCACCCAGTATTTCGGCAGGTCTCTCCAGACTTTCAGCACCACCTTCAGGCTGATGCCGGCGGCATGGCCCCGCAGCGCCAGCCGCTCCTCCATGGTCAGCAGGATTTCGCTGATGCCGAACAGGCCGATCACGGCGACCAGAAAATTCACTCCCCGCAGCAGATTGTTGGAACCGAAGGTCATGCGCAGCTGGCCGGACACCGTATCCATGCCGATGCCGGCCAGCAGCAGGCCGAGCGACATCGAGATGACGGTCTTGTGCTTGGCCTCGCGGCCGAGGCCTACGAACGAGCAGAAGGTCAGGAGATAGACCGAGAAAAATTCCGGCGGCCCGAACTTCAGCGCGAACGACGAGATCATCGGCGCCAGGAAGGTGATCAGCAGCACCGCAGCCAGCGAGCCGATGAAGGACGACGTGAACGCTGCGGTCAGCGCTTCCGCCGCCCTGCCCTGCTGCGCCATTGGATAGCCATCGAAGGTGGTCGCCACCGACCACGCCTCGCCCGGAATATTGAACAGGATCGAGGTGATGGCGCCGCCGAACAGCGCTCCCCAGTAGATGCAGGACAGCATCACGATTGCCGAGGTCGGGTCCATGGTGAAGGTCAGCGGCAGCAGGATCGCGACACCGTTCGGCCCGCCGAGCCCCGGCAGCACGCCGACGAAAATGCCGAGCACGAGGCCGACCATCATCAGCGTCAACGTCTTCCACGTCAGCAGGACGGCGAAGCCGTGCATCAGCAGGCCGAGAGCTTCCATGGCGATTTTCCTAGCGGCCCGATTTCCTAGCGACCCAGGGCTCTTTCGAGCGGCCCCTTCGGCATGATCACGTCGAATGCGACGTCGAAGGTGAGGAACATGATGGCGGTGAACAGGAACGCCGTCAGCAGCGATTTCCACAGCGCGATCCGTCCGACCAAACGCATGAAAGCGGCAATCAAGCCGAAGCTCGCGACATAGAGCCCGAGAAACTGCACGGCCAGGCAAAACAGCAGCGTCGGCACGAACACCTGCATGACGCGACGAAGCTGCGCGCGGGTCACGAAGGTTTCCCGGGCTTCCTTGCGCGACAAAAATGCGGCGACGAGGCCATAGAGGCTGGCGCCGGCAAGGATCACCGACAGATAGAACGGGAAATAGCCGGATTGCGGACCGGTGGAATCCCAGGCGATGCCGGTACGCCAGTTGTCGAAACCCAGCGTCGCCGCCAGCACCAGCAGCAGCAGCGAAACCGTCACGTCGACGATGCGAATACTGGTCACCACAGGCGAGTCGGCCTCCGGCGCGGTCGGATCATCGACGATAATTTCTATTTCGGTATTGGACATCGGGGGGTCGCTGTCTTTCGTCGGGCACGGCAAGAACGGTCACCCCCACCGGGGCGGCGCTTCGCGTCGACCCGGTGGGGGCATGAAGTGCCGCGCGGGCCTATTTCGCCACAAAGCCCGCCTGGTTCATCAGCGACGCGTTGAGCTTGTCGTCCTCCTCAAGGAACTTCATCATGTCCTTTCCGGTGAGGAAGACCGGCTTCAGCGCCTGCTTTTCCATGTATTCCTTGTACTCGGTGGTCTGCGTCACCTTCTGGAACAGGTCGACGTAGAACGCGACCTGCTCCGCGGTCACCTTGCCCGGCAGGAACATGGCGCGCAGCATCAGGTACTGGACGTCGAGGCCTTCTTCCTTGCAGGTCGGGATATCGTTCCACGACTGCGTCGCGGTCACCTTGGTCTTGTAGGAGATCCGTTCCTTGTCGAATACGCAGAGCGCGCGAACCTGGCCGGCGCGCCAGACCTCGAGATTTTCGGATGGATTGTTGACGTTGGCTTCGGTGTGATTGCCGACCAGCTGCGTCGCCGCCTCGCCGCCGGACTTGTAGGGCAGATAGGAGAATTTCGCGCCGGTCTTCTGTTCCATGAAGACGGTGAGGACATGGTCCTCGCGCTTGGAACCGGTGCCGCCCATCTTGAACGGCGCAGCGGCGGCCTTGGCGGCGGCAATGAAGTCCTTCACGGTCTTCGGCCCGGCGGCATTGTCCCACAGCACGAACTGATCCATCGCCACCACCGACACCGGCGTCAACTCGCGCCAGTTGAACGGAATCTTGGCCGACAGCGGCAACATGTAGATCAGCGAATAGGCGATCAGCACCTTGTTGGCGTCGCCGTCCGAGGACTTCATGTACATCAGCGCTTCGGCGCCGGAGGCCCCGCCCTTGAGCGAAACCACCATCGGCTGCTTCATCAGGTTGTTCTTCTGGATCGCGGCCTGCATCATCCGCGCCATCTGGTCGGAGGCGCCGCCGGCTCCGGCCGCCACGACGATTTCAACTGGCTTGGTCGGCTCCCAGGCGGCGACGGCCGGCGCACTCGCGAGCATGGCCGCCAGCGCGGCCGTGGCTTTGATGGTGTTTCGCACGTGTTTCATCCCTATGTCTTGATTGGGCCCGGCTGTATCGAGCCAAGCCTGTTGAGTGCCATTGTGCGGGGTTACGGCGGCGAGTTCAAGCAGGTCCGGGCACCCCTGCTTGGGATTTGGCATGAGATTGCAACCCGTTAGGGCGGCCCATTCTACCATTGTTATCGAAATGATCGGCTGAGGCCAAAGGGCTGGGTGAGCCCGCCGGAGCTATTTGCCCTGCCAGTTCGGCGTGCGCTTGTTGAGGAAGGCATCCATGCCCTCGCGGAAATCCTCGCTCATATAAGCGCGCAGGATCAGGTCCCGGCCCTCCTCGCGCGACAAGGTGCGGCGGAGGCGGAGCACCGCCTCCTTGGCGGTTTCCATCGTGATCGGCGCGTGGCCGGCGATCAGCTTGGCGGTTTCGGCGGCGCGGCGCTGCAGGGTCGCAACGTCAGGCACCACTTCGTTGAGCAGACCGAGCGCCAGCGCCTCGGGCGCCTCGATCAGCCGCGCTGTAAAGATCAGGTCCTTGGTCCGCGCCGGCCCGACCAGCGCGACGACCCGGCTGATATTGGACATCGACAGGCAATTTCCCAGCGTACGCGCGATCGGAAAGCCGATCCGCGTCGACGCGGTGCCGATCCGGATATCGCAGCAGGCGGCGATTCCCGCCCCCCCGCCGGTGCAGGCGCCGGCGATGGCCGCAATCGTCGGCACCCGGACTTTTTCCAGCGCGCCCAGCACCCGGTCGATCCGCTCCTCATATTCGAGCGCATCCTCCGCGGTCTTGAAGGCGCGGAATTGCGAAATGTCGGTGCCCGACGCGAACGCCTTGTCGCCAGTTCCGGTCAGGATCATCGCCTTGATCGAGCGGTCGGCGTTCACGGTCTCGCAGATCGTCGCCATCTGCTCGTACATTGCGAAAGTCAGCGCGTTGCGCGCCTGCGGGCGGTTGAAGGTCAGGTGGGCAATGCCGTCCTGGACGGAATAGATCAGGTCTTCGGTGGCTGCTACCGGGGCGTTCATCGCACGCTCTTTCTGTTGGTTACGTCATTGCGAGGAGCGCAAGCGACGAAGCAATCCATCTTTCCTTGCGCGGCGACATGGATTGCTTCGCGGAGTTTATCATCGGGCGCGCATTCGCGCGACCCGTTGGCTCGCAATGACGGTAGTCAATTTTGCGCTTTCAGGCGACCGCGGTCTTGGATTTCGACATCGGCACCACGTCGCGTCCCTTCAGGACTTCCATGGCGGCGAGCACGCCACCGCCGCGATGCGGCACCTTGGCGAGGTCGAGACCCATCTCGACGCCCGCCAGCGTGCCCATCAGCA
>NZ_JAURXB010000211.1 GCF_030654605.1 Bradyrhizobium sp.
GACGAGCGTATTGAACGAACCCGCCGCAACTGCCGTATCAACGATGTCTGCGGCCCTTGCGAAGGTAGGGGTAAGCAAGGCTGTGACCATCCCAACGCTGGCGATGGCAGAACGAATTCCAAAGTTCATCAGATTTTCTCCGTTTCATATTGCGATGGCGCGGCTGAAATGTCCTCCGAAGCGCAGGAGCAGGACCTGGCCGCATTGTACATCGGCTAGAGAACGTCATCTGAAGCGAGCCGGATCACATCGACATGAAATTTCTTCCGCGGTGATCTGTCGCGCCTTCGGGAACGTTCCATTCCTGTACGTTCGACCGACAAGGTCGCCGATGATTGTCACTGCATTGAACTGGGGCCGCCGTGAAGAAAATCACCCGCGAAGTGATCGGGCTCGTCATCTTCCTCGTTCTAGTCGTAGGGACCGGCTTTACGATCGGCTATCTAAATCTACCCGGCAGCTGGTATGCCGGCCTGATGAAGCCGTGGTTCAATCCGCCTAATTGGATCTTTGCGCCGGTCTGGACGGTTATCTACGTTATGATAGCGATTGCTGGGTGGCGGACCTGGAGTATCGACTTCCGGGGAACGGCGATGCGATTGTGGGTCATCCAAATGGGACTCAATTTCCTTTGGCCACCAACGTTTTTTTCCCTGCATTGGCCCGGCGTCGCTCTTGCAGTCATCGTGTCGCTGCTCGCTGCGATCGTCGCGTTTATCGTGCGGCAATGGCAAAGCGACCGGATATCCTCGGTCTTATTCCTTCCTTATGCCGCCTGGATTGTCTTCGCATCTCTGCTCAATCTTGCGATCGTGAACCTGAACTGAAGTGTGAAAGTAGCCAAGCCGCGATCGGGAATTGGTCGGGGCTGGCCGGAAGATCGCCAAGTGCAAGACGTGCGGGTTGTCCCCTTTAGCAGGCTCAACGCCGTTGATGTCGGCCATGACGATGTCAGTGAATAGCAGGCTGACCGCCTAAATCATGGTGGGGACGCCGACGTCCAGAAAATTGTCGATATCGACTTTCTCAAATTGGGGAAGCGCGGTCGGAAATCTCAGCTGCGGTTTCCGAATTCGTATCTCGCGGGCTTATTTGCGCACCAGATGCCTGGTCGGCGTTATGGTGCTGGCGGGCGCGGCCTCCGAGATCGAGAACGTCAGCCAGGTGTTCCAGCCGGACGCCCGGTTCGCCGCATCGAACTCGCCATAGCCCTTCAGGCCTAGAAACGCCTGGTTGCTGCCGATCGGAAAAATATACCCGACCTGTGGTCCGATGCCCAGCACGCGCGAACGGAAGCCGCCGAGAGCGGCCGGCTGACCGAAGTCGTCGGTGATCTGCTGGTAGGCGTACCCGACAAAGCCGACAAAGACCTGCTTCGACAGAAACTGCGACACACCCCAGTCGAAATGGAAGTCGATGCCGCTCTGATATTGGGTGTCTGGATTCTTGAAATTGTAGGTGAAGCCACCGACGCCCGAGACCTCCGTGCCGGTCGTCGGGTTCAAATAGGTGTAGCCGCCGCCCAAGTCGATGGCGCCGTGACCGATACCGATGTTCGCCAGCCTGCTCGGATTGTAGTCGCCGACGGGGATGTCGCCCGCGCCGTAGACCATGTAGTTGTGAACGCCGTTGTTCCACTTCAGCTTCAAGGTCGGATAGAGATCGCCGTAGGAGACGAGCGCGTCTTCCAGAAATCCGTTCCGCGTGGTCACGATCGGCCCCGCAGCCGCCGTCAATGTGCCCGCGAGGCTCGCGGAGTTTCTGCCGTAAACACTGGCCAGGGTCGCCGACAACTGGCCGCCAAGCACCGGCGTGGCGAAAGTATAGGTCGGCGCGATGAACATCAGATCGGCCTGGCCGCCCAAAGCCACATTCAGGTTGATATTGACGGTCGGCGAAAATCTTCCGACCTGGAATTCCCGCGACGCTGCCGCCGCGCCCGACGCATTCACGCTGGTATGATAGTAGATGGCGGCGATCGACCAACCCGGCGTCGCGGGAGTTGCAGCGAGGCTGCCGTATAATCCCGGAAGCCAGAACGAAATACCGCTTTCGTCCGCGCGCGATTCAGGTGAGAATGCCAGAGTCGCGGCCGTTGCCAAGAGTGCAACCCGCCAATTGATCCGTGCCATTTCAAGCCCTTTCTGCGCCAAACTTGCAAGCCCGCTGCAGTACATAAGCTCGCTACGCACACGAACTTCCATTGATATTCTCTCACTCAAGCCGCGGCCGTCACTTTGATCTGCATCAACGACGCAGGTCGCCCTTCGAGACAATTTTAACACCCAGAACTGGAGATAAACTATCATGAAGCTCTCGATCGCGCTATCTGCGCTGCTGGTAACCGGGTTTATGGCCGCTAGCACCGAACGAGCCAGCGCCGTGGTGTATTGCCAGTACGTCTCGTACCCCGTCGGCTGTGTCGTCAGGCCCGGCGTGGTGCTGCGCCCGCGGCCAGTCGCGCGAGCCGTGGTGACGCCCGGTGTCGGCGTCGGCGGAACACCGATGAACCGTGGCGGTCCGGTCAATCGCGTCGGCAGGCGCTGACAGCGCCATTCTTCCGATACGTTGCGCAGAGCGACTTATCCAACCGCTCCCCGGATGTCGTTATCAATTTCCTTCGGCGCTTGGCTTTCGATTAGCTCAAGAGCGCTCAATGTTATTTTATGGAGACGGCCACCATGAAGCGGCGAGATGTGACGATCCGGGCAGTTTCAATTGCCGCGGCACTGCTGATAGCTTCACCAATTGCAGCAAACGCCCAGCCGGCCGCCGCGGCGAGCGTCGTGGTTCCCACCGATCGAACGGTGCTGCCGATCCCGGAGCCACAATACCCGCACAGCACCGTATTCGACGCACGAAATGCGACGCCGCCACCGCGGTTCGAAGTGAAGGCGCCGGCGGCCGCGCCGAACGTTCTCATCGTGCTGATCGACGATATGGGATTCGGCCAGTCGGGCGCATTCGGTGGTCCGATCAAGATGCCGACCGTCGAGCAACTGGCCAATGGCGGGTTGCGCTACAATCAATTTCACACCACCGCGCTCTGCTCTCCGACCCGCGCGGCACTGTTGTCGGGACGCAATCATCACGTCAACAACTTCGGCTCCATCTCGGAAACCGGAACGTCGTTTCCGGGGCAGACCGGCCAGCGGCCCAATAGCGTCGCCTCCGTTGCGGAGATGCTGCGGCTGAACGGCTACAGCACCGCGCATTTCGGCAAGAACCACGAAACCGCGGCCTGGGAAGTCAGCCCCTCGGGGCCGACCGATCGCTGGCCGACCCGACAGGGCTTCGACAAGTTTTATGGATTCATGGGTGGCGAAACCAACCAGTGGGCGCCGTTGATCTACGACGGCATGAACCAGGTCGAGCTGCCGAAGGACCCGAACTACCACTTCATGACCGACATGACCGACAAGGCCATCGCGTGGATGAAGTCCGAGAAATCACTGACGCCGGACAAGCCGTTCTTCATGTACTTTGCTCCGGGGGCCACCCATGCTCCGCATCACGTGCCGAAGCCGTGGATCGCGAAGTACAAGGGCAAGTTCGACCAGGGCTGGGACAAGCTGCGCGAGGAGACGCTGGCGCGGCAGATCAAGCTGGGCGTGGTGCCTGCCGGCACCAAGCTCGCGCCCAAGCCGGAAGCCATCAAGGATTGGGCCTCGTTGAGCGCCGACGAGAAGAAACTCTTTACCCGGCAGATGGAGGTTTTCGCCGGCTTCGGTGAGTATACCGACACCGAGATTGGTCGCCTCATCAAGGGCATCGAGGCCACCGGGCAGCTCGATAACACGCTGATCTTCTATATCGTCGGCGACAATGGCGCCAGCGCCGAAGGCGGCATGAGCGGCATGTTCAACGAGATGACGTATTTCAACGGTGTGCAGGAGACCGTCCAGGACGTGCTCAAGCATTACGATGACCTCGGCGGGCCGAACACCTACAGCCATTACGCGGCCGGATGGGCGGTCGCAGGCGACACGCCCTTTACCTGGACCAAGCAGGTGGCCTCCAGCTATGGCGGTACCCGAAACGGGATGGTGGTGTCCTGGCCGAAGGCCATCAAGGCGAAGAACGAGGTTCGTTCGCAGTGGCACCACGTGATCGACATCGTGCCCACGATCCTGCAGGCGGCAGGCTTGCCCGAGCCAAAGAGCGTGAACGGCACCCCGCAGACGCCGATTCAGGGCACCAGCATGGTCTACTCGTTCGCCGATCCGAAGGCGGACAGCACCCACAAGACGCAATATTTCGAGATCTTCGGCAACCGCGCCATCTACAACGACGGCTGGCTTGCCGGCACAATCCACAGGGCGGCGTGGGAAACCAAGCCGCGCAGGCCGCTCGAACAGGATATCTGGGAGCTGTACGATACGCGAACGGACTTCAGCCTCGTAAACGATCTCGCCGCGAAGAATCCGGACAAGCTCAAGGAGATGCAGGACCTGTTCATGAAGGAGGCGGAAAAGAATTCGGTGCTGCCTCTCGATGACCGAACCCTGGAGCGTACCAACGCTGCCATGGTCGGGCGGCCGGATCTGATGGCCGGTCGTACCTCCCTGACGGTCCACGAGGGAATGATCGGGATGTCGGAGAATGTCTTCATCAACATCAAGAACCGATCGCACATCATCACCGCAGATGTGGAAATCCCCAAAGGTGGCGCCAACGGTGCGATCCTCGCCCAGGCGGGTCGGTTCGGAGGATGGAGCCTGTACCTGAAGGATGGCAAGCCGACTTACACCTACAATTTCCTCGGCCTGCAACGGTACACGATCACGGCCAAGCAGGCGCTGCCTGCCGGAAAGACCACCGTCCGCTTCGAGTTTGCCTATGATGGCGGTGGGATCGGCAAGGGCGGGGTGGGCACGATCTTTGTCAATGGCAAGAACGTCGCTACCGGTCGTATCGAGCGAACGCAATACGGCATCTTCTCGGCGGACGAAGGCGCCGACGTCGGCGCGGATGAGGGTACGCCTGTCACCGAAGCCTACAAGGTCCCGTTCAAATTTACGGGAAAGATCAGCAAGGTGACGATCGACCTGAAGGAAGACAACACCAGGAAAACTGACCTTGAAGAGGCCGATAGAGCCCGAAAGGAAGCCATCATCAGGAAGGCGATGGCCAACTAGCTTCGCGTAGACCTGAATCGAACGAGATCGCCCGGGATACTTGCGCTCTCACCCAGGAGCAATCCGACGAAGGCCGTCGCCGTCCCCCGGCGGCGGTCTTTCTTTTTCAAAGTCAGGCGCGCGGCGCCCCCAGCGCCACCTCGACCGGGATAGCCTCGCCCCGGTAGTTGTCCTAGAATATGCCGGCAAGGACCCTTCCGCTTGGCAAAATCCCGACGTTCTCGCAAAGGCAAAGAAACGTCCAGGCGCTCCGAGCCTAACTCCACGGTGTCAAAACCGGAGATGGCGGACGACGTCGCAAAGCCATTCACAATGCGCGCCATGTTGGTTGCCGTCGCTGCCGTTGCCACGGCGGTGTTCGCCGGCGGCCTGTTATGGCAATCGTGGTTCAATGGCCAACCGTCGCCAACCCGTCCCGAAACAGCCGCCATTGCCGCTGCAACCTTCGTCGGAAGCGAGACCTGCGCCGGCTGCCATCAGGCGGAGGCCAAGCTCTGGAATGCCTCGCAGCATAAAGCCGCGATGCAGCATGCCACCGACAAGACCGTGCTTGGCAATTTCAACGATGCCAGCGTGGAGCATTATGGCGTGCGTTCCCGCTTCTTTCGCGAGGGAGGGAAATTCCTGGTCGAGACTGACGGCCCCGACGGCAAGCTTGCCGTCTTTGAAGCGAAGTACACCTTCGGCATCGATCCGCTGCAGCAATATCTCGTTGAATTCCCCGACGGGCGCATTCAGGCGCTGCCGGTCGCTTGGGACAGCCGGCCGAACGACAAAGGAGGACAGCGCTGGTTTCATCTCTCCCCCAATGAGGCGATCAAACACGACGATATCCTGCACTGGACCAGGCTGAACCAGAACTGGAATTTCATGTGCGCGGAATGCCACTCCACGGGCTTGCGCAAGAATTACGATGCCAGGACGGATCGCTTCGCCACGACATGGGCCGAAATCAGCGTCGGTTGCGAAGCCTGCCACGGGCAGGGCTCGCGCCACGCCTCGTGGGCGCGCAAGCAGCAGAGTTGGTGGCCGTTCGGCAAGCGCGAGGATTCGAGCAAGGGGTTGCTGGTCCGATTTGACGAGCGCCATGGCGTTACATGGCCAATGGATCCCCAGACCGGAACGGCACGCCGGTCGGTTGCGCCGGCCACGCTGCGCAAGGAGGTCGAGACCTGCGGGCTGTGTCACGCGCGCCGCGCCGGCTTGCATGAGGACTGGAAGCCGGGCCAATGGCTGTCGCAGACCCATGCGGTCGAGGCGCTCGCGCGCACCACCTATCATCCCGATGGCCAGATCCGCGATGTGGAGGAACCCTATAACTACACGCCGTTCAAGCAGGGCAGGATGTTTTCCGCCGGCGTCACCTGCAGCGACTGCCACGAGCCGCACAGCGCCCGGCTTCGCAGCCCCGGCGAGGGCGTCTGCCTGCAATGCCATGCGCCCGAAAAATTTGCCGACGTGAAGCACCGCCACCACGCCGGCGTGAACCCGCCGCCGACGTGCGTTTCGTGCCACATGCAGACCCGCACCTACATGGTGGTCGACCCCCGCCACGATCATACCTTCCGGGTCCCAAGGCCCGATCTATCGGTCAAGCTGGGCACGCCGAATGCCTGCAACGATTGCCACCGCGACAGGCCGGCGCAATGGGCTGCTGCTGCCGTGGAGGAATGGTTCGGCCCCAACCGCAAGGGTTTTCAGACCTATGGGGCTGTATTCCACGCGGCGCGCACCGATCGGGTCAACGCCGCCGCGCTCCTCGCGGCGTTGGCCGTGGATGGAGGCACCCCTGGCGTTGCGCGGGCGAGTGCGCTCAACGAGCTCGCCCCTCGCGTGTCGGCCGCGAATGTCGGGGCCGCAAGAGCGGGGCTCGCCGACCCCGATCCGATGGTTCGGATCGGCGCTCTCGATATGCTGCAGAACGTTCCTGCCGTTCAGGTCTGGCCCTGGGTATCCCCGCTCTTGTCCGATCCGGTGCGCGGCGTGCGTATCAGGGCGGCTTCGCTGCTTGCTGCCGTTCCGACCGCAAGCCAGTCCCCGCCAGATCGCGCGCGCTTCGAACTGGCAGCGGCGGAATTCATCGCAGCGCAACGTGCCAGCGCCGAGCGCCCGGAAGCGCGCACGGCGCTAGGCAATTTCCTCGCGCAACGCGGCCTGGCTGTCGACGCCGAGACGGAATACAGGGCCGCGCTACGGCTCAGTCCGCAATATGCGACGGCGGCCATCAATCTGGCTGACCTCTACCGGCAACTCGGCCGGGACAGCGAAGGTGAGACCGTTCTTCGCTCGGCGCTCGTGGCTTCACCGCGCGAGGCCGCTACACATCATGCGCTAGGCTTGACACTGACCAGACTGAAGCGGTCCGACGATGCGCTTGCCGAGTTGCGCAAGGCAGCGGAGCTGGAGCCGGATCATCAGCGCTACGCCTACGTTTACGCCGTCGCGCTGCATTCCAGCGGCGGTCGCGACGAAGCCATGACCATGCTGAAGGATACGCTGAAAAGACATCCCGGCGATCGCGAGATTCTGGAGGCGCTCGTCTCATTCAGCCGGATGGCGGGTGATGCAACGGCCGCGCTCCGCTATGCGGAACAACTCGCGGTCATCGCGCTGGACGACCCTGGCCTAACCGCGCTCATCCATGAGCTTCGGCAAGCAGTTAAGTCTCCGGTCCAATAACTTGGGGCCAACGCCTCAGACCGCTCAATGTCCCACGATCTCCGGCACCCTGGTCGCCGGCGGCGTGTTGCGGCTCCGCGTCGTGCGCACGATGCCGTCGATGATGGTCATGCCGATGCCGGGGAGGTCGCCGAGCTGCACGCTGTCGAGGATGGTCTTGCCCGGCGAATGCTGCGCCTTGTCCATGATGACGAAGTCGGCCGACCGGCCGACCTCGATCAGGCCGCAGTCGAGTTCGCGCATCCGCGCGGTGTTGCCGGTGGCAAAGCAGAACGCCAGTTCGGCGGGCACGTCGCCGAGCGAGGACAGCATCGACACCATGCGCAAAATGCCGAGCGGCTTCACGCCGGAGCCGGCCGGCGAATCCGTGCCGAGGATGACGCGGTTGAGATCGCCCATCTCGCGCGCGATCCGCATCGTGTAGAGCGCCGAGCGCTCGTTGCCGTTGTGCACCAGCTCGAGGCCGCGCTTGCAGCCCTCGCAGATGCAGCGGATCTCGTTATCGGGCAAAGCGGTGTGGCCGCCATTGATGTGGCCGATCACGTCGGTGTCGGCCTCCAGCACCACGTCGGCGCCGATCAGGCCGGAGCCGGGGATCGACGGGCCGCCGGTGTGTATGGTGCTCTGGATGCCGTATTTGCGCGCCCAACCCACCATCTTTTTCGCGGTCGGGCCGTCCTTGACGCCGCCGAGGCCGACTTCGCCTAATAGCTTGACGCCGGCCGCCGCCAGCTCCTTGAAGTCTTCCTCCACCATCTCGCATTCGATGACAGGTGCGCCGGCATGCACCTTCACGCCGCCGGGCCGCAGCGTCCAGAACGAGCGCTGCGCGAAAATCGCCATCGCCTTGAGGCCGACCACGTCGCGCGGGCGGCCGGGCATGTGGACTTCGCCCGCCGAAATCATGGTGGTGACGCCGCCATGCAGAAAACTGTCGATCCAGCCGATCTGGTTCTGCCGCGGGGTCCAGTCGCCGGCGACGGGATGCACATGGCTGTCGATCAGGCCGGGCGCGACCGTGGTGCCCATGGCGTCGACAATGGTGGTGGCGCCGGCGGTGTCGACGTCCTTGGCCTTGCCGATGGCGGTGATTTTCCCGTTCACCGCGACGATGGTGTCGGCATCCAGGATCGGCTTTTCCAGCGCGCCCGAGAGCAGCAGGCCGATGTTGCGGATCACCAGTTTGGTCGGGCCGGCGGCCTGGGGGGCGTCGTGAGCCATGGTTTTTCCTTTTTCGTTCAATGCCTTCGCGGGGCCGCTTTGGCCATCTTGCCCGCGCCTTGACGCCGGGATCAAGCCGGATTATTCATTCGTATACGAATGATTGTATACAAATGAATTGAGCGGCACAATCGGCCCTCCAGCGCGGGATCGGCAAGATGAGCAACTTCAATCAGGAAAGCGTCCTCAGCGTCCATCACTGGACCGACACGCTGTTCTCCTTCACCACCACCCGCGATCCCTCGTTCCGTTTCCGCAACGGCGAGTTCACCATGATCGGGCTCAAGGTCGGCGAGAAGCCGCTGCTGCGCGCCTACAGCGTCGCCAGCGCCAATTACGAGGACCGGCTGGAATTCTTCTCGATCAAGGTACCGGACGGGCCGCTGACCTCGCGGCTTCAGCATCTGAAGACGGGTGACGAGATCATCGTCAGCCGCAAGGCCACCGGCACGCTGGTCATCGACAACCTCGAGGACGGCCGCAATCTCTACCTGATCGGCACCGGCACCGGGCTGGCGCCGTTCCTCAGCGTGATCAAGGATCCCGAGACCTACGAGCGGTTCGAGAAGGTGGTGCTGCTGCACGGCTGCCGCCGCGTCGCCGAACTCGCCTATGGCGAGATGATCACCGAACACCTGCCGAAGGATGAGCTGATCGGCGAACTGGTCCGCAACCAGCTGATCTATTATCCGACCGTAACCCGCGACCCGTTCCGCAACCGCGGCCGGATCACCGACCTGATCACCTCAGGCAAGCTGTTCAGCGACATCGGCCTCGCCGCGCTGGAGTCCGCACATGACCGCATCATGATCTGCGGCAGCCCGGCGCTGGTGCACGACACCCGCGAACTTCTGGCGGCCAAAGGCTTTGCCGAAGGCAATCACGGCGAGCCCGGCCAGTTCGTGGTCGAGAAGGCATTCGCGGAGCGATAACGGCTTCCCTATCTCGCCCCGTTTGCACGAGCTCGGCATACCATATCTTGTGGCGGGACCAGTGCCGTCAGTCTAGCCATTCTTTGCATGGGGTTGTTTTCGCAATTTTTGTCCAGGCCCATCAGCCGTCATTGCGAGCCAACGGGTCGCGCGAACGCGCGCCCGATGACAGGCTCCGCGAAGCAATCCATTCTTCCTTTGCTGTCTCACGAAAGCTGGATTGCATCGTCGCAGGGCCAGCCGGGTTTCTTGCAAAAGCTTGAAGTTTAAAATATATCCGAAGGGGCACGTCGAACAGTTCACTCGGGGAGACCGCTGATGTCCGGATTGCCGCATTCCCCGCATGCGCTCGTCACCGGTGGCGGACGCGGCATCGGCCGCGAGATCGCATCAGCGCTGGCGCGGGCAGGGGCGACAGTCACCGTGCTCGGCCGCAACCGCGCCACACTGGATGAAGCCATCACCGCCGGCGACGCGCATTTCGCCGAGGTGGCCGACGTCGCGAACCAGGCCACCGTCAGCGCCGCCATTGCGAAAGCAGCAAGCCGGCAGCCGATCGATATCCTGATCGCCAATGCCGGCAGCGCGGAATCCGCGCCGTTCGGCAAATCCGATGCGGCGCTGTTTCGGCGGATGATCGATATCAACTTCATGGGCGTGGTCCACACCATCCAGGCCGCATTGCCGTCGATGAAGGGCCAGCCTTACGGCCGGATCGTCGCCGTGGCATCGACCGCCGGCCTCAAGGGCTATGCCTATGTCAGCGCCTACTGCGCGGCAAAGCACGCGGTGGTCGGGCTGGTGCGCTCGCTGGCGCTGGAACTGGCCAGCACGCGGGTGACCGTCAATGCGGTGTGTCCCGGCTTCACCGATACCGATCTCGTGGCCGGCAGCATCGACACCATCATGAAAAAGACCGGCCGCAGCCGCGAACAGGCGATATCAGAGCTTTCGAAGCACAATCCGCAGGGGCGGCTGGTGACGCCAGTGGAGGTCGCCAACACCGTGCTCTGGTTGTGCGGCGAGGGTGCCAGCGCGATCACCGGACAAGCCATCGCAGTGGCCGGTGGTGAGATTTAGCAGTCACTGCGAGCCAACGGGTCGCGCGAACGCGCGCCCGATGACAGGCTCCGCGAAGCAATCCATCTTGCTTCCTGACTGCCAGAAAGATGGATTGCTTCGTCGCATCCGCCTTCGCCCGAAGGCGGGCTTCGGCGGACAAGAGTGCTCCTCGCAATGACGACGATAGAGAGCAATGACGACAATAAGCATAAGGGAAACCCCATGAACCGCCCCGCCAATCCTGTCACGCTGCCGCTATCGGATTATTCGCCCAAACACTTCCTGCTCGCAGTCGTCGACGGCGTCGCCACGGTGACGCTGAACCGTCCCGAGCGAAAAAACCCGCTGACCTTCGAGAGCTACCGCGAGCTGACGGATTTTTTCCGGGCCTGCGCGATGGACGACGACGTCAAGACCATCGTGGTATCCGGGGCCGGCGGCAATTTTTCCTCAGGCGGCGACGTGTTCGAGATCATCGGCCCGCTGGTCAAGATGGATACCAAGGGCCTCACCGCCTTCACCCGCATGACCGGCGATCTGGTCAAGGCGATGCGGGCCTGTCCGCAGCCGGTCATTGCGGCGGTCGAGGGCATCTGCGCCGGAGCGGGTGCCATCGTCGCGATGGCGTCCGACCTGCGTCTGGCCGCCACCGGCGCCAAGGTCGCCTTCCTGTTCAACAAGGTCGGGCTGGCCGGTTGCGACATGGGCGCCTGCGCGATCCTGCCGCGCATCATCGGGCAATCGCGCGCCTCGGAGCTGCTCTATACCGGCCGCTTCATGACCGCGGAGGAGGGCGAGCGCTGGGGCTTCTTCAGCCGCGTCGTCGCGCCGCCGGAGGTGTTGTCGCAGGCACAGCTGCTGGCAAAGCAGATCACCGAGGGCCCGACCTTCGCCAACACCATGACCAAGCGCATGCTGGCGATGGAATGGGCGATGTCGGTCGAGGAGGCGATCGAGGCCGAGGCCGTGGCGCAGGCGCTGTGCATGACGACCGCGGATTTCGCGCGAGCCTTCGAGGCGTTTTCCAACAAGGTGAAACCGGCATTCCAGGGGAATTGAGCGGAGGCTCTCATGAAAATCGCGATTATCGGTGGCGGACCGGCCGGCCTCTACTCGGCGATCCTGCTGAGGAAGCAGCGGCCGGAGGCCGAGATCACGGTTTATGAGCGCAACCGCGCCGACGACACCTTCGGCTTCGGCGTGGTGTTCTCCGATGCGACCCTCGACAATTTCGAAAAATACGATTCCCCGAGCTATCGCCGCATCACCGAGCAATTCGCCTATTGGGATGATATCGCCGTTCACTTTCGCGGCACGGTGCACCGGGTCGGCGGCAACGGCTTTTGTGGCTGCTCGCGTCGCACGCTGCTTTTGATTTTGCAGGAGCGGGCGCGCGAACTTGGCGTCGTCCTGCTGTTCGAGGCCGATGTCGAGGATGAAGCCCGCTTCGCCGATGCCGATCTGGTAGTGGTGGCCGACGGCATCAACAGCCGGTTCCGCGAAAAATACATCGAGCACTTCCAGCCCGAGGTGGATCTGCGCTCCAACAAGTTCGCCTGGATGGGCTCGACCCGGCCGCTCGACGCCTTCACATTCATCTTTCAGGAGACCGAGTGGGGCCCGTTCATCGCCCACGCCTACCAGTATGAAGCGGGACGCTCGACCTGGATCTTCGAGACCGATCCCGTGACGTTCAAGCGCGCCGGGCTCGAGGGCCTGGGCGAACAGCAATCCGCCGACCGGATGGCGGAGATTTTCGGCTGGTTCCTCGAAGGACATCCGCTGCTGATCAATCGCTCGATGTGGCGCAATTTTCCGATGATCCGCAGCAAGCGCTGGGTCAGGGACAACATGGTGCTGCTCGGAGATGCCAAGGCTACCGCGCATTTCTCGATCGGCTCCGGCACCAAGCTGGCGATGGAAGACGCCATTGCGCTGGCGGACGCCATGCATTGCGCGCCGACGGTCGAGGCCGCGCTGCAGGGTTACGAAACCGGCCGCCGCGAGGAAGTCGAGAAGACCCAGCATGCCGCCGACGTGTCGCTGGTCTGGTTCGAACACGTCGATCGCTTCTGGGATTTTGACCCGGTGCAGTTCGCCTTCGGCGTCATGACGCGTGCCAAGGCGATCACCTACGACAATCTCACGTTACGCGCGCCCGATTTTGTCGCCGAGGTCGACAAGGCGTTCGCAAGACAGGTCCGCGCCAGGGGTTTCGATGTCGATATCGTCAAGCCGGCAACGCCGATGTTCCAGCCGCTGCGGCTGCGCGAAATGGAGATCGGCAACCGCGCGGTGGTGTCGCCGATGTGCATGTATTCGGCCAAAGAGGGCGTGCCCGGCGATTTTCATCTGGTGCATTACGGCTCACGCGCGATCGGCGGCGCCGGGCTGATATTTACTGAAATGACCTGCGTTTCCCGTGATGCCCGCATTACCCCCGGTTGCGCCGGCTTGTGGAACGACGAGCAGGAGGCCGCGTGGCGGCGCATCGTCGATTTCGTCCATGCCAATTCAGCGGCGAAGATTGCGCTGCAGCTCGGTCATGCCGGCCGCAAGGGCGCCACCAGACTGATGTGGGACGGTATGGACCGGCCGCTGGAGCAGGGCGGCTGGGACGTCGTGTCGGCGTCGCCGCTGCCGTATTTTCCGGACAGTCAGGTGCCGCGCGAGATGGATCGCGCGACGATGGATAAGGTGAAGGCTGACTTCGTCCATGCGGCCGAACGCGGCGAAGCTTGCGGTTTCGACATGCTGGAGCTGCACTGCGCCCACGGTTATCTCCTGGCGAGTTTCATCTCGCCTCTGACCAACCAGCGCACCGACGCCTATGGCGGCTCGTTGCAAAATCGCTTGCGCTTTCCGCTCGAAGTGTTCGAGGCGCTGCGGGCGGCGTGGCCGGCCCACAAGCCGATGTCGGTGCGCATCTCCGCCACCGACTGGGCGGAAGGCGGCGTCACCGGCGACGACGCCGTCGAGATCGCGCGCGCCTTTGCGCAAGCCGGCGTCGACCTGATCGACGTCTCCACCGGACAGACCGTGCGCGACGCCCAGCCGATCTATGGCCGCATGTTCCAGACGCCGTTCTCCGAGCAGGTCCGCAACGAAGCCCGCGTCGCCACCATGTGCGTCGGCAACATCACGACGCCGGACCAGGTCAATACCATTCTGGCCGCCGGCCGCGCTGATCTGGTGGCCCTCGGGCGCCCGCATCTGACGGATCCGTCGTTTACGCTGAAGGCGGCGGCCTGGTATGGCGCGGAGATTGCCTGCCCGCCGCAATATCTGCCCGGCAAGGAGCAGATTTTCCGCAACAGCGTGCGCGACAGGCAGGATTTCGACGATCTGAAAATTAAGGCTAAGCCGAAGACCCGGGCGGAGCTGAAGGCGGAGGCGACAAAGCCGCTTGCGGCCGAGTAACCCTGCGTGCGAGGCTCAGGGCCTTCGCATCGCGTTTCGGGTTCAGTGGAGTAGGGTGATGAAGGCAATTATCGTCGGCGGCGGTATTGGCGGCCTTACCACAGCCCTGATGTTGCGGGCCCGCGGCATCGGCTGTGAGCTGTTCGAGCAATCCGACAGCATCCGGGAACTCGGCGTTGGCATCAACACCCTGCCGCACGCGATCCGCGAGCTGGCGGGGCTCGGCCTGTTGCAGGCGCTCGATGACGTCGCGATCCGCACCCACGATCTCTATTATCTCAACCGCCATGGCCAGGAAGTCTGGCGCGAATCCCGCGGCATCGACGCCGGGCATGATGTCCCGCAATTCTCGATTCACCGCGGCCGGCTGCAGAGCGTGATACATCGCGCCGTCGAGGAGCGGCTCGGCCATGACGCCATTCACACCGGCTGCCGGCTAGGCGCCTTCACCCAGGACGAAGGCGGCGTGACCGCGTATTTCTTCGATCGCACCGGCGCGCATACCAGGACCGAGCGCGGCGATATTCTGGTCGGTGCCGACGGCATTCATTCAAGGGTACGCGAAACCCTGTTCCCGAATGAAGGGCCGCCGTGCTGGAACGGCCTGATGCTGTGGCGCGGCGCGCGTGACTGGCCGGCGTTTCTGGACGGCCGGTCGATGATCGTCGCTGGCGGCCTCAACGCCAAGGTCGTGGTCTATCCGATCGCGGAGGGATCCAGCCCGGCGAGCCGGCTGACCAACTGGGCGGTGCTGGTGAAGGTTGGCGAAGGCAATGCTCCGCCGCCCCGCCGCGAAGACTGGTCGCGGCCCGGCAGACGCGAGGAACTGATGCCGCATGTCGCGCGGTTCTCGGTGCCGCATGTCGCTGTACCGAACCTGATCGCGGCGACATCGGAATTCTACGAATATCCATGCTGTGATCGCGACCCGCTGCCCTATTGGTCCAGCGGACGCGTTACGTTGCTCGGCGACGCCGCGCACCCGATGTATCCGGTGGGATCGAACGGCGCCTCGCAGGCCATTCTCGACGCGCGCTGCCTCGCCGACGCGCTGGCCCGCTCGGAGCATCCGCGCCAGGCGCTGATGGCCTACGAGCAGAAGCGATTGCCGATGACGGCTGACATCGTGCGCGCCAACCGCCGCGGCGGACCGGAAGGCGTGATCGATGCGGTCGAGCAGCTGGCGCCCGATGGTTTTGACGACATCGAAAAGGTGCTGAGCTACTCACAGCGCGAGGCGATCGTGCGCGGCTACGCCAGCAAGGCAGGATTTGCGGCGGTGCCGGGCCTCGCGGCGGTGCGGGCGTAGGCGGCAGCACGCACGGCCTCATCCTGAGGAGCCGCGCTCTTGCGCGGCGTCTCGAAGGATGGGTCGCGAGCACCGGTCCCTCTCATCCTTCGAGACGCGGCCAAGTGGCCGCTCCTCAGGATGAGGTCAATCACGCGCCCGGAGGCGGTGGCAGGAAGTGGATGTTGTATTCGGCGGCCATCGCCACGACGTCTTCGGGCTTCTGCTCCTTCATGTTGTGGAGCCCCCAGAACAGATCGAACAATTTTTTCGTCGGCGATACCCAGAACAGCACCTTCGCGGTTTGATCTGACTTGTTGAAGATGCCGTGGGGAACGCCCATGCCGAGGCGGATCAGGTCGCCCGCGCTGGCCTGGGCCTCGGCGCCGCCCAGCATGAAATCGAGCTTGCCTTCCAGCATGTACAGATATTCGTCCTGGTCCGGATGGATATGCGGCGGCACGAAAGTGCCCGGCGGCAGCGTCGCGTGCCACGAGAAGCAATGTTCGGTGCGGTTCTTCGGTACATAGGTCTGGCCGAGAATATTCCAGGAAATTCCCTGCATGCCCTCGTTGGCCCGGATAATGCCGGTGATCTCGCTTGTCATCGCCTTGTTTCCTCCCAAATCATTATTGCGTTGGAGCGCTTATTTACCCGGCGCGCAATCCTTGGCGTAGCGGTCGCCATAGTTTTCGAACACCTTCTCGGAGATTTCGGTCTGGAATTTTCCGTCCGGCCGCTTGGCCACCCTGGTCAGGTAGAAATTCTGGATCGGATAGCCGTTGCCATTGAACTTGAAGGCGCCGCGCAGCGAGGTGAAGTCGGCCTTCCTCAACGCTGCCGAGACCGCTTCCTTGTTGGAAAGGTCGCCCTTGACCGCCCTGACGGCGCTGTCGATCAGCACGGCTGTATCGTAACCCTGCATGGCGTAGGTGCCGGGCACGATGTTGTAGGCGGCTTCATAGCCGGCGACGAATTTCCTGTTCTGCGGATTGTCCATATTGGGCGCCCAGTTCGAACCGGCGTACATGCCGACGGCAGCATCCTGTTGCGCCGGCAGGGTGGATTCGTCGACAGTAAATGCCGAGAGAACCGGAATCTTGTTGGCCAGGCCGGCTTGGCTGTACTGCTTCACCAATGTCACGCCCATGCCGCCGGGCATGAAGGTGAACACGGCGTCGGGCTTCAGCGATGCAATCTTGGAGAGCTCGACCTGGAAATCGAGGGTGCCGAGCGGCATGTAGGACTCCTCGATGATTTCTCCCTTGTAGGCGAGCTTGAATCCGGCGACGGAATCCTTGCCGGCCTGATAATTCGGCACCATGACATAGACGCGCTTGTAGCCGCGATCCTGGGCGACCTTGCCGAGAACCTCGTGCACCTGGTCGTTCTGATACGATGTGGCGTAGAAGAACGGGCTGCAGTTCTTGCCGGCGTAGCTGGAAGGGCCGGCGTTCGGGCTGATCAGGAACGTCTTGGTATCCGTCACCGGCTTGTGGATGGCCTGCAGGATATTGGAGAAAATCGGCCCCACCACGAAGTCGACCTTGTCGCGTTCGAGCAGGCCCTTCACCTTGGTGACGGCGCCGTCCGGTTTGAGTTCATCGTCGACCGCCACGACCTCGACATCGCGACCGGCCATCTTGCCGCCGAGATCCTTGACCGCGAGCGCAAAACCGTCGCGGACCTGCGCGCCGAGCGCCGCCGCCGGACCCGACAATGTGACGATCACGCCGATTTTGAGTTTTTCCTGGGCGATCGCAGGCCCGGTGGCGACGCTCAGGAGAGCCGCCGTTACGGCCAACTTCAACTGCTGCTTCATGGTTGTCTCTCCGTTACGCCGACCCAAATCCGGGCTCAAGGCTCAAACCTATTCCGATGGTGGCCATTGCCGCAAGCATGGTTGCGACAGGTTCAAGCCATCACGGCAAACCATGCAAACCGCACGCCAATTGCTTGAAGCCTAAAGAAATGCAACAATTGCCGCCGGCGCCGCGGCCGTTCGCTTCCGGCGAGCGGCACCGGGCAGGCAGATGCCGGGCAGGCAGATAGAGACAAGATCACATCATGATCCTTGATTCCGAGACCAAGGCGGTCGAACTCCCGGAAGATCACGGCGACGAACTCAGGTTGTGGTTGCGGCTCTTGACCTGCACGACCCTGATCGAGGGCGAGGTGCGCGGCCGGCTGCGCGAGCGGTTCGATGTCACCTTGCCGCGCTTCGATCTGATGGCCCAGCTCGACAAGGTCCCTGAGGGCATGACGCTGTCCGATGTCTCGAAGCGGATGATGGTCTCCAACGGCAACGTCACCGGGCTGGTCGAGCGGCTGGTTGAATCCGGTCATCTGGACCGGCGCACCTCCGACACCGACAGGCGCGTCCAGGTGATCCGATTGACCAAGGCCGGCCGTGCCGAGTTTCGCCGGATGGCGGCGGAGCACCAGACCTGGATCGCCGATATATTTTCGGACCTTTCGCCGAAGGACGTCCGCGAGTTGATGCGGCTGCTGGCCAAGACCAAGGGCTCGGCGCAGAAGTCCGCGCAAAAACGGGCGCGGTAGGCCATGAGCGCGCCGGTCGACAATGAAGTCGAGTACAACAACCGGGCGCGGGTTCCGGAAAACCCTGCCTTGATCGCGGGCTGGGCGAGAGACGCGGCGGCCTATCGCGAGCGGCATGTGCCGCGCCTTGTCCGCTACGGGTCCGGCGCGCGCAACGTGATCGATTACTTTCCCGGCAGCGATGATGGGCCGATCGTCGTCTTCATGCATGGCGGCTATTGGCAGGCCCTGGACATTTCGTTTTTCAGTCATCTCGCCGGCGGGCTGAATGCCCATGGCATCGGCGTCGCCATTCCAGGCTATGATCTTTGCCCCGATGTCAGCATCGACGACATCATCGGGGAGATGCGGGAGGCCTGCCGTGAACTGGCGCGGCTGGGGCAGCCCCTCGTCGTCAGCGGCCATTCCGCCGGCGGGCACCTCGCGGCCTGCATGCTGGCCACCGACTGGACGGCCATGGATGCTTCGTTGCCGCGAGATTTCGTGATGTCGGCCTATTCCATTTCGGGTCTGTTCGATCTCGGGCCGCTGGTCGAGACCTCGATCAACCGCGCCTTGAATCTCGATGCCGCTGCCGCCACGGCCGCAAGTCCGCTGTTCTGGAATCCGCCCGCGGGAAAGAGTCTCGATGCGGTGGTGGGCGAGAATGAAAGTGCCGAGTATTTCCGGCAAAGCCGAGACATCGTCGAGGTCTGGCGCGCCGCCGGCGTCACCACACGGTTCGGCGTGGTTGCCGCCGCCAATCATTTTACCGCCATCGCCCCGCTCGCCGATCCGGCTTCGCCGATGGTATCGCGGCTGAAGCAACTGGCGGGACGCCAGGTTTAAAAGTACGGCACGGCCCCGATCCGGGCTCTTGCGCCAAATTACTTTAAGTATAAAATGTTTTGGAATGGTCCGCTGCCGGACGGCCTGGATATTGGTCTCAACCCTTTCATCCCGAATACAGGGACGATGGAGGCAATGGAAATGTCAGGTGGAATTCCCAGCCCAAGGCCGTCATTTGCTCGGTCGCTTGGTCCATCAGGCCACGTCGATGATTTTGCGCGGCGCAATCTGCCGCCATCGGAGCAATGGCCGGAACTGGTTCTCGACCGGCCGGAGTTTCAATACCCCGACTATCTGAACGCCGCGGTCGAACTGACCGACCGCATGGTCGAGCAGGGCTTCGGCGATCGTGTCGCGCTGATCGGCAATGGCCGCCAGCGCACCTACAAGGAATTGACCGACTGGTCGAACCGCCTGGCGCATGCCCTGGTGGAGAATTACGGCGTCAAGCCCGGCAACCGCGTCCTGATCCGCTCCGGCAACAATCCGGCGCTGGTCGCGGCATGGCTCGCGGCCACCAAGGCCGGCGCCGTCGTCGTCAATACCATGCCGATGCTGCGCGCCGGCGAACTGACCCAGATCGTCGACAAGGCGGAGATCGGCCTCGCACTGACCGACAGCCGCATCGCCGACGAACTGGTGGCGTGCGCCAAGACCAGCCGGTTTCTCAAGCAGGTGGTGAATTTCGACGGAACCTCGAACCATGACGCCGAGCTCGACCGGGTGGCGCTGAGCAAGCCGGTCCGGTTCGATGCGGTCAGGACCGGCCGGGACGATGTGGCGCTGCTGGGATTTACCTCGGGTACCACCGGCGAACCAAAAGCCACGATGCATTTCCATCGCGATCTCCTGATCGTCGCCGATGGCTATGCGAGGGAAGTGCTCGAGGTCACGCCGGATGATGTCTTCGTGGGATCGCCGCCGCTGGCCTTTACGTTCGGCCTGGGCGGGCTCGCGATCTTTCCGCTGCGGTTCGGCGCCACCGCGACGCTGCTGGAAAACGCGGCACCCGCCGAGATCGTCAAGATCATCGAGACCTACAAGGCGACGATCTGCTTTACCTCGCCGACCGCGTACCGGGCGATGATGGCTGCGATGGACGAGGGCGCCGACCTGTCGTCGCTGCGTATTGCCGTTTCGGCCGGCGAGACCTTGCCGGCGCCGGTGTTCGACAGCTGGACCCGCAGGACCGGCAAGACCATTCTCGACGGTATCGGCAGCACGGAGTTGCTGCACATCTTCATCACCAACCGAACCGGCGACGCCGCCGCCGGCAGCACGGGGCGTCCGGTTTCCGGTTACGAAGCCAAAATCGTCGATGCCGACATGAACGAACTGCCGCCGGGCACGTCAGGCAAGCTCGCCGTTCGCGGTCCCACCGGATGCCGCTATCTCGCGGATTCCAGGCAGTCGAACTATGTCCGCGACGGCTGGAATCTGACCGGCGATACCTTTGTCCGCGACGAGCAGGGTCGCTTTTCCTTCGTCGCCCGGTCCGACGACATGATCGTTTCCTCCGGCTACAACATCGCCGGCCCCGAGGTCGAGGCGGCGTTGCTGGGTCATGCGGCAGTGGCCGAATGCGGCGTCGTCGGCGCGCCTGACGAGGCGCGCGGCATGATCGTCAAGGCCTATGTGGTGCTCGCGGCCGGCGTCGATGGCGATGCCGCGCTGGCGGCCGAATTGCAGGATCACGTCAAGCGCGTGATCGCGCCCTACAAATACCCGCGCGCGGTTGAATTCGTCGCGCAATTGCCCAAGACTGGAACCGGCAAGCTGCAGCGATTTGCGCTGCGGCAGATGGCTCAGGCCGGATCGGCTGCGCCGTCCTCCGGCATGGCCGCCGAATAACGCATGTGATGGAGAACCGTTTGTGAGCGCGCCAAAAGCTCCCACCCTTGCGGTGCTGCCGATTTCCAAAGGCGAGACGTCCGCCGCGGGCCCGCAGATTCTGCAGCCAGCCGGCTGGCCGGCGCCGAAGGGATACGCCAACGGCATGGCGGCCGATGGCCGCCTCGTGGTGACGGGTGGTGTGATCGGCTGGGACAACCAGGGTCACCTGCCGACCGATTTCGTCGCACAGGTCCGTCAGACCCTGAGTAACATCGCAGCCATTCTCGCCGAGGGCGGCGCGCGCCCCGAACACCTCGTTCGCCTCACCTGGTATGTCGTCGATATCGAGGAGTATCTGGCGAACCTGAAGCTGCTGGGCCAGGCCTATCGCGAGATCTTCGGTGCGCATTATCCGGCCATGGCGCTGGTCCAGGTCGTACGTCTTGTGGAAAAGGCGGCGCGGGTCGAAATCGAGGCCACAGCCGTGGTGCCGCGTTAAACGAATCTTCGCATGGCGGCCGCGGTTTTGTTACTTTCCGGCTCTAGGACTGCTGATTCGGCGAGTTTGAACCTCGCGGTCGAAGCAGCAGGCAGAGCGGGCAGGGGCATCCGGCGCAGCAACAAAACTGTGCAGATCGCGAAATACGCGGTTTTTACGCTAGATTCCCAATACTGTCTGCGATGCGAATCAACTTACAGGAGCCCAAATGGCAGTACAAATGACAAAGTCGCAGCTGATCGAGAAGATCTCTGCCGAGAACGAAATCGCGAAGAAGGACGTCAAGGGCGTGCTCGAGACGTTGGCGACCGTTGGTTACAAAGAGCTCAAGAAGTCCGGCGTGTTCCTCGTTCCCGGCTTCGCCAAGTTCGTCGTGATCAAGAAGCCCGCCACCAAGGCGCGCAAGGGCACCAATCCCTTCACTGGCGAGGCCATGACCTTCAAGGCCAAGCCGGCCCGGAAGATCGTCAGGGCGCGCCCGGTCAAGGCGGCCAAAGACGCGGTGTAAAAGTTCAAAAGGTCCCACACGGGACCTTTTGCATTTTGGGCCTTGGAGCTCCGCCGGCAGCATTCAGGCTGCCGGCTGCCTAGGCGAGCGCGAGCTCCTGATATCGCATCGCCGTCACCTCGTCGCATCTGGCGCGGTAGGCGGGAGCACTTCCACTATACCGCGCGACGATACGGGTTTGCTTGCCTTCCACGTTGCTGTTGATCCCGGTCATCCAGGAATTGACCTCGTTGGAGAGCAGGCCGACCCCGAGCGCCTTGACGTGATCGGTCCAGGACGCGACGCCCGACGGCGTGGCTTCGATACGCGTCAGACCGGTTTCCGTCGCGTGGCGCAGCAGTCCGGTCACCCAGTCGACATTGTATTCGATACTGCGCGGGATATTGCCGAGTGCCGTATGCGGTCCCATCAGCATCAGCATGTTGGGGAAGCCGTCGACCATGACGCCGAGAAAGGTCTCCGGCCCGCTTTTCCATCTATCCTTCAGCCGTGCGCCGTTCGCTCCGCGCAGATCGATCTTGTCGAAACTTCCGGTGATGGCGTCGAAGCCGGTGGCGTAGATGATGATTTCGAACTCATATTCCTTGTCGCTGGTCTTGATGCCCTCAGGCGTGATCCGTTCGATCGGCGTTTCCGTAATGTCGACCAGTGCGACATTGTCCCGGTTGTAGGCCTCGTAATAGAAGGTCTCCAGCGGCAGCCGCCGCGTACCAAAACCGTGATTCCGGGGGATCAGCTTTTCCGCAATCCTTGGGTCCGTTACGCGCTGGCGGATCTTGCGCGCCACGAAATCGCTGATGAGCGCGTTGGCCTTCCGGTCGATCAGGATGTCGCGGAAATTGCCCTGCCAGATGCCGAAGCCGCGCTCGGCATACAGTTTTTCGAAGAAAGCCTCTCGCTCCTCATCGGATACCTCAAAAGTTCCGCGCGGATCCGGCGTATGGATGAAGCACGCAAACGTTTCCTGGCAGCGCCTGAACATCTCGGGATAGCCGGCCTTGATCCTGCTCTGCGTCTCCTCGTCGATCTTGCCGTTGTGCAGCGGCGCACACCAGTTCGGCGTACGCTGAAACACCGTGAGGTGACCGACGCTGCCGGCGATGGTCTGGATGGTCTGCACGCCGGTGGCGCCGGTGCCGATCACCGCCACGCGCTTGCCGGTGAAGTCGACCGGTTCGTGCGGCCATCGGGCGGTATGAAACGACTGGCCCTTGAACGAGTCCACGCCATCGATCCGTGGCAAGGTAGGCGCGGAGAGCGGACCGATCGCGGTGATCAGGAAGCGCGCCCGGAATTGGCTGCCATCCTGCAGCGTGATGGTCCAGCTGCGCGCGTCCTCGGCCCAGATGGCTGAGGTGACCTGGCTGCGGAACTGGATGTCGCGGCGCAGGTCGAACTTGTCAGCGACATGGTTGAGGTAACGCAGCGTTTCCGGCTGGCCGGCGAAATGCTCCGACCAGTTCCATTCCTCGAGCAATTCCTGGGAAAAGGAATAGCCGTAGGAGTAGCTTTCGGAATCGAAGCGCGCGCCCGGATAGCGGTTCCAGTACCAGGTGCCGCCGACGCCGGTGCCGGCCTCGAACACCCGCACCCGCATGCCCTCAGCGCGCAGCCGGTGCAGCTGGTACATGCCCGACATGCCCGCCCCGATGATGATGGCGTCGAAGTCGAGGGCCGGAGCCGCGCCGGTCGGGGCCCTGGCTTCATGCGAGGCGGCCATGTGGTGTTGCTCCCTGCGGGCGATGCGCCCGGATTTGTTATGGGCCAACAGGCTAATCAGCGTGACGGGCTTCGCGCAACGCTCATTGTGCCATCGGGGCCATGCGCCAACCTAACCCCGCCGCACGCTGGCGCCGCCGTCCACCGGGAGCGTCACGCCTGTGATGAAGCTGGCCTCGTCCGAAGCCAGGAACAGGGCCGCGTTGGCGACGTCCCAACCGGTGCCCATCTTGCCGCGCAACGGCACCTTGGCGTCGCGCTCGGCCTCGACCTCGGCGCGGCTCTTCTTGAATTCCCGGGCGCGGGTGTCGACCGCCATCGGCGTGTTCATCAAGCCGGGCAGGATGACGTTGGCGCGGATGCCGTACTGGGCGTTCTGGTAGGCGAGCTGTTCGGTGAAGGCGATCATCGCCGATTTGGTCGCCTTGTAGGCGACGTAAGGGTAGGTGGTGATGGCGGCCATCGAGGAGATGTTGATGATGGCGCCACTCATCTGCCGGCGCATGATCGGGATCACGTGCTTGGCCGCGAAAATGCAGCTCTTGAGGTTGATGGCCACGCAACGTTCGAGCGCTTCTTCGGTGAAGTCGAGCAGTTCGGCGTCGCCGCCCGCGATGCTGACGCCGACATTGTTGTGCAGGATATCGATGCGGCCCCATCGGCCGAATGCATCGTCCACCATGGACTCGAGCTCGGCGTTTTTGGTGACGTCGGCCTTGAAGGCTGCCGCCGTGCCGCCGCTGGAGCCGATCAGGTCGACGGTCTCCTGGGCCGAGGCGAGGTTGTGATCCACGCACAGCACGCGAGCGCCTTCGCGCGCGAAGGTCAGCGCGGTGGCGCGGCCGTTGCCGATGCCTTCGCCGGGGCTCTGGCCGGCGCCGACGACGATGGCGACGCGATCTTTCAAACGCATGTCAGTTCACTCCCGGAATTGGGTACTGTTGCAGTACCTCTTTGTATGTGGGTTCATTGTCGATCTGCATGGTGGCGAGCACGCGGACCACGGCACAGTAGAAGGCGATGGTGAGCACCAGGTCGGTCATCTGCTCGTCGCTGAGTTCTTGCTTGATCTCGGCGAAGGTGGCGTCGGACATTGCGAGCTCGCGCACCATCTCGCGGGCGCCTTTCAGGATCGCCCTGGCCAATGGCTCGAGTCCGGAGGACTTGCCTTCGGTCTCGGCCATTATTCCGGCGATATCCTCGTCGGTGACGCCGAATTCCCTGCCGATCTTGACGTGATGGGTGAACTCATACTCCGACTTCTCCATCCAGCCGACTTGAAGAATTGCGAGTTCGCGCAAGCGCGGGTCGAGTTTGCTCTTGAAACGGATATAGCCGCCCATCCCGCTGAAGGCGCGCGCCATGTCGGGCGAATTGACCAGCAGCTTGTGCAAATTGGTATTGCGCTTGAGCATGTCGCGATATTCGGGCGCGACCTGGTCGGCCTCGAGATAGGGCAGGCGAGCCATCTTGTTCTTCCTTGTTTATGGCGTGACCGGAGTTTCTGTTCATCAAAAGGGAATTTGCTCTGCTTCCCGTCGTCGCACAATCGGGATTCGCGAACGAGCTGGAAGAGGCTGCTTTGAGTTCGGTGGGGTGCCGGCTGGCGTCCTGGCACTTCGGCACGGCCGAGGTTTGGTCCACAAAATTCCGCAACGCGGAACAAAATTCCGCTTGCATCGGTGCAGTAATGGTTGGCCATTCCAGTCGTCTCATTGGCCTTCAACGCGCTGGGAGAGTCCTTGCGCATCGTGCTCGATCCCACCATGAAGGATCGCTGAGTTTTAACCGGAAGCTTTCATGCCCTTTCACAGACTCCTGATCGCCAACCGCGGCGAGATCGCCATTCGTATCAGCCGTGCCGCCGGCGAAGCAGGCCTTGCCACCGTCGCCATCCAGCCCCAGGACGACGCGCTGTCGCTGCACGTCCGCGCCGCCGACGAGAGTTTTGAGATCCCGGGGCGGGGCGCGCGCGCCTATCTCGACATCGAGGCGGTGATTGCCGCCGCCAAGGCGACCAACTGCGATGCGCTGCACCCGGGCTATGGCTTTCTCAGCGAGAATTCGCAACTGGCGCGGCGTTGCGCCGAGGAGGGGATCGTTTTCGTCGGACCGTCGCCCGAGGCGCTCGATCTGTTCGGCGACAAGGTCGCGGCCAAGGCGCTCGCCAAGCGTAGCGGCGTGCCGGTGATCGAGGGGACTACTGGCCCGACCACGCTGGACCAGACCAAGGCCTTCTTCGCCTCGCTCGGCAGCGGTGGCGCGGTCATGATCAAGGCGGTGGCCGGCGGCGGCGGGCGCGGCATGCGCTTCGTCGAGGAAGCCTCGAAGCTGGAGGAAGCCTATGCGCGCTGCCAGTCCGAGGCGAAGGCGGCCTTCGGAAACGACAGCGTCTATGTCGAGCGCCTGATCCGCAAGGCGCGCCATATCGAGGTGCAGATCATCGGCGACCATTACGGCGCGATCAGCCATTTGTGGGAACGCGAATGCACGATCCAGCGGCGCAACCAGAAGCTCATCGAAGTGGCGCCGAGCCCCTCGCTGAGCGATGGCCTTCGTACACGCATCATCGAGGCAGCCAGGCAGCTGGCGGCTGCCGCGCATTACGACAATCTCGGCACCTTCGAATTCCTGGTCGATGGTGAAACCACCGTTGGCGATCCCCGGTTCGCCTTCATCGAGGCCAATCCGCGCCTGCAGGTTGAACATACCGTGACCGAGGAGGTGCTCGGCGTCGATCTTGTCAAGTCGCAACTCGCGGTCGCCGCCGGTGCAAGCCTGGCCTCGCTCGGCCTGTCGCAATCAGACGTTCCGGCGCCGCGCGGCTTTGCGATGCAGCTTCGCATCAATATGGAAGTGATGGACGAGCAGGGCGCGACCAGGCCGACCGGCGGGACTCTCGGGGTGTTCGATCCGCCGTCCGGCCCGGGCGTACGGGTCGATACCTTCGGCTATGCCGGCTACAGGACCAGTGCGGCCTTCGACTCCCTGCTGGCCAAGGTGATCGTTCATTCGTCCGCGGCGAGCTGGCCGGATGTGGTGCAGAAAGCCGCGCGCGCCTTGCGCGAATTCCGTATCGCGGGCGTCGACACCAATATTCCGTTCATCCAGGCGGTGCTGGCGCATCCCGACTTTGTCAGCAATCGCATCAGTACCGGATTTATCGATACCCACGTCGCGGCCCTGGTGGGTTCGTCCCGGGACATGGCGCGGCCGCTGTTCTTCGCCAGCGTGGACGCGGCGGGCGGCGCGGCGTCGTCCTCCAGGGCGGGCGATCCGGCCGCCGGTCCGGCGGGATCGGTGGCAGTGCCGGCGCCGCTGCAGGGCACCATCGTTGCGATCGAGGTGACGGAAGGCGATATGGTTCGTCCGGGGCAGCAGATCGCCATCCTCGAATCCATGAAGATGGAGCACCTCGTTGCCGCCCCGCATGGCGGCAAGGTGACGAAGATTGTCGCCGGTGGCGGCGCGACGCTGATGCACGGCGAGACCATCCTGTTTCTCGAACCGGCTGAGGTCGCGGGCGACGAGGCCGAGGCGGAAGCCGCCGTCGATCTCGACCACATCAGGCCCGATCTGGCGGAACTGATCGCGCGCCATGCCATGACGCTCGACGCCAACCGCCCGGAATCGGTCGCGCGCCGGCGCAAGACCAACCAGCGAACGGCGCGGGAAAATATCGCGCAACTGGTCGACGAGGGGTCCTTCGTCGAATACGGATCGCTGGCGATTGCCGCCCAGCGCCGCCGCCGCAAGGTCGACGACCTCATCAAGAACACACCCGCCGACGGGTTGATTGCCGGCGTCGCCACGGTCAACGCGGAAAAATTCGGCGCGCATGAGGCCCGCTGCATGGTGATCTCCTACGACTACACCGTGCTGGCCGGTACGCAAGGCCACATGAATCACAAGAAGATCGACCGCATGCTGGGCCTTGCCGAGCAGTGGAGGACGCCGCTGGTATTTTATGGTGAGGGCGGCGGCGGCCGCCCCGGCGATACCGACCGGCTCGGCATGACCGGCCTCGACGGGCCGTCATTCGTGCAGTTCGCAAAGCTGTCCGGCCTGGTGCCGGTCGTGGGCGTGGTGTCCGGCTATTGTTTTGCGGGCAATGCTGCGATGCTCGGCTGTTGTGATGTCATCATCGCGACGCAGAATGCCTCGATCGGCATGGGCGGGCCGGCGATGATCGAGGGCGGCGGCCTCGGCGTCTATCATCCGGCCGAAGTGGGACCGGTATCGTTCCAGGCGCCGAACGGCGTCATCGACATTCTGGTCGAGGACGAGGAGGAAGCCACCAGCGCCGCGCAAAAATACCTGTCCTACTTTCAAGGCTCGCTCGCCTCCTGGAAGGCCGCAGATCAGCGCCTGCTGCGACGCGCCATCCCCGAAAACCGGCTGCGCGTCTATGATATCCGCACTGTCATCGATCTTCTGGCGGACGAGGGATCGGTGCTGGAAATACGCCGGGACTTCGGCGTCGGCATGATCACGGCCTTCATTCGTATCGAAGGCAGGCCGTTCGGATTGATCGCCAACAACCCCAAACATCTGGGCGGCGCGATCGATGCGCCGGCCGGCGACAAGGCCGCGCGCTTCCTGCAGCTGTGCGACGCCTTCGACATCCCGATCGTGTCGCTGTGCGATACGCCGGGCTTCATGGTGGGGCCCGAGGCCGAAAAGACCGCGATCGTGCGGCATGTCGCGCGGATGTTCGTGACGGGCGCGAGCCTCACCGTGCCGCTGTTCGGCATCGTGCTGCGCAAGGGCTATGGCCTCGGCGCGCAGTCGATGATCGGCGGTGGTTTCCATGCCTCCTTCTTCACCGTGGCCTGGCCGACCGGCGAATTCGGCGGCATGGGGCTGGAAGGCTATGTGCGGCTCGGCTTCCGCAAGGAGATGGAGGCGATATCAGATCCGGCCGAGCGCGAGAAATATTATCAGGCCAAGGTCGCCGAACTTTATGCCAACGGCAAGGCAACCTCCATCGCATCGGTGCTCGAGATCGACGAGGTGATCGATCCGGCCGAGACCCGTCGCTGGATCATGGCCGGGCTGCAGTCGGTGCCGAAGCCCGCGCCGCGCACGCACCGCAAGCGCCCCTGCATCGACGCCTGGTAGGATGTTGTTGCGGAGGGGCGATGCTTTTCGCTCCCCTCCCTCCACGCGCCCTTGCGCGTGGCGGGGAGGGGTCGGGGGTGGGGGGTAGCGCGGCAAACTCGCTGGCAATGTTACTCGCCGATAGACCCCCCACCCCCGGCCCCGCCCCGCCGCGGTCGCGGGGGGAGGGGAGAAGAAGGG
>NZ_JAURXB010000217.1 GCF_030654605.1 Bradyrhizobium sp.
CATCATGGCATGGGGAGTGCGTATCCATGTTCAGGCGGTTGGTACTGATTTTCAGCGTGGTCGCCATGGGTCTCGCCCTCAATGGCTGCACCAAATGCGGCCCGATCTGGGACGATTGGGTGCAATCGCCGAAATCCTGCAAATCGGACCGCTCTTGACCCCAAAAGGGCTGGCGCGCTTGGCGTCGCGGCTGACGCGGTGATATATTGCCCGCAATATGCAGGAGCTTCCGTGATGAGAATTCTTGGCGCCGCCGCTGTCATCGTGTTGCTGGCAGGGCCGGCTTACGCGCAAAGCCCAAACATCAACCTGATCCCGGAGATGCAATCCAGGTCGCCGGAGGAGAAGGAAGCCGACGCGGCAAGGGACAAGGCCTACAAGGAATCGCTGAAGAAGATTCCGGATGCCAAGGGATCTTCCGACCCGTGGGGCAATGTGCGCAGCACCGATACGCCGAAGACGGCGGCGCCCGCAAAGCCGCGCACCAAAACCGGCAGCACCACGAACTAGAACCTCGTCGGTTCTGACTAGATCAGAACCGGGCTCTGGTCCTGGTCTTGACGGCTTTCTCAACGCAATCCGCTATCCACTACGCTCGAAAACGCTGTGGGCGCAGCTATGGCCTGCGGCCGAGGCTCCGCACCGACGCGGCCAGCCGGGCCATGAAGTTTCTGACCCAGATGTCTTCGGACGCCAACATGCCGTCATGCGCGCCGGGGTTGAAGCCTGGTGCGTCGCGGGTTTCGTCGTCCAGAATTTGAAGTCGGCGTCGGCGTGATGCGGGCGCTGGTACTGTCATGATGGCTCCTTCGCAGGAAACCAACGGGCGACTCTCGATAGCGTTCCAATATCAATACAGTTAACGGTTGAATAGCGGTGGAATAACGCTGGGCCGCGATCAGGCCAGCGTGGCCGATTGATCGAGCAGCGTCTCGTAGCACTCGCAGGACATCCGCATCAGCGCGGGCCGGTCCAGGATCTTGATCACGCCGCGCGAATAGGTGATCGCGCCGGCGGCCTGCACCTTGCTGGCGACTTCCGTCACCGAGGTACGCCTCACCCCCAGCATTTCCGCGAGGAATTCCTGCGTCAGTGCCACGGTGTCGCTGGCCGCGCGATCGGCGCTTTGCAGCAGCCAGCGGCAAAAGCGCGCCTCGATCGAGTGCAGTGCGTTGCAGGCCGCCGTCACCCTCGCCTGCGACAGCAGCACCTCGTTGTAGCGAATGCACAGATTGCGAATGGGATCGCTGCTGGCGGCGACCGTCCTGAAATGGCTGGCGGAGATCTTGCTGACCGACACCGGCATCTGCACCACGACCCGGACCAGCGACCTGTAGAGGCCGAGCCCCGCCATCGCGCCGACCACGCCTTCGCGGCCGACGGTCGCG
>NZ_JAURXB010000220.1 GCF_030654605.1 Bradyrhizobium sp.
TCAAGCATACGCCCTCCGTGCTCGGCGACGTCGATCTCGACGTTGCTCTTGCGGCCCTCAACCTTCACCCCTGCGGCTCGCTTGCTGTCTCGGGCGACCTTTAGCTTGGCGACCAGCCGGGCCTTTTCGTACTGGTGAAAAGCGCCCGCGATCTGCCTCATCATGACCCGATCTGGGCAGCGAATCGATGCCGGCGGTCCAATCGTCTCCGAACAACGACGACGCCGATTCCTGGTCGTGAGGCATCTGGCCGGGAACGATCGGCTCGACAGTGCTGACTCGGCCCTCTGCCACCGCACGGTTGAGCGCCTTGTGAGCGATCCAGACATCCTGCGTGCCTGGTTCGTCCTGGAAGGCCTCCACGTAGAGTTCATGGACAGAGCGTGCCAAACCCAGCAGCTGCATTTGCGAAAGGGGTTGGGGTCCGCGACGAACAGCCGCGAAGAACTTGTTCAGCTCGGCCAGTGCAACGCTGCGTCGGAACTCGGCCACCTCCTCAACGCGAGTGCGGAGGGAGAATTTGATATCCGCGCCGACGGTCGTCCGCACCAGTAGTGGCTCGCTTCCCATGAAGGCCGGGATGTCGAACAGAATGCGCTTACCCATTGCGCCGGCGGCCAGGACGTTGGCGGGCGTTCGCAGACGAAACATGTGGTGGGACGAGTCAGGTCGTTGAGTGATGTGCGCCATCCGATAAGCCATGAACGCTGTGCCCCGGTTTTGTGTACCGGTCAGCGGATCAAACACCCCTCAATTCAGGGAAATCATGGGCATGGGCAATGGTGCCCAGGAAAGGACTCGAACCTTCACGGCCGTTAAGCCACTGGCACCTGAAGCCAGCGCGTCTACCAATTCCGCCACCTGGGCCCGGGCCGGTTAGTACGGATCGGTCACGCGCTTGTCAAATCGGTTCAACGCCTCCCAAATACGCTGTACAGCGCCGGCCGCTTGGCGTATCGCGAAACGGCGTAATCGCCTGCGATCTCTCGACTTTGACCAAAGGAAAATGGACCCCATGGCATCGAATCTGGACACGCTGGTCACGGTTTTCGGAGGATCCGGCTTTCTGGGCCGGAGCGTGGTCCGGGCGCTGGCCAAGCGCGATTACCGGATCCGGGTCGCGGTGCGGCGGCCGGAACTGGCCGGGCATCTGCAGCCGCTCGGCAAGGTCGGCCAGATCCATGCCGTACAGGCCAATCTGCGCTACCCGGCCTCGGTCGAGGCCGCGATGCGCGATTCCCACGTCGCCATCAACCTGGTCGGCATCCTGGCCGAGGGCGGCGCCCAGACCTTCGATGCGGTACAGGCGCGCGGCGCCGGCGCCATCGCGGCCGCGGCGAACGCGGTCGGCGCCCGGATGGTACATGTCTCCGCCATCGGCGCCGACGACAATTCGCCGTCGGGATATGCCCGCGCCAAGGCCGCGGGCGAAAAGGCGGTGCTGTCGGCGGTCCCGTCGGCGACCATCCTGCGGCCTTCCGTGGTGTTCGGCCCCGAGGACCAGTTCACCAACCGTTTTGCCGGCCTCGCCACGATATCGCCCATACTGCCGCTGATCGGCGGCGGCGTCACAAGACTGCAGCCGGTCTATGTCGGCGACGTCGCAACCGCGGTGGCGGATGCCGTCGACGGCAAGACGAAGCCCGGCGCGGTGTACGAACTCGGCGGCCCGGAAGTGCTGACCATGCGCGAGGTGATCGAAATCATTCTCGCCACCATCGAGCGCCGGCGCATGCTGGTGTCGCTGCCGTTCGGGCTGGCGAAATTGCAGGCGCTGTTCCTGCAGTTCGCGCCGGGGCCGCTGAAGCTGACGCCGGACCAGGTGGCGCTGCTGCGCTCCGACAATGTGGTGTCGGATGCGGCGAAGGCCGCCGGCCTGACGCTGGAAGGACTGGGCATTACGCCGGATTCGCTGGAAGCGATCGCGCCGCAATATCTCTGGCGTTTTCGCCGCACCGGACAGTTCGCGCACAAGAGTGTGTGATATTCCGTCGTCCCTGCGAACGCAGGGACCCATACGCCGTGCCGTCGCGTTACTGCGACAATGCTGGAGACCTTCTGCTTCAATTGACGCCGGTGGTTATGGGTCCCTGCGTTCGCAGGGACGACGATAGAGAGAAGTTTATCTCCCCATCGCCAGCGCGATCAGGCCGAGCGTACCGACGATGACGCGCCACCACGCGAACAATGTAAAGCCGTGGCGGGTGACGTAGCCCAGGAACGCCTTGACCACGATCATCGCGGTGACGAACGACACCACGAAGCCGATCGCGATCAGGCCGGCGTGATCCATCGTCATCTCGCCGCGGCTCTTGTAGAGGTCGTAGACGAAGGCGCCGACCATGGTCGGGATCGCGAGGAAGAAGGAAAACTCCGCCGCCGCGCGCTTGTCGGCGCCGAGCAGCATCGCGCCGACGATGGTGGCGCCGGAGCGCGACACGCCGGGGATCATCGCCAGGCACTGCGCAACGCCGATCCAGAGATACATCGGCAGCGGGAATGTGGTGGCATCGTGTTCGTGCGGCTCGAGCTCGAGCTGATCGACCCAGAGCAGGATCGCGCCGCCGACAATCAACGAAAAGCACACCACCCACGGATTGAACAGGAATGCCTTGATGTAGCTTCCGGCTATCGCGCCGATCACGGCCGCGGGCAGGAACGCCACCAGCACGCCGATCACGAACCGGCGCGCATAGGGATCGGTGAACATGCCGAGCGCGATCCGCCACAATTTGAAAAAATACAGTGCCACGATCGCGAGAATTGCGCCGAGCTGAATCAGGATCGCGAAGCTTTTCCAGAACGGGCCCTCGCCGAGATCGAAGAAGCGTTCGGCCAGCAGCAGATGGCCCGTCGAGGATACCGGGATGAATTCGGTGACGCCCTCGACGATGCCGAGAATCACCGCCCTCACTGCATCAGACATCATGTGATTGTTCCGTTATGATCGGAATGATCCGAAAAGCCGGGTCCTTCTCGCCTATTCGCTACCTTGCCGCAATCGCAAAAAACGTCAAAACACGGGTTGCCTGAATCCTGTGCTTAGGTAGTTTGGCGCCGCCGCCGCGATTGATGGATTGTTAAGCGCCGCGAAATATCCAAGGCCTGCATGTACACGCTGTTTCACCATCCGTTCTGTCCGCAGTCGCGATTCGTCCGCCTGGTGCTGGGCGAATACGGCCTCGATCTGAAGCTGGTGGAAGAGCGCGCCTGGGAGCGGCGCGAGGCGTTTCTGGCGCTGAACCCCGCGGGCGCAACGCCGGTGCTGATCGCCGAGCGGCTGCCTCCGATTCCCGGCGCCGGTATCATCGCCGAATATCTCGACGAGACACATGGCGCCGGGCAGAATGAGCGCCGGCTGCTGCCGACGTCACAGGGCGAACGAATCGAAGTGCGCCGGCTGATGGCCTGGTTCAACGACAAGTTTTTCGAGGAAGCCTCCAATCCGCTGGTCACCGAGCGCATCTACAAGCGCTTCATGGACGAGCAGGACGGCGGCGGCGCGCCGGCGGCGGATGTGATCCGCGCGGCGAAGGTAAATGTACGCTATCATCTGGCCTATATCGGCTGGCTGGCGAAGACGCGGAACTATCTCGCCGGCGACCGGATCACCTATGCGGACCTCGCCGCCGCGGCGCATCTTTCGGCGATCGATTATCTGGGCGACGTGCCATGGAGCGAGGACGACGCGGCAAAGGCGTGGTACGCGCGGGTCAAATCCAGACCCTCGTTCCGTCCGCTGCTGAGCGAATGGCTGGCCGGCGTGCCGGCGTCGCGCACCTATGTGGATCTGGATTTCTGATATTCGCAGCTCTCGCGCCCCGGATGCTGCGCAGCGTGAAGCGCTGCGCTGCTACGCCGGGGCCCATCTTTGGGAGCACAATTGGGTCCCGGCTCTGCGGAGCAGCGCAAGCGCGCTGCACCGCGTCCGGGACACAGTCGAGATTTCAGTGACTTTGCTTTCAAAAGAATCCCTCACCCGCGAAGCGCTCGCGCTCGGCTTCGATTGCACCGGCGTCACCGATCCGGATTCGATCGCGCAAGCCGCACGACATTTTCGCGATTTTCTCGATGCCGGCTTGCATGGCGACATGGACTGGCTGGCGGACCGGCCCGAACGCCGCGCCGGTCCGCGCGGGCTGTGGCCGGATGTGCGTTCGGTGATCATGCTCGGCGTCAATTACGGGCCCGACCGCAATCCGCTCGAGATCCTGGCGCAGCGCACGCGCGGCGCGATCTCGGTCTATGCGCAGGGCGACGACTATCACGACCTGATCAAGAAGCGGCTGAAGGCGCTGGCGCGCTGGCTGGTCGCGGCGCACGGCGGCGAGGTCCAAGCCTGTGAAGTCAAGGTGTTCGTCGACACCGCCGCCGTGATGGAAAAACCGCTGGCGCAGGCGGCGGGACTGGGCTGGCAGGGCAAGCACACCAACCTGGTGTCGCGCGAATTCGGCTCATGGCTGTTCCTCGGCGCGATTTTTACGACGCTCGAACTGCCGCGCAACACGGCCGACGCCGACCATTGCGGCTCATGCCAGGCCTGCCTCGATATCTGCCCGACCGCGGCATTTCCGGCGCCCTACAAGCTCGATGCGCGGCGCTGCATTTCCTATCTCACCATCGAGAACAAGGGCCCGATCCCGCGCGAGTTTCGCAAGGCGATCGGCAACCGCATCTATGGCTGCGACGATTGCCTGGCCGTCTGTCCCTGGAACAAATTCGCGCAGGCCGGGCATGAAACACGACTCACCGCGCGCGACGAGTTGCGCGCGCCCGCGCTCGCCGATCTGGCGCGGCTCGACGACGCCGCGTTTCGCGCGCGATTCACGAAGTCGCCGGTCAAGCGCATCGGCCGCGACCGCTTCGTGCGCAACGTGCTGATCGCGATCGGCAACTCGGATGATGCTGATCTGGCGGCCGAGGCCGAACGCCTGCTCGACGACGCGAGCCCGCTGGTGCGGGGCGCCGCCGCGTGGGCGCTGTCGCAATTGATGGGGCGCGAGGCGTTTGAACGGCTGGCGGCGAGGGCGATCGACGCGGAGCCGGACGAGACGGTGCGTGTGGAATGGCGTCGCGCCTAACTCGTCGTCCCCCGCGAAAGCGGGGGACCCAGTATTCCAGAGGCGGCAGAAATCAACCGATATGTCGCGGCGTACTGGATCGCCCGCTTTCGCGGGCGATGACAGGGCCAGCAAATTCCGTCATGGTCCCGCGCCATGACAAATCAACCTTTCTTCACCCGAGACGGCGACGTCTACCTTCCCACCCAGGCGTCGAACGGGCCGTGGGATCCGAACTCGATGCACGGCCGCGTCGTGATCGGCCTGCTCGCTTTCGCGATCGAGCAGCGCCACGGCTCCGACGATTTCATGCCGGCGCGGCTGACGGTCGATATGTTCCGGCTTCCGAACATCAACACGCCGGTCGAGGTCACCACAAAACTGGTTCGCGACGGCATGCGCATCCGGGTCGTCGAGGCTGAATTCGTCTCCGGCGGCGTCAGCATGGCGCGCGCTTCCTGTCAGTTGCTGCGGCGAACCGAAAACGCGCCGGGCAATGTCTGGTCGCCAGCAAATTGGGATGCGCCGAAGCCCGCCGATATTCCGGCGCCGACCGATCCGAGGCTCGGCATGAACGGAAAATGGAGCACGCGGCCGATCGTCGGTGCGATGGGCTCGCTCGGGCCGCGGCGGCTGTGGATGAGCGAAGTGCGCGACCTGGTCGAGGGCGTGCCGATGACGCCGTTCGTCCATGTCGCCACCGGCGCCGATTTCGCCAGCCCCTTTGCCAATGCCGGCGACCAGGGTCTCGGCTACATCAACAGCGACGTCACGCTCTATCTGCACCGGCTGCCGGTGACGCGATGGGTCGGTTTCGAGGTGGTGAATCACCACGCCACCGACGGCGTCGCGATCGGCGAATGCTGGCTCTATGACGAGCAGGGCCCGATCGGCACATCCACCGTCGCCGCACTGGCGCAGAAGAAGCCGATGGCGACACCGCGGCCGGCGCCGTAACGGCCTGCAGTCCCTCAGCCGTCATTGCGAGCGAAGCGAAGCAATCCATTGTTTCTTTGCTGCGGCATGGATTGCTTCGTCGCAAGGGCTCCTCGCAATGACGTGGAAACACTTTGCTAGTCCTCCAGATGCCGCGCCATCTCCGGCCGCGCCTTCAGTGCCGCGCCGTGTTTGGCAATGATCCTGGCGATCCGCTCCGGCGCGAAGTTCATGTCGACGAAGCCGGTCGCGGCGTTGGCGACCTCGTGATATTCCGCGATCCTGCCGTCGCGCAGCGTCATGATCGCGACACCCTCGAACATCGCGCGGGCTCCCCTGGCCTCCGGCAGCAGGGAGCGATAGCTGAAGGTGTAGCGCGCATACAGCGTGTGGCCGTCGCTGACCGGGTCATGCATGTCCCAGCGAAAATCCGTCGCGGTGCGGTAAAACCAGTCGTCGATCATCTCGGCGATTTTGGCGCGGCCCTTGAACGAACCGTAAAACACGTCGTGGTAGACGCCGTCCTCGGTGAACAGTTCGGCGAACGCCTTGCCGTTGTGCTGCTCGACGGCGTCGCAGAATGATTTGAGCATCGCTGAGGCGTTCATGGGCTTCCCCTTTCTTCCCTCTCCCCTTGTGGGAGAGGGTGGACGCGATGCGAAGCATCGTGGCCGGGTGAGGGGTCTGTCTCCGCGAATCCTGGCCCGCGGATAGAGACCCCTCATCCGGCGCTTCGCGCCACCTTCTCCCACAGGGGGAGAAGGGAAGAAGCTTACCAGATCTCCGCCACCGCCGCGATCATCCGCGCGATGTCCTGCGGCCGCGACAGGCGGTGATCGCCGTCCTGGATCATGGTCAGCACCACGTCGTCGGTCGGCAACCGGTGCGCCAGCGCGAAGGCGTGCTGCCACGGCACATCCGGATCCTGCGCGCCCTGCAGGATGCGAACCGGGCAGCCGACCTCGATGGCGCTGCCGAGCAACAGATGGTTGCGGCCCTCCTCGATCAGCGCGCGGGTGATCGGATAGGGCGCGCCATATTCCGACGGCCGCAGCCAGACGCCCTTGCTTTCGATCTCCTGTTTCACCTCCGGCGGAAAACCGTTCCACATCAACTGCTCGGTGAAGTCTGGCGCCGGCGCGATCAGCACCAGCCCGGCCAGCGACGCGCGGCTTTCCGGACGTTTGGCCAGTTCACGCGCCAGCAGCAGCGCCATCCAGCCGCCCATCGAGGAGCCGATCGCGATTTGTGGGCCGCGGCAGAATTGCTCGAACACCGCGACGCTCTCTTCCAGCCAGCGCCCGATGGTGCCGTCGACGAATGCGCCGCCGGATTCGCCGTGGCCGGAATAATCGAACCGGACACAGGCGCGCCCCTGTTCGGCTGCCCAGGCGTCCAGCGCCAGCGCCTTGGTGCCCTTCATGTCCGAATTGAAGCCGCCCAGCCAGAACAGCCCGGGGGCAGCGCCCTCACGGACCCGCACCGCGATTCGGCGCTGGCCGTTGGCCTCGCCGACCTCGATGAAGACGGGTTCCTGATCGGATGCCGCCGAATCGGTCATGAAAATGTAACCTCGTTGAGAGCTGTTTGCGCGAGGCTGCCGAATCCGTCAACAACGGAGCCCAAACCGCGCCGATGGCCGCTTGCGGCGCTTGCGGAAGCGAACGGCGCGCTCTATCTCAACCAGCGCGACCAATTGCCTCGTATTTGATGGTTTTTTGCCGTAGCCGATGCGAGTTCGCTTGCCCGCCGGGCCTTATTCCTTCAAACTATCGCCTTCGTTCACAACCTTGGAGAGCCAACCATTCGCCGTCCCAACAGAGCCCCGCCCGCCGCCACCAAAGACGGGCCGCGCACCAATGATGAAATCCGTAACGCACAGGTTCAGCTGATCGACCAGACCGGCCTGAATCACGGCACCGTCGAAACCGTCGCCGCCGTGAAGATGGCGCTTGAAGCCGGCATGGACCTCGTCGAGATTTCGCCGAACACCAATCCTCCCGTTTGCAAGATTATGGATTACGGGAAGTTCAAATATTCCGCCCAGAAAAAGGCCGCCGAGGCCCGCAAGAAGCAGAAGATCGTCGAGATCAAGGAGATCAAGCTCCGCCCGATGATCGACGACCACGATTACGACGTGAAGATGCGCGCGATGCAGCGGTTCTTCGAGGAAGGCGACAAGGTCAAGATCACCCTGCGCTACCGCGGCCGCGAAATGGCGCATCAGGAAATCGGCACCAAGCTGCTGGACAAGGTCAAGGCCGACGTCGCCGAATACGCCAAGGTCGAGCAGGACGCGCGTTTCGAGGGCCGTCAGGTCGTGATGGTCCTGGCGCCGCGCTGAGAGGCAATGCGCTGATACGCAAGACAACTACGCAAGACAACGGCGCGTTCGAAAAATTAGCAGGCAAGCAAGCCGGCCCGCCAGACCATCTGGCGGGCCGGCTTTTTGTGACAATGAATTTCCGTGCCCCGGACGCAGTGCGGCGCCCCCTTGGCGCTGCGCTGCAGAGCCGGGGCCATCTCGCGGCTGTGGTTGTGTGTGGGTCCCGGACGCGAGAGCTTCCTAACTCCGAATCGCCTGCCAGACCCCGCTGCAGCGGTCGCCGGTAATCAGCCCGCTCCAGCGGCCGGCGCCCGAATTGCCGGCGAGCCTGCCGCTGCCGTCCGCATAGGAGGCGCCAACGGTGATCCTGACGGTGACGTTGCCTTTGCGGGTGATGCCGCCGGTAACCTTGCCGCCGCCGGCCGACGAAACGCGCGGGCCGTAGACGTTGAACGGCACCGTGTTGGTGGCGTGGCAGTTGCCGGCCTTGGGGATGAACGTCACGTTCCAGGTACCGTCAAAGGCTCCCGGCCTGGCGGCCTGGGCGGCGGCGATACCGGATGTTGCGCTGGCGGCAAGGGCGCCGGCGACAAGCGCCCATCGGAGGGCGCGCAAAGCCTTGAAAGGGACAAAAGAGGTAATAAGGTGGGCTGAAATCGTCATTTTCGTCCTGCCTCGGAATGATCTGGTGTCGGCCTGCGCATGATATGCGGGGCGTGTATCGACGATATGTCGAAGTTCCCTAATCGGCGGTTCATCGTTGCCAATCCGCCTCGGCTCTGCCATAAGCCCAACCTTCATCGCCCGGCTGATCAAGGGCTGCCGTGTCGATGTCCGTGCGGGCCGTTTCATTTCAGAAATAGCCAAGCACTTTCAACGCTCTAACGAGCATTTTAGCCGCGAAAGCGCCCCTTCGGGCGCGTCTTTCGTTCGGCAACAGGAGAGCCAAATGCCCAAGCTGAAGACCAAGTCAGGCGCTAAAAAGCGCTTCAAGGTGACTGCCACCGGCAAAGTGATGGCCGCCCAGCGCGGCAAGCGCCACGGCATGATCAAGCGGACGAAGAAGCAGATTCGTCAGCTCCGCGGCACCCGCGTGCTGTTCAAGACCGACGGCGACAACATCAAGAAGTATTTCTTGCCGAACGCCTGATCGCGTTCACGCCGTCCATCACACAGCCGAGCCGCGCCCGCGCGGCAATCAGTCACCCATTTCCATAAAGGAGACCCGTCATGTCTCGCGTCAAACGCGGTGTGACCTCTCACGCCAAGCACAAGAAAGTCTACAAGCTCGCCAAGGGTTTCCGCGGCCGCCGCAAGAACACCATCCGCACCGCCAAGGCCGCGGTCGAGAAGGCCGCGCAATACGCCTTCCGCGACCGCAAGCGCAAGAAGCGCACCTTCCGCGCGCTGTGGATCCAGCGTCTCAATGCCGCGGTGCGTCCGCTCGGCATGACCTACAGCGTGTTCATCAACGGTCTCGCCAAGTCGGGCATCACGGTCGACCGCAAGGTGCTGTCGGATCTCGCGATCCACGAGCCGGCGGCGTTTCAGGCGATCGCCGAAAAGGCCAAGGCCGCACTGGCGGCGTAAGCCGCCGCCTCGTTGGTGCGTCAGCGAAATTCTTGAAGCCGTCATGGCCGGGCCTGTCCCGGCCATCCACGTCTTCGCTCTCGCGGGCACTGCAAGACGTGGATGCCCGGGACAAGCCCGGGCATGACGGGCTAGGAGCATCGGCTAAGCATCCTGGCTAAAAGGGATCGCCATGACCGACCTTCAGACGCTCGAACAATCCATCCTCTCCGACATCGCCGCAGCCGGCGATGAAGCCGCCATCGAGGCGGTGCGCGTCGCAGCGCTCGGCAAGAAGGGCTCGATCTCCGCACTGCTCTCGACGCTCGGCAAGATGTCGCCGGAAGAGCGCAAGACGCAGGGCGCGGCGATCAACCTCGCCAAGGATACCGTCACGCAGGCGCTGACCGCGCGCCGCGACATCCTGAAATCCGCGGCGCTCGATGCGCGGCTGGCCTCCGAAACCATCGACGTCACGCTGCCGTTGCGCGAGACCGCCGCCGAGCAGGGCCGGATTCATCCGCTCAGCCAGGTGATGGACGAACTGACCACGATCTTCGCCGACATGGGATTCGCCATCGCCGAAGGTCCCGATATCGAGACCGACGACTACAACTTCACCAAACTGAATTTCCCCGAGGGCCATCCGGCCCGCGAGATGCACGACACCTTCTTCTTCAATCCGAAGCAAGACGGTTCGCGCATGCTGCTGCGTACCCACACCTCGCCGGTGCAGGTGCGCACCATGCTGACCCAGCAGCCGCCGATCCGCATCGTCTGCCCGGGCCGCACCTACCGCATCGATTCCGACGCCACCCACACGCCGCAGTTTCACCAGGTCGAGGGTCTCGTCATCGACAAGGGCTCGCATCTCGGCCACCTCAAATGGATCCTGCACGAGTTCTGCAAGGCGTTCTTCGAGGTCGACCACATCAACATGCGGTTCCGGCCGTCGTTCTTTCCCTTCACCGAGCCGTCGCTCGAAGTCGACATCCAGTGCCGCCGCGACAAGGGCGAGATCCGCTTCGGCGAGGGCGAGGACTGGCTGGAAATCCTGGGCTGCGGCATGGTGCATCCCAACGTGCTGCGCGCCTGCGGCATCGACCCCGACGTCTACCAGGGCTTTGCCTGGGGCATGGGCATCGACCGCATCGCGATGCTGAAATACGGCATGTCGGATCTGCGGCAACTGTTCGACAGCGACACGCGCTGGCTCAGCCATTACGGCTTCAAGCCGCTCGACGTCCCGACGCTGGCCGGAGGATTGAGCACGTGAGTCTCTCAGAGACTGGCGTTGTTGAGGGAGCCTCGACCCTAACCCTCCCCCGCAAGCGGGAGAGGGAACGGAAGTCGCTTGGAGTGCATGCCTTTCCTCGAATAGCATCGCTTGCTGCAAGCTGGGATACGCACACTGCATCCGCGCAACAGGTCAGACTCCCTCTCCCGCTTGCGGGGGAGGGTTGGGGTGGGGGTCTCTCGGCATCGGAGGTCGTCATGGCTGAAGAAAAAACGCCAACATGGAAGGTGCCTGCCAAGCTGCGCACGAACGCGCGTGCGCTCCGGAAGAATTCCACCGACGCCGAGCGTGTCCTCTGGTCGGAATTGCGCGATCATCGGCTGAACGGCGTTGGCTTCCGTCGCCAGGTGCCGATCGACAATTACATCGCCGACTTCATGTGCCATGCGGCCAGACTCGTGATCGAACTCGATGGCGGCCAGCATTTCTCCGGCCGTGGCGAGCAGGCAGACGCCGCACGCTCCGCTGTGATCGAGGCCAAAGGCTTTCGAGTGCTCCGCTTCAGCAATCATGACGTGATGACCAATCGCGTCGGTGTCCTCGAAACGATTGCCGCTGCCATTGCTGAGAGAGCCCCCACCCTAACCCTCCCCCGCAAGCGGGAGAGGGGACAAGAGAAGCAGTCATCATGAAGTTCTCCCTCTCCTGGCTGAAGGAACATCTCGACACCGACGAGCCGCTGGAAAAGCTTGCCGACAAGCTGACCATGATCGGTCTCGAGGTCGAGAGCATCGAGGACAAGGCCAGGGCGCTGGCGCCGTTCACCATCGCAAGGGTGATTTCCGCCGAGCAGCATCCGAACGCGGACCGCTTGAGGGTCTGCATGGTCGACACCGGCGACGGTGGTGCACCTGTGCAGGTGGTGTGCGGCGCGCCGAATGCGCGCGCCGGCCTCGTCAGCGTGTTCTCGCCGCCCGGCACCTTCATTCCCGGCAAGAACATCACGCTCGGCGTCGGCACCATCCGGGGCGTCGAAAGCCGCGGCATGCTGTGCTCGGCCGCCGAGTTGCAGATCTCCGAAGACCATGACGGCATCATGGAGCTGCCGGCCGACGCGCCGCTTGGTGCGGCTTACGCGCAATGGGCCGGGATCGGCGATCCCGTGCTGGAAATCAACCTGACGCCGAACCGGCAGGATTGCACCGGCGTGCATGGCATCGCCCGCGATCTAGGCGCCGCCGACATGGGCAAATTCAAAGACCCCGGCATCAAGCCCATCAAGGGCGAATTCCCCTGCCCGGTGAAGGTGACGGTCGAGGACGCCGCGCTGTGTCCAGGCTTTGCCCTGCGGCTGGTGCGCGGCGTCAAGAACGGCCCGTCGCCCGAATGGCTGCAGCAGCGCCTGACCTCGATCGGCTTGCGGCCGATCAATGCGCTGGTCGATATCACCAACTTCATGACCTATGACCGCGCCCGCCCCTTGCATGTGTTCGATGCGGCGAAGGTGAAGGGCAATCTGGTGGTGCGCCGCGCTCGCGACGGCGAGACGCTGCTGGCGCTGGATGGCCGCAGCTACACGCTCGACCCCGGCATCTGCGTCATCGCGGACGAGCACGGCGTCGAATCGCTGGCCGGCATCATGGGCGGCGAAGCCTCCGGCTGCGACGAGAACACGTCGGACGTACTGATCGAGTCGGCGTTGTGGAACGAGATCAACATCGCCCAGACCGGCCGCAAGCTCGGCATCAATTCCGACGCGCGCTATCGCTTCGAGCGCGGGGTCGATCCGGCCTTCATGGTGCCGGGGCTGGAACTGGCCACCAGGCTGGTGATGGAAATGTGCGGCGGCACGCCGTCGGAGAACGTCGTGGTCGGCAAGACCTACGGCGAAGACAAGATCATCGATTTTCCGCTCAGCGAGATCAAGCGGCTGGCGGCGATCGAGGTGCCGCTCGGTGAAGTCAGGCGCATTCTCGGCCATCTCGGCTTCATGGTGGCCGGCAGCGGCGCGGTGGTGAAGATCGCGGTGCCGTCGTGGCGTTCCGACGTGCACGGCAAGGCCGACATCGTCGAGGAAGTCGTGCGCATCATCGGCGTCGACCAGGTGCCGATGACGCCGTTCGATCGCGGCGACGCGCCGCGCAAACCGATCCTCAGCCCGATCCAGCTGCGCACCCGCCGCGCCAAGCGCGCGCTGGCCGCGCGCGGCATGATCGAGGCGGTGACGTGGTCATTCATCGCAAAACCCTCGGCCGAATTGTTCGGCGGCGGACAACCCGAACTCGCGCTCGCCAATCCGATCGCGTCCGATCAGTCCGACATGCGGCCGAGCCTGCTGCCGGGCCTGATCGCCGCCGTTCAGGCCAATTCCAACCGCGGCCTTGCCGACGTGGCGCTGTTCGAAGTCGGACAGGTGTTTCGAGGCGACAAGCCCGAAGATCAACTGGTTGCGGCATCGGGCGTTCGCCACGGCTTCGCATCCTCCCGGGGCATGGGACGGCACTGGTCCGGCTCGGCAGACACGGATGCGCTCGACGCCAAGGCCGATGCGTTCGCGGTGCTGGCCGCTGCCGGTGCGCCTGTCCAGGCGCTGCAGGTGGTGCCCGGCGGCGCCAGCTGGCTGCATCCGGGACGTTCCGGCACCATCCAGATCGGTCCGCAGAATGTGCTGGGCTATTTCGGCGAGCTGCATCCGCGCGTGCTGGAGCAGCTCGGTGCCGACGGTCCTGTCATCGCGTTCGAAGTGATTCTCGACCGCATCCCGGCCGCCAAGGTGAAGCCGACCCGTGCCAAGGCCGTCATCGAACTCTCGGCGTTCCAGCCGGTATCGCGCGACTTTGCCTTCATCGTCGATCGCGCCGTCAAGTCGGGCGACATCGTTCGATCCGCGCAAGGCGTCGACAAGAAGCTGATCACCGATGTCACAGTGTTCGACGTCTACGAGGGCAAGGGCATCGACGACGGCAAGAAGTCGGTCGCGATTGCGGTAACGATCCAGCCGCGCGAAAAAACCTTGACCGATCAGGAGATCGAAGCGGTCGCCGCCAAAATCGTGGCTGAAGTGACGAAGAAGACCGGCGGCACGTTGCGAGCATGATGCCGAAAAGTGTGAAGCGGTTTTCGGATCACATCATGCTCGGAACACTTGGAGCATGAGCCTTACCGGCCTCATCCCGCCCGACGTCAGCCTCAATGCCGCGATCGCGATCTGCGCGATCGCCTTCGTGTCGGGAACGGCGCGCGGATTTTCCGGCTTCGGCTCCGCGCTGATCTTCATGCCGCTGGCCAGCAGCATGGCGGCGCCGAAACTCGTCGCAGCCGTGCTCCTCATCATCGATTTCATCGCGGCATTGCCGCTGATTCCGAATGCGTGGAAGCAGGCCGATCGCAAGGCCACCTCCGTCATGGTGTTCGGCGCGCTGATCGGCGTGCCGATCGGAACCTGGTTCCTGAGCCGGCTCGACCCGGTGACGACGCGCTGGATCATCTCCGCCTTCGTGTTCGCGCTGCTGTTGCTGCTGCTGTCCGGCTGGCGTTATCGCGGCAAGGACCATGCGGCGATCTCGATTGGCATTGGCGGTCTCTCGGGTTTCTGCAGCGGGCTGGCGCAGACCGGCGGACCGCCGATCGTCGGCTACTGGCTCGGCCGCCCGGTCGCCTCGGTAATCGCGCGCGCCAACATCCTGCTGTTCTTCGCGGCCTCGGATTTCTTTTCGGCAGTGAGCTATTCGCTGACCGGGCTGATCACATCCGACGCGATCCGGTTCTCGCTGCTGGTCGGCCCGGTCTACGCCGTCGGCGTCCTGATCGGCGCCCAGCTTTTCGGCCGCGCCAGCGAAACCCTGTTCCGCACCATCTGCTACGCCCTGATCGCGGCGGCCGTCGTCATCGGCCTGCCGGCGCTGGATGTGGTGTTGCGATAGCCCCATCTCTCTCGTCGTCCCGGCGAACGTCGGGACCCATACGCCGCGGCGGTGATGGTGACAAATGGCAGTTAACGCCGATGTTTCATCGATAGGTCACGGCGGATGGGTCCCGGCTCGGCGCTCGCTACGCTCGCTTGGCCGGGACGACGGATTTTGTTCGAGCACCAGATCGCAATACGCATAGCCATCGCGCTCGACGCGTTCGCCGGTCGCCACGGGCAACCGCCGCGAAAAGATCGGTCCCGCCACCACGCAGGTGTGAAACTCGCCGTTCTCGCCGCAGGGATCGATTCCCTCCGGCAAATCCGCCAGCAAGGACAGATCGAATTTGCGCCCCGCGAATTCCGCCGGCAAATGTTTCAGATCGACGGTGGCGAGCCAGGCCTCGAGCCCGCTCGCGATCATCGCATGCGCCAGCGGCAGGGTCGGCCGCTGCCACAGCGGAAACACCGGCGTAATCCCGGTGCCCGCGAGCTTCGCTTCGCGATAGGCGCGGATATCGGCAAGATAGAGATCGCCGAAGATGATGTGAGTGATGCCGTCCCGCACCGCTTGCGCGACGGCGTCGCCCATCCGCGCTTCGTAAACCACATTCGGGCAGGGGTATGGGATCGGCACGATGCGCGGCGGCAGGCCCGCGGCGTCGAGTTGCGCGAGGAGAATTTCCCGGCGCACGCCGTGGATCGACACCCGCTCGAATGTTTCGGTCACTGTCGTCAGGGCACCGACCACGTCGAATTCGCCCGATTGCCTGACCTCATGCAGCGCGAACGCGCTGTCCTTGCCGCTCGACCACGAGATCAGCGCCTTCGGCCTTGATGGGATCAATTGGTGGGCGCTCCCGGAGACTTCGCAGGCGCCGTGCGGCGCCGCTGCTTCCGTGCCGGCGCCGCCGGCTCATCCCTGAGCGCGCCGATCCGGCGCAGCGCCGCTTCCGCCGCGCGCTCGCCGCTTTCCCAGGCGCCGTCGACCGTGCCCCACAGGGTTTCGTGGGTGGCCTCGCCCGCCAGAAACATGCAGCCGAACGGCTCGGTCAGGACCTTTCGCGATCCCTGCCCGCCCGGTGCGGCCGATGACATCGCGCCCAGCGTGAAGGGGGCTGCGTTCCAGCGCGTCGCGCTGGATTTCTTCACGGCGGCGGCGGCCTCGCTGCCGAACAGTCTTGTCAGCCACTCCTTCGCGAAGGCCACCATGGCCGCCTCGCCCTGCGCGGAGAGATCGCGACCAAAGCTGCCGCCGACATCTATCGTGCACAGCGACGATCCCGCGATATTCGCCAGCAGCAGCGCGGTCCGCGTCGAATCGCTCTGCTCGATGATGATGTCGTCGCGGCCGAGCCCGAGCAGATTGCCCTGCAGCTGCAGCGCGATCCGATCGAGGCTGCCGAGGCCCAGTTTTGCCGCGGCATCGAGCTGGCGCTTCGGAATGTCGGGCGTGAACCTGATACCGCCGGTGGCCAGCACGTTGCTCGACACCGTGACGATGGCGGCGCGCGCGACGATCTTGCCGGAGGGCGTCTCCACCGTGACATCGCGGTTGCTCCAGCTGACACGGCTCGCCGGCGTCGACAGCGCCAGCGGAACCTGCTCGCCGAGCCTGGCGATCAGCGCGCCCATGCCCTGCCGGCAGGCCAACGCGGCATTGCGATCCTGCGCGCGGGCCTTGTCGATCGCGGAGAGCTCTTTCAGATCCTTGCCCGCAAAACCGGCGCCGAGCACGAACTCGGCGGCCCCCGCCCAGACGCCAAGGTCCTTCGGCAGCACGGATGCGCAAGCGACGTCGGCCTTGCCGCGGGAGGCCTCGTCGATGGCGCGGTTGGCGCGCACCATGGTGGCGAGAAATTCCTCGGTTTCTCCGGCCCGCGCATTGCGGCGGCCGATGCGGATTTTCTGCCCCGTAGGCGCGGTCGCGACGTCAAGTCCCGCGGCGCGCGCGAGCCTGATCATTGGATTGCTGTCTGGATTATACATCCAGCGCGCGCCGCGATCGAACGGCACGCCGAATGTCGCGGCATCGGTGAGGCAGCGGCCGCCGATCTGACCCGAGGCCTCCACCACAATGACCTTGCGGTTCGCCGCCATGACGCGGCGCGCCGCCGATATGCCGGCGGCCCCGGCGCCGATCACGACAATGTCGGCGTCGCGCGGCAGCGGCGCGGCCCATGCGCGGGCGCCCAGCGCCGGCGCCGCCGCGAGCGCCGCGGCCGCCGACAGCAAATCCCGACGCGTCATTGTCATGTCATGGTTTCCGGAACTTTTAGAAAAGCGAGAACATCCGGCGAACTTGCCGCATCCGCGGGCGCGCGGCAACCGTCATGGTGAATCAATCATGATTGATCGCTCCGGTTCATGAACTAAATTGCAACGGCTTGCGACCATGATTGGGGCACACAAAGAATGGTCAGAAAGGCCGTCGGGGGGGGATTATCATGGGTGTCGTGCTCGATACCGTAGGCCAATGGATCGCGGGGTACCTTCAGAAGGAGGTGCCGGGCTATGAGCCGTTCACGCCGAGCGATCCCGAACATCTGCGCGGCATCATGGAGCCCGGCGACGTCTTGCTGGTCGAGGGCAACAACCGCGTTTCCGGCATCATCAAATACCTGACGCAATCGACCTGGTCGCATGGCGCGCTCTTCGTCGGCCCGATCGACGGAGCGGTCGAAGACGATGGCGAGCCGCACGTCCTGATCGAGGCCAATATCGGCGAGGGCGTGACCTCGGCGCCGCTGTCGAAATATTTCCCCTATCACACCAGGGTGTGCCGCCCGGTCGGCCTCAGTTACGAAGACCGCACCACGGTGTGCCGCTACGCCATCAACCGGATCGGCTTCGGCTACGACACCAAGAACATCCTCGACCTGATGCGCTTCCTGATTCCGCTGCCGATCCCGCAGCGCTGGCGGCGGCGGATGATCGCGTTCGGTTCCGGCGATCCCACCAAGATCATCTGCTCGGCGCTGATCGCGCAGGCGTTCGACGCCGTGCGTTATCCCATCCTGCCCAAGATCACGCGGGCGGGCTCGAGGCAGGCCCGGCGCGAAATCCTGCACATCCGCGATTCATCGCTGTACATGCCGCGCGACTTCGACATCTCGCCCTATTTCGAAGTCGTCAAGCCCACCATCGTGCAGGGTTTCGACTACACCGCCCTGCACTGGGCCGACAAGCAGAAGCCGCTCCCGGAGGTAGCGGGCGAATTCGGTATCTTTCCAGAACAGATCGAATCGCCGCCGCTTGTTCCTGAAACGGCTGACCAGGAAGCGCCGCGTCCGGTTGCGGCTGCGGAAGTGACGCCGGCTGCCGCCGATGCGGCGCTGGTCGAGCGCGTCACGGTGTCGGAGCACTACATGGTCGTCGAATATGTGCCGGAACGCCGCGCCCGGCCGCGCCAGCTGGAGCTGGTGGCGTAAGGCGCGGCCTGCCCGTCATTCAGCACCAGCTGGCCTGATCGCCGGCCGGCGCGCGCAACAATTCCTGAATGTTGGCTTCGATGATGCGGAAGCCGACATTGCCGTAGAGCTTCTGCCGCCCCTCGTTCAGGACGAAGCTCGGGCTGCCCTCGATGCGCATCTTGTCGGCGTCCTGATAGTCGGACGCCAGCCTCGCATGGGCCGTGCCATCGTGGATGTGTCGTTCGATCGCGGCGATATCGACGCCCAGCGCCTCCGCCAGTTCGCATTGAACATCCCAGCGCGCAATGTCGCGGCAATCCCGGAAAAACGCGCAACGGAATGCCCACAGCAACTCGTCGAACACCGCCGCTTCGCGCTCCTGCTGCCATTGCCGGACCGCCGCCATGAACAGGTGCGCGCTGCTCGAAGTCGGCGGGCGCGTCTTCAGCCAGACCTCCGGATGCAGCTCGACATGGGGGAACTGCAGCGCCACGTGCCGCAGATGCGCGTTGAACCCGGCATATTCGCCCTTGTCCTTCCAGCTGGCGGGAATTTTGGCGGCGGTATTGCCGAACACCATGCAGAAGCGATGGTCCAGCTCGACCGTATCGCCGAACTTTTCCTTGACCGCGTCGATGCGCGCCTCGGCGATATAGGCCCAAATGCACAAGACATCCGAGAAATAGGAAACCTTGACGACGCTCATTCAGATCGACTCCTCACGAAGCCGCCAACCGGCCCGCGACCGGAGCATCTAGCCCCCGCCGCTGCCGACCGCCGTTGAGATGGATCAAACCGGCGGCCGAACCAACCGCATTCGACTGCCGGACGCGATCACTTGACGACGATCGTTCCGATCATTCCGGCCTCGCGATGACCGGGGATCAGGCAGGCATATTCGAACTCGCCGGCCTTGGTGAACTTCCAGACGAGCTCGCTGGTCTTCTTCGGCGCAAGCTGCCGCCCGTTCGGTTCCTCGTGCGCCATGTTCGGGTTGTTTTTCATCGCTTCGGCATGTTTGAGATTGTCCGCGGTGCTGGCCAGCACGAATTCGTGTTCGAGTTCACCGTTGTTACGCAGCACGAACTTGATCTGCTCACCTCGCTTGACCTCGATCCGTGCCGGGACGAACAGCATCTTGCCGTCCGCCTCACCCATCGTCACCTTGACGGTGCTGGACGGCTTTTTCGGATTACCCGGCTCGCCGGCCGAGAACGTTTCGCCGTGGCTGTGGCTGTGCCCCGACGGCCCTTCGCCTGCCCAGGCGTTGGCTGAAAGCAGCGTTACGGCGATTAGTGCGATCCCGCTTTTGGTCCAACTCATCATCTCTCAATCCTTCGCGTCTGATGCTGCCTCGTACCGTGTCTATTCGATCATCGGCCGGTTTGATCTCAGTCAAATTTTGCCTGAATGGTCTTGCCGTCCGGACCCGTCAGTTGCACGACCCCCTTGGGCTGGTTTGGCAACGCCGCCGCAGCACTGCCGGAAAGGCGGGTGCCGTCGACAGGCGCCAGCACCACACGCTGGGATTTGCCGCCGGCCACGAGGATCGCCGTTCCCTTGAAGCCCGATGCCGCAACAGGCTTTTCGCTTTCATCGCTGATGAACACCTCGACAACGTCGGATTTCACGACCATCTCGACATGGTAGGCTCCCGCATCGGCGATGCGTCCGCCATGCGTCCCCTTGGCGTCATGAGCCCAGGCTGAACCAGCCGAAATGAGCAGGGCTCCGATCAATAGAAATCTGGTGTACATCTTTGCTTCTCCAAGGCTGCGTTTAAGGGGTTGCGTTTAAGGGGCTGAGTCTAGAAGGCTTCGGCTGGCGATGGTCCGTGTGCGGGATCACGCCGCGCGGCGGCGTCCCGCCGCAGGCGTTCGAGTTGCTTTTCTCCGTAGCGAAGGAACAGCACCGGCGTGAGAAACGTATCGAGCAGCGTCGCGCTGATGAGGCCGCCGAAGATCGTGACCGCCACGGGATGCAGGATTTCCTTGCCGGGCGTCGCCGCATCGATCAGCAGCGGA
>NZ_JAURXB010000235.1 GCF_030654605.1 Bradyrhizobium sp.
GTCTCCGCGGTGCGGAACGCCGTGATGGCGCCCTTGATGTCGCCGAGCAATTCGCGGACCTCGCCGAGCGTGAACCACGCCGTCGCAAAGCCCGGCGCCAGATCCGTGGCCTGCACGAACAGGTCTTCGGCGGCAACCAGATCGCCGCTGAGCTGCAGGTCGCGGGCAAAGTCGAAGCGCCGGTCGGCGAGCATGTCGCCGGACGACATGAACAGGCGCGCGGGCATGGTGTGGAACCGATCGGTCGGAGGGTTGAGGAACTGATTGCGGTGTTGAGAGCTTACCGCACGACTCGAATGAAGCTCTGGCAGGACTATATAACGAAAATGCGTCCGCAAGACATCCTGCTGCCAGCTCCCGCCGGCCTGTGCTGCAAACCCGGCGGGTTTCACATCGATCCGGTGCGCCCCGTCGAGCGGGCCGTGATCACGCACGGCCATTCCGACCATGCCCGGCCCGGCCATGGCGCGGTGCTCGCCACCCGGGAAACGCTCGACATGATGCGGCTGCGCTACGGCGACGATTTCGCACGGACCACGCAGGCCATCGGCTATGGCGAATCGATCAGGACAGGCGATGTCACGATCAGATTTCATCCCGCCGGACATGTGCTGGGATCGGCCCAGATCGCGGTGTCCTGCAAGGGCACCTGCATCGTGGCCTCGGGCGACTACAAGGACGCGCCCGATCCGACCTGCACGCCGTTCGAGGTGGTGCGCTGCGACGTCTTCATCACCGAGGCCACCTTCGGGCTGCCGGTGTTTCGCCATGGCGACGCGGCGGACGAGGTGAAGAAACTGCTGGCCTCGGTGGCGCTGTTTCCGGAGCGGGCCCATCTGGTCGGCGCCTATTCGCTGGGCAAGGCGCAGCGCGTGATCGCGCTGCTTCGCCTCGCCGGTTACGACGCGCCGATCTACCTGCACGGCGCGATGGAACCGATCACCCGCTATTACGAAAGCCGGGGAATCGCGCTCGGCGACCTGCTACCTGCCAAAGGCATGAAGAAGGCCGAACTCGCCGGCACCATCACGCTGGCGCCGCCATCGGCCACCGCCGACATCTGGACCCGGCGGTTTCCCGATCCGGTCACGGCATTCGCCTCGGGCTGGATGCGGGTCCGCGCCCGCGCCCGGCAGCGCGGCATCGAACTGCCGCTGGTGATTTCCGACCACGCCGACTGGAACGGATTGACCGCGACCATCGAGGCCACAGGCGCGCGCGAGATCTGGGTCACCCATGGCCAGGAAGACGCGCTGGTGCATTGGTGCAAGACCAAGGGCCTCGCCGCGCGGCCGCTCGATCTCGTCGGTTACGGCGACGAGGATGAAGGCGATACGGTGCCGGCGGAGGGCTTCGCGTCATGAACCGTTTCGCCGAACTGCTCGACCGACTCGCCTACGAGCCAGGCCGCAACAACAAGCTGCGGCTGCTCACCGCCTATTTCCGCGAGACCGAAGATCCCGATCGCGGCTACGCGCTGGCGGCGCTGACCGACGCGCTGTCGTTCAAGCATGCCAAGCCGGGATTGATCCGCGACCTGATCGCCGATCGCACCGACCCGGTGCTGTTCGCGTTGTCGTATGATTATGTCGGCGATCTCTCGGAGACAGTGGCGCTGATGTGGCCATCTTCTCCCCTCCTCCCGCTGAGTCCGCCGCAGCCGCTTGGCGGAGGCGGGCGCAGCGGTGGGGAGGGGTCGGGGGTGGGGGGTGTCTCCACCCATGCAACTGCCAGCGAGTTTGCTGAAGCACCCCCCACCCCCGACCCCTCCCCGCCACTCGCTTCGCTCGCGGGAGGAGGGGGGAAGGCACGCGCTTCGCGCGTGGAGAAGAAGGGCCACAACAACCCTCCTCCTCCCACTCTCGCCGAGGTCGTCACCACGCTGCGCACGCTCGGCAAGACCGAGCTGCCGAAACAGCTGACGCGCTGGCTCGACGAACTGGACGAGACCGGCCGCTGGGCGCTGTTGAAACTCGTCACCGGCGCGATGCGGATCGGGATCTCGGCGCGGCTGGCCAAGACCGCTGCGGCGGCGCTGGGCGAGAAGGATCCGCACGATGTCGAACTGATGTGGCCGGGACTCGCGCCGCCCTATCTCGATCTGTTCGCATGGCTGGAGGGCCGCGCCGAACAACCTGTCAATCTCGATCCCACGCCGTTCCGTCCGGTCATGCTGGCGCATGCGATCGAGGATGCGGATTTTGCCAACCTCGATGCCTGCGATTTCATCGCCGAGTGGAAATGGGACGGCATCCGGGTGCAGGCGGTCTCAGGCCGCGACGCTGATGGACAGATGCAGGCGCGGCTTTATTCGCGCAGCGGCGAGGATATTACGAAGAGCTTTCCGGATTTGCTGCCGTCGCTGCATCTGCAAGAATCTTCAAGTTTGAAGCATGATGTCTCCCGAAAACCGCTTCACACTTTTCGGCATCATGCTTCATTCGCCATCGACGGCGAGCTATTGGTGCTGCGCGAAGGCCGCGTGCAGCCGTTTAACGTGCTGCAGCAACGCCTGAACCGGAAAGTGGTCTCGCCGAAACTGGCAAAGGAATATCCGATCCATCTGCGCGCCTACGATCTGCTCGGCGAAGGCGACGACGATCTGCGAACGCTGCCGTTCGCCGAACGCCGCCAGCGCCTGGAAGCCTTCGTGACAAGACTCGACGATCCCAAGGTCGACCTGTCGCCGGTGATACCATTCGACAGCTGGGACGCGCTCACCGCCGCCCGCGCCGATCCCGCCGGCGCAGGCGCCGGCGAAGACGCCGAAGCAGTCGAGGGCGTGATGCTGAAGCGACGGGACGCCCTCTATCTGCCGGGCCGCCCAAAGGGGCAATGGTGGAAGTGGAAGCGCGATCCGCATCTGATCGACGCCGTGCTGATGTATGCCCAGCGCGGCCACGGCAAGCGCTCATCCTATTATTCGGACTACACCTTCGGGGTCTGGACGACAGACGACGGCGGCGAGCAGCTGGTGCCGGTCGGCAAGGCCTATTTCGGCTTCACCGACGAGGAACTGCTGCAGATCGACAGATTCGTCCGCCGCAACACCACGGAGAAGTTCGGGCCGGTGCGGCATGTGGTGCACGCGCCCGATCGGGGGCTGGTGCTGGAAGTCGCCTTCGAGGGCCTGGCGCGCTCGCCGCGGCACAAATCCGGCGTGGCGATGCGGTTTCCGCGCATCAACCGGCTGCGCTGGGACAAGCCGCCGCGCGAAGCGGACCGGCTGGAAACCCTGGAGCGGATGCTGAAAACCGAGGTTTCCGACCAGCCGCCGCTGGTATCAGGCCATTGACGCCGACGCCCGGGTTCCCCATGTCAGTCTGCGAGACTATGATACGCGGGCGAATCCGCGCCGGAGACCATCGATGCCCAACGACACCCGAGAACTGCCGGCCGCCAATGACGGTCTCTATCGCTTTCTCGGCGGCTCGCCGCTGGCCGTGGCGGTTCGGCTGATCCTGTTGTCGATCCTGGTGGGCGTGGTGCTGTCCGCGATCGGCTTCGATCCCTGGAACATCCTGAGCAGCATCCGGCGGCTGTTCGACTGGATCTACAATCTCGGCTTCGACGCCATCAACTGGGTGTGGCGCTATTTCCTGCTCGGCGCCGTGATCGTGATCCCGATCTGGCTGCTGTCGCGGCTGTTCGGCACGCCGCGCGGACGCTAGATCGCGGCTTCAGGTTGCCAGCTCTCCCATCGAAGGTCACGACCGCACAGGTCTTTGCCATCGCCGGTCCGGCGATGGTAGCGAACCTGACGACGCCGCTGATCGGCATCGTCTCGACCATCGCGATCGGGCGGCTCGGCGATCCGACGCTGCTCGGTGGCGCGGCAATCGCGTCGGTGGTGTTCGACTGCCTGTTCTGGCTGTTCGGCTTCCTTCGCATGAGCACGCTGGCCTTCGCCGCGCAGGCGCTCGGCGCGGGCGAAACCGGGGAATTGCGCGCCATCTTCCTGCGGGGCCTCGTGGTCGCGGCCGTGATCGGCATCGCGCTCATCGTGCTGCAGATACCGCTTGCCGCACTTCTGTTCGGCGCCATCGGCGGCAGCGAAGCCGTCACCCGCGCCGCCAGGATCTACTTCGACATCCGGATCTGGTCGGCGCCGCTGGTGCTGGCCAATTATGTCGTGCTCGGCTGGCTGATCGGTCAGGCCCGCGCCAGGCTGGCGCTTGGCGTGCAGATCGCCATCAACCTCATCAACATGGCGGCGACGGCGCTGCTGGTGCTGGTGTTCGATTTCGGCATTGCCGGGGCGGCGATCGCCGCGGTGGTCGCGGAAGTCACCGGACTCCTGCTCGGCGTGCTCATTGCACGCGGGCTTTCGCGCGGGCAACCCGCTGTTACGCGCGCGGCGCTGCTCGACCGCACCAAACTGGTCCGCATGCTGGCGGTCAACCGCGACATCATGATCCGCACCGCCTCGCTGATCGCCGCATTCCTGTTCTTCACCGCGCAGGGCGCGCGCCACGGCGACGTGACGCTGGCTGCCAACGCAGTGCTCCAGAATTTCCTGCTGATCAGCGCCTTCTTCCTCGACGGCCTCGCCAACGCCGCCGAGCAATTATGCGGCCGCGCCTATGGCGCGCGCGACCGCGGCGGGTTTACCAGCGCGACCCGGCTGGTGATCTCCTGGGGATTCGGCTTTGCGCTGGCGGTGACCGCGGCCTACGCGCTGTTCGGGCCTGGGTTGATCGATATCATGACATCAAGCGAAGAGGTCCGCCGCAGCGCGCGCGACTATCTGTGGCTGGTGACGCTGGCACCGGTGCTGGGCGTGTTCGCCTTCGCCTATGACGGCATTTTCATCGGGGCGACCTGGGCGCGCGAGATGCGCAACCTGATGGTGCTGTCGCTGCTGATCTTTCTCGGCGCCTGGCTGGCGTTGCGTTCTCTGGGCAATGCCGGACTGTGGGGCGCCCTGCTGGCGCATTATGCCGCGCGCGGCGGGTTGCAGGCGCTGCGCTATCCGGCGATGCTGCGCGCATCATTCCCGAAGGCGTCGCCCGCCGGCTGAAACCATAGGATCGAACCATAGGATCGAACCGATGCAACTGCAATTTGTCGGCTGCGGCGATGCGTTCGGTTCCGGCGGCAGGCAAAATACCTGCTTTCATGTCACCGGCAGCCGCGTCAATTTCCTTGTAGATTGCGGCGCGACTTCGCTGCCGGCCTTGAAGCGGCTCGGTATCGCGCGCGACGACATCGACCTGATCCTGATCACGCATTTCCACGGCGATCATTTCGCGGGGCTGCCGTTCCTGCTGCTGGATGCGCAGTTCACCCGCCGCAGCCGTCCGCTGGTGATCGCCGGCCCGGAAGGAATCGAAACGCGGCTGGCGCAGCTGATGGAAGTACTGTTCGAGCATTCGTCGAAGACAAGGCCGCGCTTCGAGCTGTCGGTCGTCGCGTTCGAGCCCGGGGAAAAATTCAGCTTCGGCGCGGTCGATGTCACGCCCTTTTCCGTTGTGCACGGCGAATCCGGCGGGCCGTTCCTGGCCTACCGGGTCGAGGCCGAAGGCCGCGTCATCGCCTACACCGCCGACACCGAATGGACGGAAACGCTGATCCCGCTCGGCCGCGACGCCGACCTGTTCATCGCGGAGGCCTATACCTACGACAGGGCGGTGAAGAACCATCTCAGCCTGACAACGCTGGAGGCGCGTCTGCCCGAGATCCGGCCGACGCGGCTGGTGCTGACGCATATGAGCGACGACATGCTGGGGCGGCTGGAGACGCTGAGTTACACGGCGGCGAGCGACGGGATGGTGGTGGAGTTGTGAATGGAAATGCTCTCGGCGTGAGGTGCAACGCTCGCACCAACACCGCTGTCATCGCCCGGCTCGACCGGGCGACCCAGTATTCCAGAGACGCTTAGGATAGATCGAGAAGCCGCGGCGTACTGGATCGCCCGGTCAAGCCGGGCGACGACAACCTTGATTGTGATTGACGGTCGTTAAACCGGCCAGTCCTCCGCCGTAATCGTCGCCGCGTCCGCACCGACGATTTCCGACAGTGAGTCGCGCCCCGTTCGCAGCAGCGTGGAGGCGAGGTCGGTCTTGATGTGCTCGACGAGGCCGAGACCCTTGTAGATCAGCGACGAATACAGCTGGATCAGGCTGGCGCCGGCGCGGATTTTCGTCAGCGCGGCGCCGCCGGAATCGATGCCGCCGACCCCTACCAGAGGAAACGCGCCCTCGGCGCGCACATAGGTTTCCGCCACCATCCGCGTCGACAGCCGGAACAGCGGCCGGCCCGACAGACCGCCCTGCTCTTTCGCGCGATTGGTCTCGCGCAAGGTCGCGGGCCGCGCCAGCGTGGTATTGGCGACGATCATGCCGTCGACCCGGCGCGAGCGGGCGATATGAACGACGTCGTCGAGTTCGGCGAGGCTGAGATCGGGCGCGATCTTGAGCAGCACCGGCGAGTCGCCGGCGTTCTGCCGCACACGTTCGCGGGCGTCGATCACCTTGGCCAGCAGGTCGTCGAGCGCTGCGGCCTGCTGCAGGTTGCGCAGGCCGGGCGTGTTCGGCGACGACACGTTGACGGTGAAATAGCTCGCCACCGGCGCGAAGGTTTCGATCAGCCTGACGTAGTCGGCGACGCGATCGACGGAATCCTTGTTGGCGCCGACATTGACCCCGACGATGCCGCCATGATGCGCGCGCGCCGCGAGCCGCCGCAGCACGGCGTTGGCGCCGTCATTGTTGAAGCCCATGCGGTTGATGACGGCTTCGTCGCGCTCCAGCCGGAACAGCCGCGGCCGCGGATTTCCGGTCTGCGGTTTTGGCGTCACCGTGCCGATCTCGACAAAGCCGAAGCCGAGCCGCAGCAGCGCATCGGAGACTTCCGCGCTCTTGTCGAAGCCCGCCGCCATGCCGACCGGATTGGGGAAATTCAGTCCGAACGCCCGC
>NZ_JAURXB010000236.1 GCF_030654605.1 Bradyrhizobium sp.
CAACAACGCCGCAGGTCATGGCGGGCTGATGGCGTTGCCCGAGACGTGATTCAAGCTCCGAAACCGGAGCTGCGAACTCAGCGATTATGAATGGAACATCAATCCGAATATGGGCAAGTAATGGGTCCGCGCTCTAGCCCGCCGCCGCCGCCTTCGCCGGAGCGACACTGACCGCCAGTTTGCCGTAACGATCCGTGAAGGCTTCGGTGTCGATTTCCTCGAGCTTGATCGCGCCGCTCATCACGCCGGCCTTCCAGGCGTCATGTTCGGGGTCTTCCCGGAATTCCGGCATCACTTCCTTTGCGAACAGTTCCAGCGAGTCGCAGATGTGCTCGTGGCTGTTCTTGCCGGCCTGGTTGAGCAGGATCACCTGGTCGATGTGCGAGGAGCGGAACCGGCGCAGTTTCTTGCGGATGGTTTCCGGCGAGCCGATCAGGCCGCCGCGCAGCGCCGCCTCCTGGGCTTCCGGATTGTCGCGCTTCCACTTGTTGTATTCGTCCCACATGTTGACGGTGCCGGGATCGGGCCGCTGCCGGTTCTGCGAGGCGCCGTAGAAGCGCAGCGCGAACTGGAAGAAGGTGGCGCCGTCGGCGCGCGCGCGGGCTTCCTCGTCGGTCTTCGCGCACATGAAGAACGACACCAGCGCCATGTTCGGGTTGATCTCGTAATCCGCCAGCTTCTTCAGCCGCTTTGTAATGGCGTTGTAATAGGCGTGCACCCAGGCATGCGCCGCGTCGGCGCTGACGAACTGGAAGCCGAGCGCGCCAAAACCGTGCTGGCCGGCGCGCTCGATGGTCGGCAATTGCGAACACGCCATCCACAACGGCGGATGCGGCTTCTGCACCGGCTTCGGCACCACGTTGCGCAGCGGAATGTCGAAATACTTGCCGTGATGCTCGCTGCCGCCGTCTTTGAACATCGGGAAGATGGCGGCCACGGCCTCCTCGAACACTTCCTTCTTGGTTTCCATGTCGCGGCCGAACGGCGTCAGCTCGGTGATCGAGGCGCTTTCGCCCATGCCGAATTCGCAGCGGCCGTTGCTGAGCAGATCGAGCACCGCGACGCGCTCGGCGACGCGGGCCGGATGGTTGGTGGTGAGCTGGAAGATTCCGTGGCCGAGCCGGATGTTTTTGGTGCGCTGCGAGGCCGCGGCGAGAAACGATTCCGGCGACGGCGAATGCGAATATTCTTCCAGGAAATGATGCTCGACCACCCAGGCATGGTCGTAGCCGAGCCGGTCGGCGGTCTCCAGCTGCGTCAGCGCATTCTGGTAAAGACTGAGTTCGTCGCCGGCCTGCCACGGTCGCGGTAATTGCAGCTCGTAAAAGATGCCGAACTTCATGATGCGTCCTCCGCGACCGGCTTGTTGTTGGCGGTATTCTAATAGCCGCAAGAGCCGAGTCCATCGCCAAGCCAATTCCGCGGGACGGAACGAATGAAAGGTCGTTTGGTCGCGGCCGAACGCCGGGGAACCGTGTTAGAATTGATCCAGATCAAGGCGTGATTCGATTCGAAGCCCGAAACTGATGCATAGGCAGCGGCCCTGATGCCGCCGATCATTACAATTTGAGTGAGACGCAACATGTCGGCCGCTGGCAACGACACGGGTGGACGGCCCCGCCGTAGGCGCATGGAAATCTTTGCGTTTCTGTTTCTGACGGCGGTGCTGTTGCCGGCCTGCGCGGTCGCCACCGTCGGCAGCTACGGGCTCGCTGTCTGGGTCTACCAGATGCTGGCCGGTCCCCCCGGCCCTCCCCCGCGCTAGTCCAAGCCTTTTCAAGGAAAATCCCGTGGCCAGACCTCACAACGCCATCGACCGACGGGCCCTCATCACCGGCCGTCTGCTGAATGCCGACCAGGTGGTCACGCCGCCCGGCGGCGAGATCGCCAGCATTCTGGTGCAGGCGCGGCCCGAGCGCCTCGCCAGCGTGGAAACCGCCATCGTGGCGCTGGCCGGATGCGAGATCTACGGCCGCGATCCCAAGGGCAAGCTGGTCGTCGTGGTCGATGCCGCCGATGCCGGCGCGCTCGGATCGACGCTCAACACCATCGCGCTGTTGCCCGACGTCTACACCGCCTCGCTCGTCTTTCACGCCATCGAAGCCAGCTGATCAGGGCATGATCCCGACCCGAACGGCCGCGTTACCGCAAAGCGGCAACCGGTTTTCGGAAAAGATCATGCCCAGCCAGGAATCTACGCCGGGAGAATTGTCATGACCGCACCCAAACTCGACCGCCGCCAGGTTCTGAAGCTGGAGGCCGCCGCGATGGCGGCGCTGGCGGGCGGCATGGCCACGCCGGCGCTGGCGGCGAACGTCGTCACCGACCGCGCCACCAGCGAGCTGAAATGGGACAAGGCGGCGTGCCGGTTCTGCGGCACCGGCTGCAGCGTCATGGTGGCGACCAAGGACAACCGCGTGGTCGCGACCCACGGCGACATCAAATCCGAGGTCAACCGCGGGCTCAACTGCGTGAAAGGCTATTTCCTTTCCAAGATCATGTACGGCCACGACCGTCTCACCAGGCCGATGCTGCGCAAGACCGGCGGCAAATACGACAAGAACGGCGAGTTCACGCCGGTGTCGTGGGATGAAGCCTTCGACATCATGGCGGAGAAATACAAGGCGGCGCTGAAGAAGCGCGGCCCCAGCGGGGTCGGCATGTTCGGTTCCGGGCAATGGACGATCTGGGAAGGCTATGCCGCCGTCAAGCTGTTCAAGGCCGGCTTCCGTACCAACAACATCGATCCCAATGCGCGGCACTGCATGGCCTCCGCGGTGGCCGGCATGATGCGTACCTTCGGCATCGACGAGCCGATGGGCTGCTACGACGACATCGAACAGGCGGATGCGTTCGTGCTCTGGGGCTCCAACATGGCCGAGATGCACCCGATCCTGTGGACCCGGGTAACCGATCGCAGGCTCTCGGCCGCCCATGTCCGTGTCGCCGTGCTGTCGACCTTCGAGCACCGCTCGTTCGACCTCGCCGACATCGGCATGATCTTCAAGCCGCAGACCGACCTCTATATCCTCAACGCCATCGCCAACCACATCATCAAGACCGGACGGGTCAACAAGGCGTTCGTCGCCGCGCACACCATGTTCAAGCGCGGCCAGACCGACATCGGTTACGGCCTTCGCCCCGAACATCCGCTGCAGAAGAAGGCGACGGGTGCGGCGAAAGCCAACGATTCGACCGATATGAGTTTCGAGGACTACGCCAAGTTCGTCGCCGACTACACGCTGGAGAAGGCGGCGGAGATGTCGGGCGTGCCGGTCAACCGGCTCGAGGCGCTGGCCGAGCTCTATGCCGACCCCAAGATCAAGGTCACGAGTTTCTGGACCATGGGTTTCAACCAGCACACCCGCGGCGTCTGGTGCAACAACCTCGTCTACAACATCCATTTGCTGACGGGGAAAATCTCCGAGCCCGGCAACAGCCCGTTCTCGCTGACCGGCCAGCCCTCGGCCTGCGGCACCGCGCGCGAGGTCGGCACCTTCTCGCACCGTCTGCCCGCCGACATGGTGGTGACCAACAAGGCGCATCGCGACATCTCCGAGAAGATCTGGAAATTGCCCGAGGGCACCATTCCCGACAAGCCGGGCTATCACGCCGTGCTGCAGAGCCGGATGCTGAAGGACGGCCTGCTCAACGCCTACTGGGTGCAGGTCAACAACAATCTGCAGGCCGGGCCCAACGCCAATGAGGAGACCTATCCGGGGTTCCGCAATCCGGAAAACTTCATCGTGGTGTCCGACGCCTATCCGTCGGTGACGGCGCTCGCCGCCGACCTGATCCTGCCCACCGCGATGTGGGTGGAAAAGGAAGGCGCCTACGGCAATGCCGAACGGCGCACGCAGTTCTGGCACCAGATGGTCACCGCCCCCGGCGAGTCGCGGTCGGACCTGTGGCAGCTGATGGAATTCTCCAAGCGCTTCAAGGTTGAGGAAGTCTGGCCGGAAGAGCTGATCGCCAAGAAGCCGGAATACCGCGGCAAGACGCTGTTCGACGTGCTGTTCAAGAACGGCCAGGTCGACAAATTCCCGCTGTCCGACATCGAAGCCGGCTACGGCAACGACGAGTCGAAGGCGTTCGGCTTCTACGTCCACAAGGGCCTGTTCGAGGAATATGCCGCTTTCGGCCGCGGTCATGCCCATGATCTGGCGCCGTTCGAGACCTATCATCGCGAGCGCGGGCTGCGCTGGCCCGTCGTCAATGGCCAGGAAACCAAATGGCGCTTTCGCGAGGGCAGGGACCCCTATGTGAAGGCCGGGGCCGGCGTGCAGTTCTACGGCTTTCCGGACGGCAAGGCGCGGATTTTCGCCCTGCCGTTCGAGCCGGCCGCCGAATCCCCCGACAGCGAGTATCCGTTCTGGCTCTCGACCGGCCGCGTGCTGGAGCACTGGCATTCCGGCACCATGACGCGGCGCGTCCCCGAGCTCTACAAGGCGTTCCCCGAGGCCGTGTGCTTCATGCATCCCGACGACGCCGCCGAGCTCAAGCTGCGGCGCGGCGATGAGATCAGGGTGCAGTCGCGCCGCGGCTTCATTCGCACCCGGGTCGAGACCCGCGGCCGCAACAAGACGCCGCGCGGCCTGGTGTACGTGCCGTGGTTCGACGAGGCGCAGCTGATCAACAAGGTGACGCTGGACGCCACCGATCCGATCTCGCTGCAGACCGATTTCAAGAAATGCGCGGTGCGCATCGAAAAGGTGAGCACGACATGATCGGAAAACCCTTTGTCCTCCTGCTGGCGATCGCGCTGGCGGCCGGCTCGAGTTCGCTGCTGGCGCAGTCGCTCAATTCGGGCCTGCGCGGCCCGACCCCGCTCAACGAGGAGGGCCCCGCCCCGCCGATGACGCCGATGCGCAACACCTCGGAGAAGGAGGTGCGAAACTATCCGGAGCAGCCGCCGGTGATCCCGCATTCGGTCGAGGGCTATCAGATCGACATCAACGGCAACAAGTGCCTGTCCTGTCACGCCCGCGCCCGCACCGGCGAGTCGAACGCCCCGATGGTCTCGATCACCCACTTCATGGATCGCGATGGCCAGTTCCTCTCCACGGTGTCGCCGCGCCGGTTCTTCTGCACCTCCTGCCACGTGCCGCAGAACGTGGTGAAGGCGCCGATCGCCAATGACTTCATCGACGTCGACACGCTGATCAGCCGCGCGACGCCGGGAGGTCGCCGATGAGCGCGGTCGACCCGTCGACGCCCCGGCCGTCCTGGCTGGCACGTCTCTGGAATTTCATCGTCGAATTGTGGGGCGTGCTGCGCCGGCCCAGTTCGGTGTTCGGGCTCGGCGCGCTGGTGTTCGCCGGCTTCGTCGCCGGCGTGATTTTCTGGGGCGGCTTCAACACCGCGCTGGAAATCACCAACACCGAAAAGTTCTGCACCGGCTGCCACGAGATGAAGGATAACGTGTTTGCCGAGCTGAAGAGCACCGCGCATTTCTCCAACCGCTCCGGGGTGCGCGCCAGCTGTCCGGACTGCCACGTCCCGCACAACTGGACCGACAAGATCGCGCGCAAGATGCAGGCTTCCAAGGAAGTCTGGGGCCATCTGTTCGGCACCATCGACACCCGGGAAAAATTCAAGGACCACCGGCTCGAACTGGCGCTGCACGAATGGGCGCGCCTCAAGGCCAATGATTCCCTGGAATGCCGCAATTGCCACAGCTCGGAGTCGATGGATATTACAAAACAGTCGCCGCGCGCCTCGGTGGCGCATCAGCGCTTCCTGTTCACCAGCGAAAAGACCTGCATCGACTGCCACAAGGGCATCGCCCACCAGCTGCCCGACATGAAGGGCGTCCCGGGCTGGCAGTAGCGCCATCAGGGCCGGCGGCTTGCGCTGACGGCTCGAATGGTTAGCTTGGGAAGGCTGAGTCGCGGCCCATTGCCGTCTCGACCATCCCCCCATTCGAGCCCTCATGACCACCTTTACGCCCCATCAGGACGCCGCGCTGAAGGCCGTTGCCGACTGGCTCAAGGCCAAACCCGGCAGGAACGGCACGCCGCCGGTGTTCCGGCTGTTCGGCTTTGCCGGCACCGGCAAGACCACGCTGGCGCGGCATATCGCCGAGGGCGTCGATGGCGGCGTGAAATTCGCGGCCTTCACCGGCAAGGCCGCCCTGGTGATGCGCAACAAGGGCTGCGACAACGCCTCGACCATCCACTCGCTGATCTACCGCGCGAAGGAATCCGGCGTCGAGCAGCCGAGTTTTGAATTATGGGACGACGCGCCGGCCTCCAAGGCCAAGCTCATCGTTATCGACGAATGCTCGATGGTGGACGCCGAACTCGGCCGCGACCTGATGTCGTTCGAATGCCCGCTGCTGGTGCTCGGCGACCCCGCGCAGCTGCCGCCGATCCAGGGCGGCGGCTTCTTCACCGATTGCGAGCCCGACGTGATGCTGACCGAGGTGCATCGCCAGGCCCAGGACGATCCGATCATCCGGATGTCGATGGACGTGCGCGAGGGCCGCGACCTCGACATCGGCCGCTACGGCGAAAGCCAGGTGGTGTCGCGCGACGAACTCGATCCAAACAGGGTGATGCAGGCCGACCAGGTGCTGGTCGGCCGCAACAACACGCGGCGCGCCTACAACATGCGGGTGCGGCAGAAGCAGAACATCGAGGATCCCTTGCCCGTGGCCGGTGACAAACTCGTCTGTCTCCGCAACAACCGCAAGAAGGGCCTGTTCAACGGCGGACTGTGGCGGGTGAAGTCGCGCGCGGCGTCGAAATCGCAGATCATCACCATGCGCCTGTCGCCCGACGAGGATTTCGGAGCCAAGGTGACAAAAGTCTCGGTGCGCGGCGACTGCTTCGGCGGCGCCATCGACACCATCCCGTGGGAACAGCGCAAGCCCTATGACGAGTTCGACTACGGCTATGTGCTGACGGTGCACAAGTCGCAGGGCTCGCAATGGGACGACGTGGTGCTGTTCGACGAGAGCTTTGCGTTCGGAGAAAGCCGCGGGCGGTGGCTCTACACCGGCATCACCCGCGCCGCGAAGCGGCTGAGCGTGGTGATCTGACGCTGCCGTGCCCCGGGCGCAGCGCAGCGCGTCTTCGCGGTGCGCTGCTGAACCGGGGCCCATGCTGCGGTGTCGGTGCCGTGGGTCCCGGCTCTGCGGAGCAGCGCTAAGATGCGCTGCACCGCGTCCGGGACACGTAACATCCTGAACACACGCCGCTTCCATTCACGAACTCGTGTGCATCCTGATGTAACAACCCCCGCCCCGCCGCGTATCTTGGGGACATCGGGCCGGCCGCCGGCGTTGCGAACCGCGACGGCCGCTCTAAACTATCAACCAATCCGCTGACCCCAGAGGAAACCTCATGTCCCGCAGCTTCACCCGTCTTTCGCTCTGCGCCGCCGCGCTCGGCGCGCTGGCGATCTCGACCCTGGCCATCGCGCCCGCGCGCGCCGCCGAAGATGCCGTGATCATCCCCGCCCCCATGATGGACGTTAAGGCCGCCGACGGCGTCCAGACCGCCATTCTGGCGGGCGGCTGTTTCTGGGGCGTGCAGGGCGTGTTCCAGCATACCGCCGGTGTCCTCAACGCGGTGTCCGGCTATGCCGGCGGCAGCAAGGCGACCGCCAACTACACCCTGGTCTCCACCGGCGCCACCAGCCATGCCGAAACGGTCGAGATCAAATACGACCCGAAGAAGATCAGCTACGGCAAGCTGCTGCAGATCTTCTTTTCCGTCGTGCATGACCCGACGCAGCTGAACCGCCAGGGCCCGGACACAGGCCCGCATTACCGCTCGGCGATCTTCACCAATTCCGACGAACAGAAGAAGGTGGCGGAGGCCTATATCGCCCAGCTCAACGCCGCCAAGGTCTACAAGAAGCCGATCGTGACCAAGGTCGGGCCGCTGGAGGCGTTTTATCCGGCGGAGGCCTATCACCAGGACTACCTGACGCTGCACCCGACCCAGCCCTATATTGCCTATAACGACATCCCGAAGGTCGAGAACCTGAAGAAGATCTTTGCGGAAAACTACATCGCGAAGCCGACGCTGGTGAGCCAGGCCAAGGTCACCAATTGAGAAAATAGTTTCCCGTCATTGCGAGCGAAGCCAAGCAATCCATCTCTTCCCTTGCTGCAGCATGGATTGCTTGGCTTCGCTCGCAATGACGATCAACCACGGGAGAATGCATTGTCCGACACCAAGACGACGGGCGGCAAGGTCGAGAAGAGCGAGGCCGAGTGGCGCAAGGAACTGACGCCGATGCAGTATGCGGTGCTGCGCGAGAAGGCGACCGAGCGGCCGTTCTCCGGCGAATACGAGCATGAGCATCGGCCGGGCACCTACACCTGCGCCGGCTGCGGCCAGACGCTGTTCGAGTCCGACGCCAAGTTCGATTCCGGCTGCGGCTGGCCGAGCTTTACCCGGCCGGCGCTGGAGAGCCATGTCGACGAGGAGCGCGACGTCACCCACGGCATGGTGCGGACCGAAGTGCTGTGCTCGAAGTGCAACGGCCATCTCGGTCACGTCTTCGAGGACGGCCCCGGACCGACCGGACTGCGCTATTGCATCAATTCGGCGGCGCTGAAGCTGCAGCCGAAGTGAGTTCTCGCGAGGTCTATCGCTTGCTGCCCATGCTTCGAGACGCTCGCGGCGCTCGCTCCTCAGCATGAGGTGGTTGTGCTTCAGCAGGTTTAGACCTCATCCTGAGGAGGCCACGAAGTGGCCGTCTCGAAGGATCGGCAGCAAATACTAGCGTTCGAACCAATCATCCGCCCCGTGCGACCAAGAGCTGGTCGCGCGGGGTTTTCATTGGTCATTTCGCTTCTCCTGCCTCGCGCGCAAACCCACGGAAAGTCTCGAGATGTCGTCAATTTCGTCCCGCCTGTTGCCTGCAATTGGCCTCGCCGGCCTCATCATGGAGTGCATTGTGATCCAGCCCGCTTTCGCCGCAGACCAGGTCTCCCTGTTCAAGGTCATCACCGCGAAGGATGAAATCGTGATCGGGCTGACCGCGGACGAACTGGCGAAGCTGGAGGGCAACCATGCCGGCGGCATCGCCAGAATGCTGGTGGCGAAGGGCTCGATGACCGCATGGCAATATGCGGTGCGCAAGGCGCCGACCGGCGATCTCGAACAGGCACCGCTGCGCCAGGTCGGCCTGATCGCCAGCGAGTCGCTGCGCGTCGAACCCTACACCTCGCCGCTCAAGGTGGTGCCGATCGAAGAGAAGAAGTAAATCGCGGCTCTTCTTCCCTTCTCCCCTTGTGGGAGAAGGTGGCAGCCGAAGGCTGCCGGATGAGGGGGCTCCATCCGCGAAAGAACCCCTCACCCGTCTCGAATGCGCTAGGCGCATTCGATCCACCCTCTCCCACAAGGGGAGAGGGGAAGAGTCGCCCTCTCTCACGCACCATCTCAGGTTCCCCTCGATGGAACCTTCGCCCCGGATATGCTTTGCTATGGGAAGGCGGGATGACGGATTTTCATCCGCCGGCCGCCCCCAGGGGAGAGTGCCATGTCGCTCGGTCTGATACTCGTCATCATCCTGATTATTTTCCTATTAGGCGGCTTCAGCGGCCGGTTTGGCGGCTATGGCTACGGCATGGGCCACTCCGGCATGGGTCTCGGCGGCGTTATTCTGGTCGTGCTGCTGATCCTGCTGCTGCTCGGCAAGCTCTAGGCCGCTCAAGCCATTGAAATAAAACGATATATTTTTTGACCGGTACGGAGGTGCCCGGATTCATCATCCGGCCCGTCAGGAGTCGCATTTCTGGCAAACGAGCTTATATTAAAGACTGTCCTGAAATGACGTGTGCCGACGCGCCCTTGAGCCCGCCCGCACGATACGTTCGCGGTTTCCGAATCGCGTTCTCACGAAAAAGATTAGAGGTCACTGACCATGGCTGCCTTCAGTTACAACACTGCCGCCGAACTGTTTCCTGCCGCGATCCGCAAGAAGAAGCGGGCGGGTTTCGCCTATCGGCGATTTGGCACTGCGGCCGAAGCGGTTCGCTTCGCCATCGAGGAATTGCCGGCGGATTCGCTGAACGGCGCCTATTTGCAGGTCGACGAAGCCCGCTTCGATCAGAGCGGCATCCGCACGCTGTATGAAAGCCAGGACTTTCCGCTCGAGCGCCGCCCGCGTGCCCCCGAGCCCGAGCCCGCCAGCGCCGATGCCAACGCGGACGCCGCGTAAGACTTCATGTTCGATGATCCCGCGCCAGTGCCGTCTCTCGCGACGCGCTAGCGCGGTTGCTTGTCCAGCCAGCGCTGCAGCATGCGCACGTTGCGGACGTTGGCGCGGAACATGACGTCGAAGGCATCGCCGGCGAGCGGTACCAGACCGACCACGCCATCGAGCGCGACATTGCCGAGCATCCGCGTCGTCAGATGCCAGGGCGCGCCGAGCGCGCGCGCCTCGCGCACCACCCACAGCGAAATCGCCGTGGTGATGATATCGCCGACCACCGGGATCAATCCGATCAGGCCGTCGATGCCGTAGCGGATGTTGGTGCCGGGCACGATGAAGGCGACGTCGAGCAGTTTCGACAGCGCATCGAGCCGCGCCAGCCGCTGCTCACGGGTGAGATTGCCGAACGGATTGGCGCTCGATGTGCCGAAATCAAAGTGAAAGCCGCCGGCCTGCGGGCCCAGCGTCTCCGGGCGGATCTCCCTCCCGTCCTGATCGATGACGGGACCACGCGCCGTGGCGCCGCGAAAACCGGCCCCGGAATTGTTCCGGGACCGCGTCGGGTTGGGGGAAATGATTTCTTCGTTCGACATCGCCATCACATGGTAACGCGCCAGCCGGCCGCAAGTTGCGTCACGCCGTCGCGGTCAGGCGGCTGGCTGTGGCTGCGGCTCGGCAAATTTATGCGCCAGCCATGACGCCACCACCGCCGGGACGAGACCCGGCAGGCCGTAGAGAATGAACTGCACGGCGCCGGGCTCCAGTCGGAGGCCGCCGTAGATCAATTGCGCCATGGCAAAGGCGATCGCTCCCACGATCAGCATCCGGGCCACCCAGCCGATCCGTCGGACGTGGAACAGAATATCGTCCACCGCGGCCATCATCAGCGCCGGCACGATGCCGAACAGATAGGCGAATTGCAGCGTCTTGCCGAACACCACGAACAGTTTTGTCACTTCCGCGGCGCTGGTCTGGGTCCAGTAGCCGGACGCGTAAGTGGTGGCGAACAGCATCAGGAACCCGCCGAGGAACGGGCCGACAGCTGCGAATATCAGGTAGCGTTTCATGGTTTGCCTTCGCGTGTTTTGACCAGCATACCGGAATTCGCCATTGCGCAAAGGGGACTTCCTGTCCGATCTGCCCACGGCGTCAGCGAACTGCTTCGCCTCGCGCGCAAGCGAAATCTCGCGGCCCGGCCGCGACAAAACAACCCGACGGGCAAATCACTTCCGATTATCAGAAACGAAAGTCAAGCCCCGAAATCAAAAATATTCCGCTTAACACGTCGGGCAAATCACCTTTAGGGATTCGCCCGTCTCACCCGATGAGAGGGGCGGGTCGCGATCGTCACGAACGCGCGGTGGGATGCGGTGGACGCGGAAGTTGCGACTGACGAGCGCAATTCGAGCGGACGGTGAAATCGTGTGGTCCCGACACCCCAAGGGCAGGTGTCACGTTCGCGGGAAGCAAAACTTCCCGCGGGCAACGGCGGCAAGAGTGCAGGGCTCGCCGAGGAGAGCGCGTATAAGCCTTAAACCATCGCGCAGGGAAAGCCGGATGCCTCCGCTTCACCTGTATGCTCGTGTGCCGCCTACCTCTACACTTTTTGCACACGAGACCGCGGGTGCAGCGCGCACCCGGCTTTCCCTGCGCCCTCTTGCTTTTCGAGGGCGGCATTCGACGCAAAGCTCGGGCGCATGGCGCCGCGAGAACGCGAAGTCGTGTTCATGCTCACGCGATGTTTGAAAATTTAGTCAGCTGTCGTCCCTGCCTAGTGCGCAATTGCGCACGGGGCGCAGGGACCCATAATCCCGGTCGTCTGAGCCGTGACGTAATGATTCAACAAGCCCGCCAACACCATCCCCTGACATCGACGGCACGGCGTATGGGTCCCTGCGTTCGCAGGGACGACATGGGGAGCGCGCTTCTCTATACTAACCTGCGCCTACTCGCCCCACGCCTGGAACGCCTCGTTGAAGGCGCGTTCGCCCGGTGCGCCCTTTTCGATGGCGATGATGGCGCGGCGCTGGTTGACGTAGACCAGCGGCACGTCGAACCAGGAGCGCTCCTTCAGGAGCTGGATGTTGCGCGAGCGCTCGGAATCGATGTTGGACAGGCCGACCAGGAACAGCGCCTTCGGGCCGTCGGTGACTTTCACCGCATAGCCCGCCAGCGGCGTGCCGCGGGCCTGCTCGTTGGATTTCATCAGCACGCCCGGCACGTTGCCGATGCCGCCGCCGGCAAAATCCTGCGGCAGGATGAAGGTCAGTTCCGCGGTGTGGCTGGCCGGCAGCGACGTGTCGGTGTTGCGCAGGAACGACATCGTCATCTTGAACTTGCGATCGGGGATCTCGATCTCGGCGCGCACCGCGATATCGGCCTTCTGGGCGCCGGACGCCTTGACCTGTTCGGTGCGCCAGATCACCGAGCCGACATATTGCTTGCCCTTGGGATCGGAGGGATCCTCGTCATACAGCACCACGCGCTGCGCCACCGGGGCGAGCTGGTCGGACGACGACGGCTGGCCGACGCGATCGGGAATCTTCGGCTTCGACAGCGGCGTCGAGGGATCCTTCGGCGCGTCCGCCACCGGCTGCGACTTGAACAGCCCGGAGACCGTGGTCACCAGCGACTTGCCCCACAGGATGCCGGCGCCGACCAGGATCAGCACGACGCCGACCGCGATCGCGCTCTTGAACGGGAACACGGTGCCGGACCGGATCCGCTTCTTCGCCTCGCTCTCGCGGTCCTGCGTCAGGCGCGAACGTTGCGGCCGCTGCGGCGGTTGCTGCTGCTGCGCGGAGGGCGCGTAGCGCTCGGCCTCCTCGACGGATTCGTCATAGGAATAGGGCGCGTCGGGATCGGCGCCGCGGTTCTCCATGCTCGGCTCGAGCCGGTCGAATTCCGGCGAGGGCGACGGCACGTTGGCGTAGGTCTTGCGCGCCGAGCGGGTGGCCTGCGCAGCAGCGCGGCCGAGATCGTCGGCGTCGGCGGCGATGTCGCGGAAGCCGCGCATGCCCGGCGCCTGCGGCGCGTTGTTGTCGGGGCCGCGGCGCGGCGCGCCGGTGCGTTCGCGGGTCGGCGGCAGCTGCGGATCCTGCATCGGGACCTGCGGTTGCGGCGGCTGCGGACGCGGCGGCTGCGGGGCGGCATCGGGACGTGGGTTGCGTTGCGAACGGTCGTCCTGGCCGAGCGGCGGACGGTCGTTGCGCGCGGGCGGCGGCGAAGGCGGGCGCGGACGCGCCGGCGGCGTGGAAGCCGGCGGCTGTGCGGCAACCGGTGGCGCCGGCTCGCCCGGCCGGCCCGTTGGCCGTGTCGTGGCGCGGAAGGAATCGCCGGCGCGGGCGCCGGCGCGCGAGGCGTCCCGGGCACGCTGGGCGGCCTCGGATTCGACCTTGCGGACGGCCTCTTCCAGCGACAGCCGCTCGCGGGTGATCTCGGATTCGCTCAAGGGAGGCTGCACGCTGCGCAGCTGCGCGATCAGCGCGGCGCGGGCCCGCTCATACAGCGCACGCCGGCTCTCGCCGGGGGCACTGGGATCCAGGCCGGCAATGGCGCGGGCGATCAGCGGGTAGTAATCAGCCATATCGTCTCAACATTGCAGGCCCTTAAACTGGCAGGCCATCACATTGCAGGCCTTCCGGTAACATCTCGTTAAGCCTCAAACGGGTTCTGCACCAGAATAGTATCTTCGCGTTCCGGGCTGGTGGAAAGCAAGGCGATCGGACAACCCACCAATTCCTCGACCCGGCGGACATATTTGATGGCCTGCGCCGGCAAATCCGCCCAGGAGCGGGCATTGGCGGTCGGCTCCTTCCAGCCCTCGATGGTCTCGTAGACCGGCTTGATCCGGGCCTGCGCGCCCTCGCCGGCCGGCAGATGGTCGATCTCCTTGCCGTCCAGCGTATAGCCGGTGCAGACCTCGATGGTGTCAAAACCGTCGAGAATGTCGAGCTTGGTCAGCGCCAGCCCGTTGATGCCGCAGGTCCGCACGGTCTGGCGCACCAGCACCGCGTCGAACCAGCCGCAGCGGCGCGGACGGCCGGTATTGGTGCCGAACTCGCGGCCGCGCTCGCCGATCTTGCGGCCGATCTCGTTGTCCTGCTCGGTCGGGAACGGGCCCTGGCCGACCCGGGTCGTATAGGCCTTGCAGATCCCCAAGACATAGCCGACCGCGGACGGGCCCATGCCGGTGCCGGTCGCCGCCTGCGCCGCCACGGTGTTGGACGAGGTGACATAGGGATAGGTGCCGTGGTCGACATCCAGCAGCGCGCCCTGCGCGCCCTCGAACAGGATGCGCTTGCCCTCGCGGCGCTTCTGGTCGAGCAGCCGCCACACCGTCTCGGCGTAGGGCAAAAGTTGCGGCGCCAGCGCGCTCAGCTCCTTCAAAATGCCGCCGCCGTCGATTTCCTCGAGGCTGAGGCCGCGGCGCAGCGCATTGTGGTGCGCCAGCAGGCGGTCGATCTTGTGCGGCAGAGTATCGAGATCGGCCAGATCCATCAGCCGGATGGCGCGGCGGCCGACCTTGTCCTCATAGGCCGGACCGATGCCGCGCCGGGTGGTGCCGATCGCGGTCAGGGCGTTGGCCGATTCCCTGAGCGCATCGAGCTCGCGGTGCAGCGGCAGGATCAGCGTGACGTTCTCGGCGACGCGCAGGTTCTCCGGGCTGATGGCGACGCCCTGGCCCCTCAGCCGGGTCACCTCGTCGAGGAAGGCCTGCGGATCGAACACCACGCCGTTGCCGATCACCGCCAGCTTCGAGGGCCGCAACACGCCGGAGGGCAGCAGCGCCAGCTTGTAGGTGATGCCGTTGATGACGAGGGTATGGCCGGCATTGTGGCCGCCCTGGAAGCGCACGACGATGTCGGCCTGCTCCGACAGCCAATCGACAATCTTGCCCTTCCCTTCGTCGCCCCACTGGGCGCCGACGACGACGACATTGGTCATTTCGAAAGATATCCCTCTGCAACAGTCCTGGTCCGAGAATGATCGGTTCGGAAAAACGGTTCCCACTCTTCCGGATCATGCGCCCAGCCGAAATCACGGCCGGAGCCGCTCGCATGCGAGGCATACCATCGGATAAAGGAAGCAGGCTATCGAAGCAAGCAAGAACGGGCTCTTTCGACCGGGTTGGAGGGTCTCCAACCCATTGATATCCCCTTAAAATTTGTGGCGACCCGAGGGCAGTGCCGAGCGCGGCGGAAGGCTCGGAGCCGTGATGCCGGATTAAAACGCCGGCGTCACCGCAGCGATCGCAACTCAGTCCCGGTTGCTGCGGCAGCGCCCTGTCCGACCTACCAGCGATCGCGCCAGCGCCCGAACCGGCCGCGGCCGTAGTTCGAATCGAGCTTGGCCTTCTGCTCGTCGCTCAGCGTCGCGTAGAACGCCTCCAGCGCCGGCCGCATCGTCTTGATCGCCTGCAGCATGGTGTCCATGCGCTTTTCCATCGCTTCGGTCCGCCCCACGATGGTCGCGGGCACATCGGTCTGACAGGCGCTCCGCATGACCTCCGCCGCCTTGATCGACGCTGCCTTGAATTCATCGAACTTGCCGCGCTGCGCGTCGGTCAGCTTGACCAGTTCGGCGATCCGGTCGGCCCGCCACTCCGCAAAGCCGCTGGCGCCGGGATTGCACATCGCGCCGAAACCGCGTCGGCCCATCATCCCCGGTCCCATCATGCCGGGACCCGACATCATGCCCGGGCCCATGAATCCGGATCCTGGACCGGGCTGTGCAGTGGCGGTCGCCAGCAACACGCTGACGCCCAAGGCTGCGGAAGCAATCAGCGTCATTCCGAATCTTGCGGCCATGGCACTCCCTCCATTTGAAGTCCCGGCTCCCCGCCCTTGTCAAACGGTAGCGGTGCGCAGTGGAGCGGCATTGATGTGAGTCAAAAGTCGGTCGGCCATGTCCGAGCGCCAGACCAACTGAGCATCGCGGAAGCGATTGTGAGCAGAGCGGGCGTGACGGCCCGCCCCGGAATTTGCTATCTGGACTCCGCCTCGTGACGCGGAGCAATGGCACCATGTCGAAGACCACGCCTGCGACCCTTGCGCTGCGGAAGGTCGGCTGCGCCTTCAAGCTGCACACCTATGTCTACGATTCCAGTGCCGAAAGTACCGGGCTGCAGGCCGCCGAGGCGCTCGGCGTCGACCCGAACCGCGTGCTGAAGACCCTGATGGCCGAGGTCGACGGCACCCCGGTCTGTGTGGTGGTGCCGGCGGATTGCGAGGTCAGCATGAAGAAGCTGGCGGCGGCATTTGACGGCAAGTCGGCGAACATGATGCGCCCGGCCGATGCCGAACGGATGACCGGCTATCATGTCGGCGGCATCAGCCCGTTCGGGCAGAAGAAGCGCGTGCCGGTGGCGATCGAGCAGGCGGCGCTGAGCCATCTGACCGTGTTCGTCAATGGCGGGCAGCGCGGGCTGCAGATCGAAATCGATCCCAATGACGCCGCCATCGCCGCGGGCGCGGTCGCGCATGCGCTGACGGCGTGAGCAGGCTGCGCCTCGCATGGTCGCGATGCGTCTTCCGCCATTGAAAGCCGGTCAAAACCCGTGTCTGTGAGGCTTGCCGGGCGAACATTCCGGCCCGGTTCCGCGCCGGGCCGGGCGCGGCGCCATGAACCGAGCCCAGAGAATGTCTGCTTCCGACCGCACGTCAGGCGCCGCCCCCTCCGGGAACTGGATCGCCAACCAGCCCTATTTGCTGCTGTCCATCACCGCGCTGTGCTGGGCCGGCAACGCCATCGTCGGCCGGCTCGCCGCCGGGCATATTCCGCCGGTCACGCTGTCGTTCCTGCGCTGGTCGATGGCATTTCTCATCATCCTGCCATTCGCCTGGAAACATCTGGTGCGCGACTGGGGCGCGATCCGCGGCCGGCTCGGCACCATGGTGATCCTTTCCGTCACCGGGATCAGCGCCTTCAACACCATGCAATACTGGGCGCTCGAGCACACCCAGGCACTGAACACGCTGTTGCTGCAGTCGGCAGCACCCCTGTTCGTCGCGATATGGTCGCTGCTGCTGCTCGGCATCCGGCTGACGCTGGCGCAGGCCGGCGGGCTCGCGGTGTCGCTGGCGGGCGTGCTGGTCATCCTGCTGCAGGGCGACCTGACGACGCTGAAGAACATCGAATTCAACATCGGCGACATCATCTTCATCACCGCGCTGGCGATCTTCGGGTTGTACTCAACGCTGTCCTTCAAGCGCCCGCAGATCCACGGCCTTTCCTTTGTCGGCTTCACCTTCGGCTGCGGCGCCGCCGCCCTGATTCCCCTGTTCGTCTGGGAACTGATGACCCGGCCGCTGATGCAGCTCGACAGCGCCAACCTGCTGACGCTGTTCTATGTCGCGGTGTTCCCCTCGACCGTGGCCTACCTGTGCTTCAATCGCGGCGTGCACCTGATCGGCGCCAACCGTGCGGCGGCGTTCTTTCATGTCGTCCCGATGTTCGGCGCCGCGATGGCGATCGTCTTTCTCGGCGAGCACCCGCGGCTGTTCCATGTGATCGGCTTCGCGCTGGTGCTGGCAGGCGTTTTCCTCGCCTCGCGCAAGCCCGCGACCGCGGCCTGACCCATCATCTGTCCGGAAAACGGTGACTGGAGGCGGCAATTGCGCTATCCGTTGATGCTGTTTGCAGCTGGATACCGGACATGAAACCGCGGGCGAGCAGCCTGTTGATCGGATCGTTGACCCTGGCGCTGATCGCCGGGGGATTCGGCACGTTTCTCGGCATCCGGAAGTACACCGGCGTCCAGGGACGGGTCCCGCTCCGGGTGGTTTTCGAAGGCTCCGCATCCGGCCTTCACAAGGGCGGCGGCGTCAATTTGAACGGCGTCCGGGTCGGCGAGGTCGTTTCGCTGACGCTGGATAACCCGCGCCGGGTGGTGGCGCTGGCGATGATCGACAACACCGCTCCGGTCCGCAAGGACACCGAGGCCGGGCTCGAATTTCAGGGACTGACCGGCGTGGCCGCGATATCGCTGATCGGCGGCGCGATCGACGGCCCTCCGGTTCCGCTGGACAAGGACGGCGTGCCGGTGCTGACGGCCGACCCGGACGCGCTGCTGGACACGCAGGGGAAGATCCGGGTGGCGCTGCGGAACATCGACAAGGTCATCAAGGAGAATGAAGTAGCGGTGAAGGACACGCTGCTCAACTTCGAGACGTTTACGGCGAGCCTGGCAAGCAACGGCAGACGGATCACCGACATCGTCGACGTCTCCGACGATGTCATGAAAGGCATCGACGATGGCCTTGGCCAGACCCAGAAATTCCTGGCCAACGTCGGCAGCGACAAATATGGCGGCGAGCTGCTGCCGACCGTGATCTCCCTTCGCGAACTGGTCCAGAGCTTCGACAAGCGCTCCGCCGTCGTGATCAGCGATGCCCGCCGCGCGCTGCAGGACCTCAGCGCGTCCATCAACAAGTCGGACCAGAAGCCCGCTGGCCGCCCACCTGCCCGACGGACTCCCTAAAACAAGATCCGCAAGAGAAGGCTCGCCAACGTGCACGACAAGACCGCCACCGAAAAAGCCCCGCCGCCCACGGTGCAACGCGAAGCCAGCGCCGTTCCACGTAACTTGCGGCGCTATCTTTCGCTCGACGATTTCGAGACGACGGCAAGGCGACGGCTGCCGAAATTTCTTTACGGATACATCGCAGGCGGCGCCGAGACCGACGCCTCGGTGCGCGACAACCGCCGCGCCTTCGAGGAATACGGCTTCGTGCCGCGGGTATTGAACGACGTCTCCGGCCGCGAGCAGACCACCACGCTGTTCGGCAAGACCTATGCGGCGCCGTTCGGCATTCCGCCGATGGGCTCGTCGGCGCTGTGCGCCTATCGCGGCGACATCGTGCTGACCCGCGCGGCGGCCGCCATGAACCTGCCGATGATCCTCAGCGCCTCGTCGTTGATCACCCTGGAGGACGTGCGGCGGGAAAATCCCGATGCCTGGTATCAGGCCTACCTCGCCGGCGAGACTTCGCGCATCGAGCCGCTGGTCGACCGCGTCGCCGCCGCCGGCTACGACACCTTCGTCGTGACCGCCGATGTGCCGGTGCCGCCCAACCGCGAGAACAATATCCGCAACGGCTTTCAGGTCCCGCTGGCGATCACGCCGCGGGTGGCGTGGGACACCGTGAGCCATCCGCACTGGCTGTTCGGCGTCTGGGCGCGCACGTTGATGAATCACGGCATGCCGCATTTCGAAAACATGGACGCCAAGCGCGGCCCGCCGGTGCTGGCCAAGAACCTGATGCGCAACATCGGCCATCGCGACCAACTGGCCTGGAAGCATCTCGAGCTGATCCGCCGCCGCTGGAACGGCAAGCTGGTGGTCAAGGGCCTGATCTCGCCTGCGGATGCGCGCATCGCGCGCGAGAGCGGCGCCGATGGCGTGATCCTTTCCAATCACGCCGGCCGCCAACTCGATTTTGCCGTGTCGGCGCTGCGCACGCTGCCGGAGATCGCGGCCGAAGCGGGCGGCATGACCGTGATGCTCGACGGCGGCATCCGCCGCGGCACCGACGTGATCAAGGCGCTGGCGCTCGGCGCCAAGTTCGTGTTCGTCGGCCGGCCCTTGCTCTATGCGGCGGTCGCCGGCGGCGAAGCCGCGGTGCGGCGCGCGCTGACGCTGCTGATGGACGAGATCAACCGCGATCTGGCGCTGCTCGGCATCCGCAGCATCGGCGAGATTACGCCCGATCTGGTGCGGCGGTTTGCATCGTGAACATGCCGAAACATCTGCTGCCGACCACCGTGGTCGGCAGCTATCCGCAGCCGGAATGGCTGGTCGACCGCGCCATGCTGGCAACGGTAGTGCCGCGCACCCGCATGCATGCGATGTGGCGGCTGCCGGAGGAGCATCTGGAAGAAGCCCAGGACGACGCCACCATCGTCGCCATCAGGGACATGGAGCGCGCCGGCATCGATATCGTGACCGACGGCGAGATCCGCAGGGAGAGTTATTCGAACCGCTTTGCCACCGCGCTCGAGGGCATCGACATCGACAATCCCGCGATGATCAAATCGCGCTCGGGACTGGAGACGCCGGTGCCGCGCGTGGTCGGCAAGGTCCGCCGTAGCCAGCCTGTGGAATTGCGCGACATGGAGTTTCTCCGCCGCAATACCGACCGCGCCGCCAAGATCACGCTGCCCGGCCCCTTCACCATGAGCCAGCAGGCCAAGAACGAGTTCTACGAGGACGACGAGGAACTGGCGATGGCCTTCGCCGAAGCCGTCAATGCCGAAGCCCTCGACCTGCAGAAGGCCGGCGCCGATGTGATCCAGCTCGACGAGCCCTGGGTGCGCAACAATCCCGAACTGGCAAAGCGCTACGCGGTGAAGGCGATCAACCGCGCGCTGCAGGGCATCACGGTGCCGACCGTGGTGCATCTGTGTTTCGGCTATGCCGCCGTGGTGCCGGGCTCCACGAAGCCCGCAGGCTATTCGTTTCTCGCTGAGTTGTCCGATACGACGGCCGACCAGATTTCGATCGAGGCGGCGCAACCAAAACTCGATCTCGGCGTGCTCAAGGATCTGTCCTCGAAGAAGATCATGCTCGGCGTACTGGACCTCGGCAACCCGGAAATCGAAACCGCCGCGGTGGTTGCCGATCGTATCCGCAATGGCCTGAAATATGTCGCCGCGGAACGGCTGATCCCCGCGCCCGACTGCGGCATGAAATACATGCCGCGCCACACAGCCTTCGGCAAGCTGAAGGCGATGTGCGACGCCGCGGCGACGGTGCGCAAGGAAATCAGCTGATCTCTGCCGTCGCCCCGGCGAACGCCGGGGCCCATACGCCGCGGCCTGTCGTTCGCGCAGGGATGAAGCGACCTTCCGAACGACAAACGACCGGGATTATGGGTCCCGGCGTTCGCCGGGACGACGAGCGAGTCCTGTGCCGTCAGCCCATCTTGAACTTGCTGTAGGCCTCCGCCGTAGCGATGATCACATGCTCGGCGCAGCCGTGGCGGCGATGCGGATCGCATCGGGTCTCGTAGTCTTCGGACGTCATCATGTCGACGAAGGCAGCCACCGAGGGATAATACACCAGCGCCAGATAGTCCCACTGGTTGCCGTGTTGCTGCCCCAGCGCAACGGCTTTGGCATCGCCGGTCCACAGCAGGGTGCCGCCGCGCGCCTTGATCATCGGCACCGTCAGAGCGCTGTAGCGCAGATAGGCATCCCAGCCCGAGCCGTCGCCGTCGAGCGAGCGGTCGTGGAACCGCATCAGGTTCACCATCACCACCGGCTCCTGCTGCTCCAGCTCCTTCAGCCCAGTGATATTCAACAGATCCACGCCCATCGCCTGCTCCTCGCTCGCTCTGATTCCGGCATTGTAGCATTGCGGATGCGGGACTTGTCGCGCGGCGGAATTCCGGCACAACTCTTCCCTGAAACAAATGACAATTCCCGCGCCCGCACCGCCTGCCCCCGACCCGGTCAGATGGCTCAATAACCAGCCCTATCTGCTCCTGAGCCTGACCTCGCTGTTCTGGGCCGGCAATATCGTGCTCGCACGCTATGTCGCCGGCCATGTGCCGCCGATGACGCTGTCCTGCGTGCGCTGGATCGGTGCCTTCCTGATGCTGATGCCGTTTGCCTGGCCGCACCTGAAGCAGGACTGGCCGGCGCTGCGCGCACGCCTGCCCATGATGGTAGGGCTATCGGCGACCGGTTTCGCCTTCAACAATGCGATTTCCTACTGGGCGCTGCAATATACCGAGGCGCTGAACGCGCTGTTGATCCAGTCGTCGGGACCGCTGTTCGTGGCGCTGTGGTCGCTGCTGCTGTTCGGGATGCGGCTGACTCTCGCGCAGTTCGCCGGCATCACGATCTCGCTCGCGGGCGTGTTGACCATCCTCCTGCGCGGCGATCTCGCGGCGCTGGTCAATATCCAGTTCAACCGCGGCGACGTGATGTTCGCCGGCGCGGTACTGAGCTTCGGGCTGTATTCGGCGTTGATCACGCGGCGGCCGAAGATCCACCAGCTGTCGCTGATTTCCTTCACCATCGGCTGCGGCGCACTGCTGCTGCTGCCGTTCTCGATCTGGGAGTTTTCGACCGGCGTCAGGCTGAAGCCGGATGCGCTGACGGCGGCGACGGTGATCTACGTCATGATCTTTCCATCGACGCTGGCCTATTTGTTCTTCAACCGCGGCATCGCGCTGATCGGCCCGAACCGCGCCTCGCCGTTCCTTCATCTGGTGCCGGTATTCGGCTCGGCGATGGCGATCCTGCTGCTCGGCGAGCAGCCGCGGCTGTTCCATCTGACGGGATATGTGCTGGTGCTGGCCGGCGTGGTGATCGCCTCGAGGCCCGCATCGGCGGCGCAGTAACCTATGCAATTGACGGATAGCTGCGGCGCAGTACCGGCTTTCGTTTTGGCCTCGGGCAGGCTAGCGTGGCCGGCAAGAAATCCATCGAAAAAGCCCCAACAAGGCTCCAAGGGAGACGAAACGGAATGATTTCGCTATCGACACAACGCCTGGGTGCAGCCGCGGCCTTCGCAATGATCTTCGCCGGACTGACATCCGCGGCGTCCGCGCAGGCCCCCTACCCGAGCCGCAACATCACGCTGGTATTGCCGTTCGCCGCCGGCAGCGGCACCGACACCACGACCCGGATCATCTCCAGGGAACTCGGCATTGCGCTCGGCGTCGGCATCGTGATCGAGAACAAGCCGGGCGCCAACGGCTCGCTCGCGGCGAGCCATGTCGCGCGATCCGCGCCGGACGGCTACACGCTGATGGTGTCGACGAATACGCCGCATTCGGCCAATCCCTACTTGATGAAGAACATGACCTACGATCCGATCAAGGACTTCACGCCGATCGCGCGGTCCGGCGATCTGCCGTTCATGCTGGTGATTCACCCCGACATTCCGGCAAACTCGGTGGCCGAACTGATCGCGCTGGCCAAGAAGGAGCCTGGCAAGTATTCCTTTGCCAGCGGCAGCTCTGCGGCGATCGTGTCGGGTGCGACATTCGCCAGCCTCGCCGGCCTCGATCTGCTTCACGTTCCCTACAAGAGCTCGCCGCCCGCGTTGACCGACCTGATCGCCGGGCGCGTCTCCATGATGTTCATCGATGTCCCGACCGGCCTGCCCCATGTCAACGCCAAGGCGCTGAAGGCGCTTGCGGTCACTACCAAGCAGCGCTCGGCCCTGCTGCCCGAACTTCCCACCATGGATGCCACGGTGAAAGGCTTCGACATCACGTCGTGGCAGGGTTATCTCGGACCCGCCAACATGCCAAAGGACATCGTTACCAGACTGAACGCCGAGATCCGCAAGGTCGTCGAACGGCCGGACATCAAGGGCCAGCTCGCCAACCGCGGCATGGAGGCGTTTTCGGGCCCTCCCGAAGAGTTCGCCGCGTTCCTGAAGGAACAGCTGGTGGTGTGGGAGAAACTGATCAAGGGCGCCGGAATCGAAAAGCAGTAGCGCCCGTTGCGTAGGGTGGGCACGGCGCAAGAGCGCCTTTGCCCACCCTACGAACACAAACCTACGCCGCGCGAACCTTGGTCAGGAATTCGTCGACCGCGACGCGCAGCATGCCGGATTGATTGTCGAGCTCGCGGGCGTTCGAAAGCACGTCTGAAGCGGCGGTGCCGGTGGCTGCCGCGGCGGTCGAGACGCCGCCGATATGGGCGCTGATCTCGCTCGATCCGGCCGCGACCGACTGGATGTTGCGCGCGATCTCGCGGGTGGCGTCACCCTGCTGTTCGATCGCGGTCGAGAGGCTGACGGTGATCTCGCTCATCTGCGCGATGGTCTCGGTGATGCCGCCGATCGAGACAACCGCATCGCTGGTGGAAGCCTGCATCGCGGCGACCTGGGCCGAGATTTCCTCGGTGGCCTTTGCCGTCTGGTTGGCCAGCGCCTTGACCTCGGACGCCACGACCGCGAAGCCGCGGCCGGACTCGCCGGCCCGCGCCGCTTCGATGGTGGCGTTGAGCGCCAGCAGATTGGTCTGGGCTGCGATCGAATGGATCAGCTTGACCACTTCGCCGATCTTCTCGGCGCCGGTCGACAGCGCACCGACGGTGGCGTTGGTGCGTTCGGCGCCGGCCACCGCCTGGCTGGCGATCTCGCTCGACCGCGTCACCTGGCGGGAAATCTCGGCGACCGAGCTCGAAAGTTCTTCCGCCGCTGCCGCGACCGTCCCGACGTTGTTGGATGCGCTCTCGGACGCGGCCCCGACGGTCGCCGCGCGTGCGCTGGCGTCGCTCGCGGTAGCCGTCATCGACTGCGCCGTGGACTGCATGCCCGCCGCCGCCGTCGACACCGAGCGGACGATGCCGTTGACGCTGCGCTCGAAATCGCTGGCGAGGTTTTCCATCGCCGCGTGGCGTTCCGCCGCGGCGCGCCCCTGGGTCTCCGCCTCGGCCTTTTCCAGCCCGCGAATCCGCATTGCGTTGTCCTTGAAGATCTGGACGGTCGCCGCCATCTTGCCGACCTCGTCACCGCGACCGATGCCGGGAATTTCACCTTCCAGCGAGCCATTCGCCAGCGCCTGCATGCGGTCGCCGAGCAGGCCGAGCGGACGGCTGATGCTGCGGCCGATCATCCAGGCGATGCTGCCGGCGATCACGCCGATAGCGAGACACGCCAGACCCAACAGCCACATGATCGGCGTCAGCTTGGCATCGATATCGTCGATATAGGCGCCGGTCCCGATAAACATGTTCCAGCCGGGGATCGCCACGGCATACGAAATCTTGCGAATGATCTCCTTCTCACCGGGCTTGCTATATTCATAGGGAAGGAGGATCTCACCCTTTGCAGCTACGCCGTCGCGTAATTCGCGCGCAAGCTTCCTGCCGCCGGTCTCGACGTCGAGCCGGTTCGTACCATGCTGCTTGGGATTAGGCGTCATCAGCGCGACGCCATCCATCGTGTAACCGAACAGATATCCCGCCCCCTTGTCGTAGGTCATCGAATTTCCGCGGCGGGTAAATTCGGCGATCGCGGCCTCCTTGGTCAATTGGCCGGCCTCGACCTGCTTCTGCAGCCCGGCCGCCATGTTGCGGCCCATCTCGACGATCGCCCTGGTCTGTTCGATGCGGGCGCTCATCATCTCGCGTTGCATCAAGTAGCCGGCGAGCGCACCTGCAATGCAGAGACCGACGAGCGTCACACCCACCAAAATGCCGAGCTTGGGGGTGATCGTCAGATTGGTCAGCTTCACGGGCAGTCTCCGGGATTTTGGGCGCGGCGCGCGGGCCCGTTGGCGGAATGATTCGCATCACGCTATAGTGAAATGCATTAGCGTTTTGTTACGATGGCCCTCCCGTAGAAGTACTATTGCAACTGCCGTCTTTTTCATCACAACAGCCGGTAGTTGTGCGGGGCCGATCAAGATGCTGGAATAGCGAAGCGGCGACGAGCGTCGCGGTCATAACCAACACCGACGCGTCAAATCGGGGAGCAGAAAATGCCGAAATTCAGGGTGGTGACACCGAAGGGCGCGAGTTTCACGGTCGCCGGCGGCGGCTATGATTATGAGAAAGAGGCGCTCGACCCGATCGGCGCCGAGATCATCGAGGCGCCGGCCAATGAGGCGGAATTCATCGCGGCCGCCCGCACCGCCGACGCCATCTACGCCAAGGGCATGCCGATCTCGAAGGCCGTCATCGACGCCCTCGAAAACTGCAAGGTCATCACGCTCGGAACCGTCGGCGTCGACAGCGTCGACGTGAAAGCCGCCACCGCGCGCGGCATTCCCGTCACCAACGTGCCCGACACCTTCATCGAGGAAGTCGCCGACCACGCCATGATGCTGCTGCTGGCCGGCTTTCGCCAGCTGGTCACACAGGACCGGATGGTCCGGGAAGGCCGCTGGTCGGAGGGCCGCCCGGCTTTGCTGAAGATCTCCCGCCTGATGGGGCAGACGCTCGGCTTCATCTCGTTCGGCCGGGTGGCGCGCGCCGTCGCCAAGCGCGCCGCCCCGTTTGGGCTTCGGATGATGGCCTACGATCCCTTCATTCAGGAGACGCTGATTTCCGATCATGGCGTGATGCCGGCGACGCTGTCCGAAGTGCTGTCGCAATCCGATTTCCTGTCGATGCATGCCCCGGCGCGGCCGGAGGTTCACCACATGCTCGGCGAAAAGCATTTTCGGCAGATGAAGCCGACCGCCATCTTCATCAACACCGGGCGCGGCCCGACCGTCGACGAGGAAACCCTGATCAAGGCGCTGCAGGAGGGCTGGATCGCCCACGCCGCCCTCGACGTGCTGGAGAAGGAGCCGCCGTCCCACAACAATCCGATGCTATCAATGGAAAACGTCACCCTGACCGCCCACGTCGCCTCGGCGTCGGCACGCTTCGACGAGGCGCGCAAGCGCCGCGTCGGCTACGAATTGTCACTGGTACTGCAGGGCATGTGGCCGGTCAGCTGCGTCAATCCGTCGGTGCTGCAAAACACCTCGCTCCGGCGCTGGCAACCTGTCAGCATGGACCGCGGCCCGAACAGCTAAGTCTGCCGATTGTTCGGTGATTCAGCGGCGGCGCAAGACCATACGTTCCCCACAGGCGTCACCCACGCTTCATAAATTCGTCAGCGCGCTGTAACGCGCGCTGCGCAGAACACCGCATGGTCCATTCCAGGAGACTAACCATGCGCATGTCACTGCTTTGTTCCGTCGCGTCGATCGTTCTGGCTACGGGGGCCGCGTTCGCACAGGGCGAAGGCGAATTTCCAGCCACGCTCAAGGGCCATGCCGTGCTGCCGGCGCAATCCTTTGTCGAAGCGCCCGCCGATGCGCCTGCCGATCTCAAGACCGCGGGCAAATACACCACCGGCCGCCGGGTCGACGCCGTCGGCAGCGTGATGGGAAAATCCTACGAGCGCCCGACCGGCGTGTCGCTGCCGTTCAAGGGCCAGCCGCTGCAGGGCCATTCCGGCATCAAGGTGATGCCGGACGGCTCGTTCTGGGTGCTCACCGACAACGGCATGGGCTCGCGCTACAACTCGGCCGATTCGATGCTGTATTTGAACCGGCACAAGATCGACTGGACGACCGGCAAGATCGACCGCCAGGAAACCGTGTTCCTGCACGACCCCGACAAGAAGGTGCCGTTCCGTATCCTGCATGAGGACACCGCCAAGCGCTATCTCACCGGCGCCGACTTCGACACCGCGGGTTTTCAGATCGTCGGCGACACCTTCTGGATCGGCGACGAATTCGGCCCCTACATCCTGAAGGCCGACAAATCAGGCAAGGTGCTGGCGGTGTTCGACACCATGGCCGACGGCAAGCCGGTGCGTTCGCCGGACCATTGGTCGGTGCAGTCGCCGGCAGCCCCCGGCGCGAGCTACACGACCGTCAATCTGCGCCGCTCCAAGGGCTATGAAGGCTTCGGCGGATCGAAGGATGGCAAGTTCCTGTACGGCCTGCTGGAAGGCCCGTTGTGGGATGCCGACAAGAAGGACGTGGAAAAGGTCAACGGCAAGGAAGCCGCGCGGATACTCGAATTCGACGTCGCGGCGGAAAAGTTCACGGGCCGCTATTGGCACTATGTGTTCGAGAATAACGGCCACGCGATCGGTGACTTCAACATGATCGATGCCACCAGCGGCCTGATCATCGAGCGCGACAATGGCGAAGGCACCGCGGACAAGGCCTGCCAGCAGGGCACCCGCGGCGAGAACTGCTTTCCGGACCTCGCCAAGTTCAAACGCGTCTACAAAATCGAACTCACCGACGCCAATGCCGGCAAGCCGGTCCGCAAGATCGCCTATATCGATCTGATGAAGATCCGGGATCCCGACAAAAAGGCGCGCAAGCCGCTCAGCGACGGCGCGCTGACGTTCCCGTTCTTCACCATCGAGAACGTCGACCGCGTCGACGCCACCCACATCATCGTCGGCAACGACAACAACCTGCCGTTCTCGTCGAGCCGCGATCCCAACAAGGCCGACGACAACGAATTCGTGCTGCTGGAAGTCGGTGATTTCCTGAAGGCGAAGTAGCTTGGGTCACCTCTCCCCGCAAGCGGGGAGAGGTCGAAATTCGCGATAGCGAATTTCGGGTGAGGGGGAGCCTCCGCATACTCACTGCATCTATTGGAATTTGCGGAAGCAGCCCCTCACCCCCGACCCTCTCCCCGTAAAGAACGGGGAGAGGGAGAAGACCGCCGCCCTACCCGCCCGGCATCATGACGACGCCCTTGTCCTTGGGCCAGCGCACGCGCCAGGCGAACGCGATGTCCTTGACCTCGCCGGGCTTGGCCTCGAACGCCCATTCCAGCACGCCGCGCCGCTCGCGCAGATTGGTCGCG
>NZ_JAURXB010000248.1 GCF_030654605.1 Bradyrhizobium sp.
CGCCCGAGGCGACGATCGCCGGTTCGTAACCGCCGTCGCGGAGCGCCTCGTCGATGAGCGTCTGGATTAACGGGTCGTCTTCAACGACCAGCACGACCAACAAGTCCGTCAAACTCGAATCCCCCGATAACCAGCCCCCCAGACATCACGCGCAAGCGGGTTATTGGTTCCGGCGGAATGTAAATCTGTAGCCCGGAGGGATCCAGCGGGCCGGCGCAAGACGCCGCCGATGGCGCAATCGGGCTACGCAGCCACGAAGCGAAATCTCAGTCGAACAGACTCGACACCGATTCTTCCGCGGCGGTGCGGCCGATGGCTTCGCCGATCAGGCCGGCGATCGACAGCGTACGGATGTTGGGCGCCTTGCTGACCGCTTCGGTCGGCAGGATCGAGTCGGTGATGACGAGCTCCTTCAGCCGGGAGCCGGCGATCCGGGCGGCGGCGCCGCCGGACAGCACGCCATGGGTGATGTAGGCGTAGACGTCCTTGGCGCCGTTGGCGAGCAGCGCATCGGCGGCGTTCACCAGCGTGCCGCCGGAATCCACGATGTCGTCGATCAGGATGCAGGTATAGCCGGCGCAATCGCCGATCACGTTCATGACTTCGGATTCGCCGGCGCGTTCGCGGCGCTTGTCGATGATCGCCAGCGGCGCGTTGATGCGCTTGGACAAGCCGCGGGCGCGGACCACGCCGCCGACGTCGGGTGAGACCACCATGACGTTGGCGAGGTCGAAGCGCTCCTTGATGTCGCGCACCATCAGCGGCGAGGCGTAGAGATTGTCGGTCGGGATGTCGAAGAAGCCCTGGATCTGCCCGGCGTGCAGGTCGAGCGTCATGACGCGGTCGATGCCGGCGTGGGTGATCAGATTGGCCACCAGCTTGGCGGAAATCGGCGCGCGCGAGCCGACCTTGCGGTCCTGTCTTGCATAGCCGAAATACGGTATCACCGCGGTGATGCGGCGCGCGGACGACCGGCGCAGGGCATCGGTGATGATCAAGAGTTCCATCAGATGGTCGTTGGCGGGAAACGACGTCGACTGGATGATGAATGCATCCGAGCCGCGGACGTTCTCGTGGATCTCGACGAAGATTTCCATGTCGGCGAAGCGCCGGACCACGGCCTTGGTCAGCGGCAGGCCCAGCTGCTGGGCGATTTCGTTGGCGAGAACAGGATTGGAATTGCCCGCGACGAGCTTGATGGAGCCGTTCTTGGCCGACATCAGGGCCTCTCCCCGCGCCTTGCTGGATACAATGTTCAGCATCTTGGAATACCCACAGAAGCGGCGCGTTTCGACGAGCGAGGTGATATCAAGGAGGGTATCCGGCTGGCAACCGTCGAATCCGGTTTTCTCGGGTTTTCCTGCGCAAAATCAGGTCCAGGAGGCCTCAGGGGGCGTTTTGCGTTAACGTCTGCTGTAACCCAGGGCGCTGTCGCTGCCGAGCGAACTGACCGTAAATCCGTCCGAAACGGGAGCTGGAGCGCTCGCCACCGCCGGGCCGCGCCGGGCGGGCGCCGGGGCGGGCAGGGGCGATTCCGCCGGCGCCGTGCCGTTGATCATGCCGGAGAGGCCGGAAAGGCCGGCCTGCGCGATTTTCCGCAGGATCAGATCGTCGGCGGCGGCCCAGGCGTCGCGTCCGGCCTTGCCGGCCGGTTCCTCGCCGGACAGCCGCAGCGCGCGTTGCTGGTCGCGGTCATAGACATCCCAGACCCAGGCGATGGTGGTGCGGCCGCGGCTGACCTGGGCGGCGAGATAGCTGCGCACCCGGTAGGAGGCCGCGCCCTCGCGGGAGACGATCTGCAGGTTGCGCAGCTTGGATTCGCTGTCGAGCACACCCACCATCCGCTCGAACACCTGCGGCGGCGGCCCGTCGATCGATTCGAACGCCACCGTCGGGCCGCTGCCGGCCATCGCGATCGGGCCACCGCCCGCGCCGCCGCCGGCGCAGCCGCCGAGTCCGCAGGCGATCGCAAGCCACGTCGCCGCGGCAACGGCGCGCGCTGGGCTGGCCCGGAACAGGGGTGCGTGAGTGTCCCTCATCGCATCAAGCGATATCGTTAAATCGTGTTAAGGTCTAGGGCAGCGGCATTGTCCGGTTTCGGGACGTCATTCGCGCTCCAGCGCGATCGAATGCACGTGCCGGCCGTAATCCGGCTCCTGGCGATGCACCGAGCGGCGGTAGCTGAAAAAGCGCTCGTCGGAATAGGTGTCGATGCCGGTGTCGTCGATCACGTGCACGCCCGCGTTTTCGAGTCGCATCCGGATCAGGCCGGCGAGGTCGAACATCGAATGGCCCTCGCGCGCCGAGGGAATGAAGAAGCGCCCGTTCTCGGCATCGGCCTCGATGAAGCGTTCGACGAATTCGCCGCCGACTTCGTAGGAGTGCTGGCGGATCAGGGGACCGATCGCGGCGACGATGCCGTCGCGCTCGGCGCCGAGCTTTTCCATCGCGTCGACCGTGGATTCCAGGATGCCTGTCAGCGCGCCCTTCCACCCCGCATGCGCCGCGCCGATCACGCGCGCGGCGGGATCGACGAACAAGATCGGTCCGCAGTCGGCCGCGGTGGCGCCGATCGCGAGGCCCTCGGTGCGGGTGACGATGGCGTCGGCGCGCGGCCGCGATCCGCCTTGCCAGGGTTTTGATGCCACCACGACATCGGGCGAATGGGTCTGCCAGAGGCTGAGGAAATGCGCGGGACTGACGTTCAACTGCTCCGCCATGCGGCGGCGATTTTCCTCGACGTGAGCGGGATCATCGTTCGAGCCGACGCCGCCGTTGAGGCTGCCGTAAATGCCGCCGGACACGCCGCCCTCGCGGGTGAAAAAAGCGTGGCGCAGGCCGGGAATGGCCGAGAGCAGCGGCGATTCCAGCGTCATGGTGCTTCTGCCCTGGCGTCCTGCTTTTCGTCGTTGTCGTCGTGGAAGCCGGCGACGTCGTCGAGGTGGGGTTCACAGACCGCGAGCACCTTGAACATCGATCCCATGCCGCCGCGGCCGCCGCCGATCAGGCGCTTCAGCGCGCCCGAAATGTCCTCGGAAACCTCGTGGCTGGCTTTCGCCATCAGGGTCACCGCGCGGGTTTCGATGCCGAGCCGCTTGAGAAAATCGCCCTGCGGCACCGGACCGTGCACCCGTGCGCCGAGGTCTTCGGCGGCGCGCACCAGCGCCTGGAAATCGACATGGGCAGTGACGTCGGCCTGACCCGGATTCTTCAGCGGATCGGTAAAGCTGTGGCGGGCGATGGCCTGAAAGGTATCGCCGGCGTCGCTGCGCAGATGACCGTAGTCGATGATCAGCGCCGCGCCATCCTGGTCGCGCACCCGTGTTGCGATCTTCATGATCTCGGCATCGGGCCGCCACTCGAACACCGCGCCGACCGGGGCGGCGCGCACCAGCGGCGGCAGCAGCACCTCGAAGCGCGGTATCGGATTGGGCGCGGCGCCGAATGTCAGCTTGCCGGTGTCGTCGATTTCGACGGTGCGTTCATGCCAGCCGGTTTCGCGCTTCACCACCTGGTGGATCGGCAGCACGTCGAAATATTCGTTGGCGAAGATCACCGAGGGCCCGTCGGGCACCTCGTCGATGTGCTCGTGCCAGAAGATGTTGCGCACGCCCGACAGCGTGGCCTTCTGCTTGTCGCGCAGCACCGGATTGATCTCGACCAGGTGGATGTTGAGCGACTGATAGAGCGGCGGCAGCACCCGCAGCGCGCGCAGCGCGTCCGCCATCATGGTGCCGCGGCCGGGCCCGAGTTCGATCAGCCGCAGCAGCGGCGGCGAACCGATCGCCTTCCAGATCGACGCCGCCCACAGCCCGAGCAATTCGCCGAACATCTGGCTGACTTCCGGCGCGGTGGTGAAATCGCCCTCGCGCCCCAAGGGATCGCGCGAGACATAATAGCCGTGCTTGGGGTGGGTCAGGCACAGTTCCATGTAGCGCCAGACCGGCATCGGACCGGACGACTTGATCAGCTTCTTGATCTCGGACTGCAGCGGCGAATATTCGGTCACGGTGTCCCTTATGGAGTCGCTCATTTCATTGTGTCTGCTGGCTGGCTAACAGGTTCGTCGGCGTCCGGCGCCATGCCACCACGATCAGGATCGCTCCGACAATGATCATCGGCACCGACAGCAGCATACCCATTGTCAGCCCGCCCCACAAAAATCCGAGCTGCGGGTCGGGTTCGCGGAAGAACTCGGCGGTGATGCGGGCAAAGGCGTAAATCGCGATGAAACTGCCGAGGATTAGGCCCGGCCGCCTCAGCGCGCCCATCCGGATCATCACCGCCAGGATGATGAACAGCAGGATACCCTCGAGCCCGGCCTCGTAAAGCTGGCTGGGGTGGCGCGGCAGCGGCCCGCCATTGGGAAACACCACCGCCCAGGGCACGCTGGAATCCGCCAGCCGGCCCCACAGCTCGCTGTTGATGAAGTTGGCGAGACGTCCGAGCAGAAGGCCGATCGGCGCGACCGCGGTGGTGATGTCGCCGAGCGACAGGATCGGAATGCCGTTCCGACGGGCGAACCACATCACCGCGACGACGCAGCCGAGAAAGCCGCCGTGAAACGACATGCCGCCCTTCCACAATTCGAAGATCTCGGCCGGATGCTCGATGAAGAACGGCAGATTGTAGAACAGCACATAGCCGGTGCGGCCGCCGACGATGATGCCGAGCGTCACCCAGAGGATGAAATCGTCCATCTGCGGCAGCGTGATCGGCGCCGGCCCGCCCCACAGTCTCTCGTTCTTGATCAGCGCGCGGGCATAGAGCCAGCCCAGCACGATGCCGCCGATATAGGCCAGCGCGTACCAGCGGATCGCGATCGGCCCGATCGCGATGGCGATCGGATCGAATACCGGAAAGGCGATGGTGAGAAATTGCATCTGGTACCTGGAATCAGTGTTGCAGCCCATCCTTCGAGACGCATCGCTGCGCGATGCTCCTCAGGATGAGGTTTGGCTTGTTGAAGCACAACAAGTCCTCATGCCCGGACGAGCGCTTTGGCGCTCGCTCGGGAGGAGCGAGCGTCGCGAGGGTCTCGAAGCATGGCAGCAAGCGACTTACCTCATTTTGCCGATACTACTTCGTCAGGTTGCGCTTGTAGAGCGCCAGCAGCCGTTCCCAGTGCCGTTCGGCCGCGTCGCGGTGGTAGACCGGCCGCTTCGGAAAGGCAAAACCGTGATGGGTGCCGGGATAGATCTCGACCTCGGCATTGGCGCCCTTCACGCCCGCCGCGACCTTGTCGATGATTTCCTGCGGCGCGTAGATGTCGGTCTCGGCGCAGGCGAAATAGAGTTCGGCTTTGGTCTTCTGCCCGGCGAGATGCGGGCTGTCGGGCTGGTCGGTGGCCAGATGGGTACCGTAGATCGAGGCCGCCGCCTTGACCGGAAAATGCGTCGCGGCGTTGATGGCGTAGCGGCCGCTCATGCAGTAGCCGACCGTGCCGATGATCCCGGTATTCGCCGCCGGCTGCTTTTCGGCCCAGGCGAGCAGGGCGGCGGTGTCTTCCATCACCATGGGGATGTTGATCGAGTTCATGTAGCCGAACATCGCCTTGCGCTCGGGCGCTTCCGGGTCGGGCGGGATCGGGCCAAGCTCCATGACGCCGGAGCGGTAATACAGGTTCGGCAGCATCACGTAATAGCCTGATGTCGCGAGCCGGCGCGCCATGTCGCGCAGTTCCTCGCGGATCGCCGGCGCGTCCATGTAGAAGATGATGACGGGAAACGGGCCGTCGCGCTCGGGATGGCTGATGAAGGTGGTGGTGTGGCCGTCTTTGGTCGGAATCTCGATCTGCTGGTCGATCATGGGACGTTTCTTCTCGTTTTCCGGTGGGCGGTTTTGTGTTTCTGGCAATGCGATACGATTGCAAGGAAACCGGGTCATGACAAGGCAACCTGACCCTTGCTGGCCCTGATTGGGCTTGAACCGCGCCTTCGGGATCGCCATTGTCATATCCAGCATTTTCCTTCGCAGCCGACCGGAGATTTTCACGATGACCCAGACCAGCAACCGGTTTTTCGACGAGATCGGGCGTCTGATGAACGACGCCGCGGGCGCCGCCCAGGGCGTCAAGCGCGAGGTCGACACCGTCGTCCGCAACCAGGCCGAGAAAATCCTGCGCGACCTCGACATCGTCAAGCGCGAGGAGTTCGAGGCGGTCAAGGACATGGCGCGGCTGGCGCGCGAGGAGAACGAGGCGCTGAAGGCGCGGATCGCGGCGCTGGAAGCGAGACTCGGCGGTTTCGCGCCGGATGCCAGCGGCGCGGAAGGCAGTGCCATCTGAGGCAACACTCTCCCGTCACCACAACTCGTCATCCTCCGCGAAAGCGGGGGATCCAGTACGCCGCGGCCTATCGATTCAACGTTGACGTCTCTGGAATACTGGGTCACCCGCTTTCGCGGGTGATGACAGGTGTGGGTGTGCGCAAACAGCGCTTCACGACTCGCGGCGCGTTTCGCCCGAGGTTTGCCCGTCACGTCACGCCCTCTGCAGTCAGAGGGCGCAGGGAAAGCCGGATGCGCGCTGCACCCGCGGTCTCGTGTGCAAAAGTCGAACGAAAAAACGCACACGAGCATACAGGTCCAGCGGAAACATCCGACTTTCCCTGCGCGGCAGTTTACGGCTTATACATGCTCTCCTCGGTGAGCCCTGCGCTTTTGCCACCGTCGCCCCCGGCAAACCCGGGAACTTGACACCAGCCCTTGGGGTGTCGGGACCACATGATTTCGCCGTCCGCTTCAGGCGCCCTCGTCAGCACGCCATCCCCGTCCACCGCATCCCCGCCCCGCGCCGGTACGTTGCGCAACGCCCCCCTGAGTGGGGCGGGATGGAGAT
>NZ_JAURXB010000250.1 GCF_030654605.1 Bradyrhizobium sp.
CGAGCAGTGCAAAAACACCGGCAGCAACTCACCGCCGTGCCGCTGCACAATCTCTTCGAGTTTCCGGAATTGCGGGAGGTCTTCCGGCTCGACAAAGCAGAAGGTCATGACGACAAGAGGAACGCCGTACTCTCCGGCGGCGTCGAGCGCCGCATATCGGGTGCTATGGACCAGCTCCCAGAACCCGGGCGCGCCGAAGTCGAACAAAGTGCGCGCGAGGTCGATCGCCGCATGATTGTCGAACAGCCGCCCCGGCGTCAGCTGCAGCAGCGCCTTTGCGACCGTCAGCTTGCCGGCGGCGGGCGCGCCGTGGAGGAAGAGCAGTTTCATGCGCGGATGAATATCGCGAATGGCGGAAGAGGGCGAGGCCCGACAGCCACTTACCCCCGCGCGAACATTTTCGCTTCGCTCTGCAGCACCGGCGCCACCGCGTCGACCAGGCGCGCGGCGGCGGCATCCACGCTGAGGCCTGAGGTATCGACCACCGCATTCGCCCGCGCATAGAGCGGCTCGCGGCTGAGCAAAATGGTGCGCAACTCGGCCATCGCCGAACGGTCGTCGGCCATCGGGCGCAGATCGCCCTGGCCGCGCACCCGGGCCATGTGTTCGTCCGGGCGGGCCTTCAGCCAGATGGTGTAGAACGACTGCAGGATCAGGTCGAAGGTCAAGGGCTCCGAGACGATGCCGCCGCCGGTTGCCAGCACCATGAGCTCTTTTCGCGCCAGCAACTGGCCGAGGGCGGCCTGCTCCATCCGCCTGAAACCTTCCTGGCCGTAGAGCGCGATGATTTCGGCGACCGACAATCCGTTCTGCCGCTCGATTTCCTTGTTGAGTTCGACAAAGCTCCAGCCGATCTTCTTCGCCAGCATCCTGCCGAGGGTGGATTTGCCGGCGCCGCGCAGGCCGATCAGGGCAATGCCGGAAAACGAGGTCCAATGCGCGGATGTGCCATTACCTGAGAGGATATCCTTGGCTTGCGCGATCTGCTCCGCTGTGGCCTTGCGCATCAGTTCGCGAATCACCAGCCAGTCTGACGCCAGCTCCGTCGTGGGAAGCAGATCTTCGAGCCTCACGCCTAGCGCGTTGGATACCCGCCGGAGCAGCACGATCGAGACGTTGCCCTTGCCGCTTTCGAGCTGGGCGATATAGCGTTCGGAAATGCCGGAGACTTTTGCCAGTACCTTGCGCGACTTGCCCGCCAGCCCGCGCATGGTGCGGACACGCTGGCCGAGTTGCTCGAGGAAGCCGGTTTCGGGATCGAGATTTTCGGTCATATCCCTTGTCGTTGTTTGGGCCGTGGCGGCGCCCGCTTCGGAAACATAATGCCGACGAGGATTGACAGCAAGCGCATCTAGTGCATTTCTATGAATTATAATTCTTAAATTGGGGAGGAGACGTCGTGACACGCTTTTGCTTGGGGAGCGCGGCATGAGCGGCAGTTCCTACAACGCGGTGAGCTGGCTGCTCGACCGCAATATCGACGAGGGCCGCGGCGCAAAGCTCGCCTTCACCGACACCGTTTCCGAACTGACCTATCGCGGCTTGCAGCAGCAAAGCTGCCGTGTCGCCAATCTGTTGCGCCGGCTCGGTGTCCGGCGCGAAGAACGCGTGGCGATGATCATGCTCGACACCGTGGATTTCCCGGCGGTGTTTCTCGGCGCGATCCGCGCCGGCATCGTTCCGGTGCCGCTCAACACGCTTTTGACCCCGGATCAATATGCCTATGTGCTGGCCGATTGCCGCGCCCGGGTGCTGTTCGTGTCCGAAGCGCTGCTGCCCGTGGTCAAGGACATGGTCGGGCGGATGCCGGATCTCGAACATGTCGTGGTCGCCGGCAACGACGCGCACGGCTACAAGAAATTGTCCGATGAACTCGCCGGTGAAAGCGATTCATTCGCGACCGTCGCCACCCATCCCGACGAGCCGGCGTTCTGGCTGTATTCGTCGGGTTCGACCGGCATGCCCAAGGGCGTGCGTCATTTGCATTCCAGTCTGGCGGCGACCGCGGAGACCTACGCAAAGCAGGTGCTCGGCATCCGCGAGGACGATGTATGCCTGTCGGCGGCAAAGCTGTTCTTCGCCTATGGCCTCGGCAACGCCATGACCTTCCCGATGTCGGTCGGCGCCACCACCGTGCTCAATTCGGAGCGGCCGACGCCGGCCTCGATGTTCGCGCTGATGAACAACTACAACCCGTCGATTTTCTTCGGCGTGCCGACGCTGTTCTCCGCGATGTTGAACGACGAGGCCATGAAGAACGAGCGCGGCGGCACGCGGCTGCGGGTCTGCACCTCGGCGGGCGAGGCGCTGCCGGAATCGGTCGGCAATGCCTGGAAGTCGCGGTTCAACGTCGACATTCTCGATGGCGTCGGTTCGACCGAGTTGCTGCACATCTTTCTGTCGAATGCGCCCGGCGACATCAAATACGGCACGGCGGGCCGTCCGGTGCCGGGCTATCGGGTGCGACTGGTGAACGATGCCGGCGACGACGTGCCCGACGGCGAGGTCGGCGAGCTCTTGGTCGATGCGCCCTCCGCCGGCGAGGGTTACTGGAACCAGCGCAGCAAGACCCGCCAGACCTTTGCCGGCCACTGGACCCGCACCGGCGACAAATACATCCGCGATGCCGACGGCCGCTACACCTTCTGCGGCCGCAGCGATGACATGTTCAAGGTCTCCGGCATCTGGGTGTCGCCGTTCGAGGTCGAAAGCGCGCTGATCACCCATCCCGCCGTGCTGGAAGCCGCCGTGGTGCCGGAAGCCGATCCGGAAGGATTGTTGAAGCCGAAGGCCTTCGTGGTGCTGCGATCCGGTGCCACGACCGACGGCCTGCACGAGGCGCTGAAGGAGCACGTCAAGCAGAAGATCGGGCCGTGGAAATATCCGCGCTGGATCGATGTGGTGGAGAGCCTGCCGAAGACGGCGACGGGGAAGATTCAAAGGTTCAAGCTGCGGGATGGGGCGCCGTAGCCTCGTCGTCCCTGCGAACGAACGCAGGGATCCATACGCCGCGGCCTATCGTTGACACTCGGTGCGTGAGAGACCTTCTTTCACAACGAACGCCCGGGATTTTGAATCCCTGCGTTCGCAGGGGCGACGGTGGGGTTGCGCCGTCTCGATCATTTCGGAAAGCTAACCCAATGACCAATCTGTCCCCCTCCGGTTTTCTCAAGATCGGCACCTCCGATCTCGAATACCGCATGATCGGGCCCGCGCCGGACCAGGCGCCGACCATCGTCATGCTGCACGAGGGCCTCGGCTGTGTAGGGCTGTGGGGCGATTTTCCGGACAGGCTGCAGGCCGCCACCTCGGCCGGCGTGCTGGTCTATTCGCGCGCCGGCTATGGCGCCTCGACGCCATCAGCGCTGCCGCGCCCGCTCGATTACATGCATGTCGAGGCGCAGGACGTGCTGCCGAAGCTGCTCGACGCAACAGGCTTTCGCCGCGGGATTCTGGTCGGCCATTCCGATGGCGCCTCGATCGCGGCGATCTATGCCGGTTCGCACCAGGATCATCGCGTGCAGGGCGTCGCGATGATCGCGCCGCACTTTGTCGTTGAGGATATTTCGGTAAGCTCGATCGCCGGGATCAGAAAGGCCTACGAGACGTCTGATCTGAAATCAAAACTTTCGCGCTGGCACAAGGATGTCGACAACGCTTTTTACGGGTGGAACGACGCCTGGCTCGACCCTGAGTTTCGCTCCTGGGACATTTCGGACTACCTCGCCTATATACGGGTGCCGGTTGCGATCCTGCAGGGGGGCGACGATCAGTATGGGACAATGAGACAGATCGAGATTGCCAGGGAAGAGTGCTATTGTCCCGTCGATGTGACGGAGATTGCCGGGGCTGGACATTCGCCGCATCGCGAGGCGCCGGAAAAGACGCTGGATACCATCTCGGATTTTGCAAGACGCATTTTATACACGCATGAAGGCTCGCAGGGGCGCGCCGCTTAAAACATTGGTTATGGCGATGCCGCGATGAGCATCCCTTCGTCATCAGGGGCCAGTCTTCCGCTGCCGCGCTGGGCCTATGTCCCGGGTGCGGCCGCGGGTGCCGACGCCGACTACGACACGCTGGCGCAGGTCATGACGCTGGTGCCCTCCCGATTCCGCGACTTCGTCCCGGCGCGCCACCCGGCGCTACGCTACGGGCTGGTTCTCAACGATCACGGCTTCTTCTGGGAGTCGCAGCAGGTGCTGGAAGCGGTGTGGGCGGCGGCACCGCAAGGCGGCCGCGAGCGGGTCCTGTTGCGCGCCTGCATCCAGATCGCCGGCGCCAATCTCAAGCTGCGGATGCTGAAGCCGCACGCCGCGGCGCGGCTGTTCGGCGAGGCGCAGGGCGAACTGGAGAGGCTCAGCCAGCGCCGGGCGGGCGCCGGCGGCGACGGCTTTGCCGATGGCTTCCCGGTATCCGCGCTCTCGGCGCAGCTGAAGGCCAAGCTGGCGCAGCCGCTGCTCTCCAAGGCCGATTGGGTGAAGATCGGTGCGGTCGGCCGCACATGAAACAAAATGCACATTATAACGATGACAAAGCAGGCCGCCACGGGTAGTTTCCGGTCAATGGAGCAAGCCATGACCGATCTTCTCAAAAACCCGATCTTCCTCGACGAAACCGAAGCCCGCGAATGGCTTGAAGCCCGCGTTTGGGCGAACGGTCGGGTTTGCCCGCATTGCGGCAACGCGGACCAGGAAAAGCTCACCAAGCTTGAAGGCAAGGCGCACCGTCCCGGCGTGTATCAGTGCAACGAACCGGCCTGCCGCCAGCAGTTCACCGTGACCGTGAACTCCGTATTCGAGCGCTCCAAAATCCCGCTGACCAAGTGGCTTGCCGCGCTGTTCCTGATGACCGCCTCGAGGAAAGGCATCAGTGCGCATCAGGTCCACCGTATGCTCGGGATCAGCTACAAGTCGACTTGGTTCCTGATGCACCGCTTGCGTGAAGCAATGCGCGTTGGCGGGCTTGTCCCACCGATGGGTGCGGCTGGCGGTGCAGTAGAGGTTGACGAAACTTTCATCGGCCGCCGCACTGGCGTTAAGAAGGCCCGCGCTGGCGGCGCTCACAAGAACACCGTTCTTTCTTTGCTTGACCGCGATAGCGGAAAGGTTCGCACTTTCCATGTTGCGAACACGACCGCCGATGCAATCCTGCCCGTCGTTCGCGTCAATATCGCCAAGGAAGCGTACTTAATGACGGATCAGGCTCGCGTTTACGAAAAGGTCGGCACCGAGTTTTCCGCCCATGGCGTCGTGAACCACGGCGAAGATGAGTACGTCCGCTACTGGAACGAAGAAACCGGCGAGACGCGCCCCGATGGCAAGCCGGTTGTCAAAACCACTGTCATCACCACCAACACGATCGAAAGCTTTTTCAGCGTATTCAAACGCGGTATGCGCGGCACCTATCAGCATTGCTCCGAGAAGCATTTGCATCGTTATCTGGCGGAGTTTGAATTCCGCAACAACAACCGTACCGCGCTTAGCGTGAACGATACTGACCGCGCTACAGAGCTTGCCAAGGGCATCGTCGGCAAGCGCATGACCTATCGACGGCCTAACGGCAAAAACGCGCCCTCTCCGCTTTAAGAGTCTTTCGAAGCGCTTTCTGCGCTGGCGTAAGCGCCATCCCTGATATATTGGCCGAATCAGTGGAGGGGTCGGGTTAGTGGCCCGGACCCCTTCGAACGCCCTACGGCCTTGCGGAGCCAACGTAGAGCGCTATTCAAAATTCATTCTTGGGAGCGCGGCTCAGCTCAATGGAGCGGAGCTATGAAGCCGTTGGTTAAGTGCGCTTGCCCCAAATGTGGTTGCGTTGTGTTCGAGCCCGAGAATTACGTTCAGTCCCGTCAGACAATGACTTGCATACCTGAGTGCGGGCATCTGGCTCCAACCGACGAATGGATCGTTGCAGGCGCACATTCAAAGCGCCGCCCTTCGTGCTGGGTAGGAATCTCACGGTCAATGTTGTTGACGCGCCGATTGGCTGGTGAGGCACTAGAGCGCATTAATGCGCCACGATCCCATTATCTTGGCGGATTGCGGTTTTGATTATTTAACTTTGGCGACCTTCTTCTTCGCGCGGGGCTTCAGAGGCGGCTTCTTCGTCACCCGATGCTGCGGCGGGCTTTTTGCGACTACTGACACGGCGCGCTCGAAGCGCTGCATCGCGTCGGGGTGAAACTCGATTTCTTCCTGATTGGATTTAGCCATGCCTCAACCTATTCCACCTGGAAAACGCATAACCTTCGATTTTAGACGAACCGCCGTTTTGGATCGGCCTCATCTGGCTCCGTATATAGTCGCAATTTCGATGCACTGGAACGAGATAGAGTCTCGCTTAGGAGTTTTTTTGGCATCGTTGATGGGCGGAGAAGCCAAAACCATCATCCGTGTGTTTCTCGCACTTCAAACTGACGGCGGTCGCAAGGCAACGATGGACACGGTTACCTCTATAAAACTGTCAGAGAGGGATCTGAAAAGGTTTCAGGAAATCCAAAAAGAGATCGGCGGTAGGTATTCCGAACGAAACAAGGCGGTTCATGGAGCGTGGGGGACTAGCCCTGAGTATCCCGACGACCTGCTGTGGTATGACCACCGTGAATCCGTCGCGATGTTTCCAGAATTGATGGATAAGCTTGGCGCTAACCAGAGAGCCGAACGCCAAGCAATCCTTGACGCGCAACAGAAGAACCTGCGCGTTTACAACAAACGGGATTTTGAAGACATTCTGGCTCGTTTCGAGACGGTCTATTCGGACCTTGAAACGTTCACGAAGCCTTTCGTCGGACCGCTGTTTGAACAGATGCGAGCATAAGCGACGCTATCAAGTCCGCCTCTGCCTTCAAGATCGGCGGGTACTGCCCCCAGCGCTCATCAAAGTAGTTTTTGATCTGAACGCTGAGAGCTTCGCCCTCTGAGGTATCGGGATCGCCATCCCCTTGCGGGGCGGAGCCAGAACTAGCATTTGTATGCTGCTTTGTCATCGTTATAATGTGCAACAAAATGCAGCTTTCTGCGTTTTAGGGTAGACCAATTCAGAAACATGCATTATTGTGCATGTTGAGTTAGGCAAGCAGACCAAGTTTCCAACCAAAAACCAATCCAGGGATGGCCTCATGGCTGGCGAAGATCGCGTCCTCGCGGGCGGCGCGAAGTACATCGATTTCCAGACCGATCCGTCGCGCTACCGGCATTGGAAGCTGGATGTCGAAGGCGATGTCGCGACCTTGACCATGGATGTCGACGAGAACGGCGGCCTGTTCGAGGGCTATCAGCTCAAGCTGAACTCCTACGATCTCGGCGTCGATATCGAGCTCGCCGACGCGGTGCAGCGGCTGCGCTTCGAGCATCCCGCTGTGAAGGTCGTGCTGCTGCGGTCGGGCAAGAACCGGGTGTTCTGCGCCGGCGCCAATATCCGCATGCTGGCCGGCGCCACCCACGCCCACAAGGTCAATTTCTGCAAATTCACCAACGAGACCCGCAACGGCCTGGAGGATTCCAGCGAAAATTCCGGCCAGCGTTTTGTCACCGTCATCAACGGCACCGCGGCCGGCGGCGGTTATGAACTGGCGCTGGCGACCGATCACATCATCCTCGCCGACGACGGCGCCGCCGCGGTGGCGCTGCCGGAGGTGCCGCTGCTGGCGGTGTTGCCGGGCACCGGCGGGCTGACGCGCGTCGTCGACAAGCGCAAGGTGCGCCGCGATCACGCCGATTATTTCTGCACCATCGAAGAGGGCATCAAGGGCAAGCGCGCGGTGCAGTGGCGGCTGGTCGACGAGATCGTGCCGAACAGCAAGCTCGATGCCAAGGTCGCCGAACGCGCCAGGGAATTCGCCGCGGCGTCAAAACGCAACGGCAACGGCAAGGCGATCTCGCTGGAGCCTCTGACCCGCAGCTTCGATGAACATGGCATCCGCTACGGTTTTGTCAGTGTCGATATCGACCGCGCGGCGCGCATCGCCGCGATTTCAATTCAGGCGCCGGAAACCGCACCTCCCGCCGATATCGACGGCATGATCGGGCAGGGCGCAAAATTCTGGCCGCTGCAGGTGGCGCGCGAGCTCGACGACGCCATCCTGCATCTGCGCATCAACGAGCTCGAGACCGCGATGCTGGTGTTCAAGTCGCATGGCGACCGCGCCAATGTGCTGGCCTGCGATGCCTTCCTGGAAGCCAACAAGGCGCACTGGCTGGTCAACGAGATCAGGCAATACTGGAAGCGGGTGCTGAAGCGCATCGACGTCACCTCGCGCACGCTGGTGACGCTGGTCGAGCCCGGCTCCTGCTTCGTCGGTACGCTGGCCGAACTGGTGTTTGCGGCCGACCGCTCCTACATGCTGATCGGCTCGCGGCAGGGCGACAACCGCGCGGCGCCGACGATTGAACTCTCTGCGATGAATTTCGGGCCCTATCCGATGAGCCACGGCCTGACGCGACTGCAGTCGCGGTTTCAGGCCGATCCGGAAGACGTCGCGCGCGCGCAGGCCAAAATCGGCGAGGGGCTCGATGCCGAGCAGGCCGAGGCGCTCGGCCTCGTCACCTTCGCGCTCGACGATATCGACTGGGACGACGAGATCCGGGTGTTCTTCGAGGAGCGCACCTCTTTCTCGCCCGACAGTCTGACCGGCATGGAAGCCAACTTGCGCTTCGTCGGTCCGGAGACCATGGAATCGAAGATCTTCTCGCGCCTGACGGCGTGGCAGAACTGGATCTTCCAGCGCCCCAACGCGGTCGGCGAGAACGGCGCGCTGCGCCGTTACGGCACCGGCCAGAAGGCGCAGTTCGATATGACGCGGGTGTGAGTCCGTGTCCCGGGCGCAGTGCGGCACCCTTGTGACGCGCTGCAGAACCGGGACCCACCTTCGTTGCTGAATTGGTCCCGGCTCTGCGGAGCAGCGTGCCGGACGATGCTTCGCATCGCCGGGAGAACGCTGCACCGGGACACGAAACCGACCCAAAGGAGCACGCCATGAACGTCAACATCATGAACGTCGACTACTCCACCAAGATTCCCAACAACGTGAATCTCAGCGAGGACCGGCAGGTGCTCAAGGCGCTGGAGGGCTGGCATCCCGGTTACATGAACTGGTGGGGCGACATGGGCCCGGAGGGTTTTCAGCAGTCGCTGGTCTATCTGCGCACCGCCTATTCGGTCGATCCGCGCGGCTGGGCCAAGTTCGATTACGTCAAGATGCCGGACTATCGCTGGGGCATCCTGCTGGCGCCGCAGGAAGAGAACCGCGTGATTCCGTTCGGCGAGCATTGCGGCAAGCCGGCCTGGCAGGAAGTGCCGGGCGAATACCGTGCCATGATGCGCCGCCTGATCGTGATCCAGGGCGACACCGAGCCGGCCTCGGTCGAGCAGCAGCGCCATCTCGGCAAGACCGCGCCCTCGCTCTACGACCTGCGCAACCTGTTCCAGGTCAATGTCGAGGAAGGCCGCCATCTCTGGGCGATGGTCTATCTGCTGCAGAAATATTTCGGCCGCGACGGCCGCGAGGAGGCCGACGATTTGCTGCGCCGCCGCTCCGGCGACGCCGATTCGCCGCGCATGCTCGGCGCCTTCAACGAGGCGACGCCGGACTGGCTGTCGTTCTTCATGTTCACCTATTTCACCGACCGCGACGGCAAGATGCAGCTGCACTCGCTCGCGCAGTCCGGCTTCGATCCCCTGTCGCGCACCTGCCGCTTCATGCTGACCGAGGAAGCGCACCACATGTTCGTCGGCGAGACCGGCATCAGCCGCGTCGTGCAGCGCACCTGCGAAGCGATGAAGGCCGCCGGCATCAGCGATCCCACCGATGTGGCAAAAGTCCGCGCGCTCGGGGTGATCGACCTGCCGACCATCCAGAAGAAGCTGAACCTGCACTACACGCTGTCGCTCGATCTGTTCGGCTCGGAAGTCTCGACCAATGCGGCGAACGCCTTCAATGCCGGCATCAAGGGGCGCTATCACGAGACCCAGATCAAGGACGACCATCAGCTGAAGAACGACACCTATCCGGTGCTCAAGCTGGTCGACGGCGTGATCAAGCGGGTCGACGAGCCGGCGCTCACCGCGCTCAACATGCGGCTGCGCGACGACTACACCCAGGACTGCGTCAAGGGCTTGCTGCGCTGGAACAAGGTGATCTCGACATCAGGCTACGATTTCAAGCTGACCCTGCCGAACGTCGCGTTCCATCGCCAGATCGGTGAGTTCAGGGACGTCCATGCCACGCCCGACGGTTTGCTGATCGACGACGCCACCTGGAACAAGCGCAGGAACGACTGGCTGCCGTCAGTGGACGACGGCGATTTCATCGCCTCGCTGATGAAGCCTGTGACCGATATCGGCAGCTACGCCCCCTGGATCTCGCCGCCCAAGGTCGGGATCGACAACAAGCCCGGCGATTTCGAATATGTGAAAATCGAGACGTGATCACCGGTCCACTCCCTCTCCCGCTTGCGGGGGAGGGCCGGGGTGGGGGTCTCACAGCGGGCGCCGGAGTCTGACTTGGGCATTTCCCCCACCCGCCGCGCTCTGGCGAGCGCGTCGACCTCCCCCGCAAGCGGGAGAGGTAAGGAAGCGTCGCCGCTTTCGTTTAGGCTGAAGCGATGCGCGCTCAATCCCACCCGTCGCCCTTGATCCCCGGATTGGCGTAGACGATCCCGCCATCGACCGCGATCGTCGTCCCGACCACATAATCTCCCGCGCGCGAGGCGAGAAAGATCGCGGTGCCCGCCATGTCCTCGTCGGTGCCGATCCGGCCCGACGGCACCCGCGTCGCCACCTCGTCTGAATTGTCGCGCGCGGCCTTGTTCATGTCGGACTTGAATGGTCCGGGTGCGATCGCCGTCACCACGATATGGTCGCTGATCAGTTTGGCGGCCATCCGGCGGGTCAGGTGGATCAGCCCGGATTTGCTGGCGGCATAGGAATAGGTCTCCATCGGATTGACGAAGATCCCGTCGATCGAGGCGATGTTGATGACCTTGCCCGGCTTTTCCGCGGTGGCGGCCGCGCGCAACGGGGCGGCCAGCGCCTTGGTCAGGAAGAACGGCGTCTTGAGGTTGAGGTTCATCACCTTGTCCCAGCCGCTCTCCGGGAACTCGTCGAATTCCGCGCCCCATGCAGCGCCGGCATTGTTGACGAGGATGTCGAGCCTGGGCTCGCGCTTCCTGATCTCGGTCGCCAGCATGTCGATGCCGGCCATGGTGGAAATGTCGATCGGCAGCGCGATGCATTCGCCGTCACAGGCGGCCGAAAGCTCCTTCGCGGTCGCCTCGCAGGGCCCGGCCTTGCGCGCGGTGATGTAGACCTTCGCCGCACCCTGCGCGAGAAATCCGGCCGCGATCATCTTGCCGATGCCGCGCGATCCCCCGGTCACGACAGCGACGCGGCCCTTCAGCGAAAACAGATCCTTGAACATGCGTTTCTCCGGTTGATTTTGCCGGCGGTTTTGGGCGCGGGGGAAGGATGAGTCAAGAAACGGGGACCTTTCCCCTCTCCCACAAGGGGAGAAGGAAGGAAGTTAAGCCGCGTCGATCCGCCGGAACCCGTTGCCGAAAGCGGTCGCGGCGCCGGAGGTCAGCACGGGAAGAAACCGCCTGTCCTGGTAGTTGCCGTTGAGCGAGACTCGCTGCAGCGCGGTCAAATGGTCGGCGCTCTCGGGAAAGATCATGCCCGGCCGCGTCGTCACCGCGGTCTTGAAGCCGCTCGCGCGCGCCAGCGCGAATTCGCGGGGGCCGGCCGCGATCTTGTCGCCATAGGGATAGGCGAGGTGGAGGACGGGACGCTGCAACGCGCTTTCGATCCGGGCGCGGCTGGTGGCGATCTCGTCGGCCGCCATGGCCTCGGTCTGCCTGGCGAGATTGCAATGCGTGATGGTATGCGCGCCGATCGTGACCAGCGGATCGTCGGCGAATGGTCTCAGTTCATCCCAGGACATGCAGAGCTCGCGGCAATGGGCGGCCTCGTCGACGCCATGGCGCGCGCACAGCGCGCTGATTTCGCGGGCCACGTCGTGCTCTCCCGGCAACGAGCGCAGCCAGTCGTGCAGCCGGTCGAATGCTTCCTGTTTGGCCGATGGCGTCGAGGTATCGAGGCGGGTCGCGACGTCGCCGATCCGGGCCTCGATCGAGGATGCCCTGGCAATGACCCGTTCCAGCGCCACCCACCACAGCCGCCCGGTGCCCCCGGCGAAATCGCTGACGACGTAGACCGTCATGGGTGCGCCAAACTCCCGCATCACCGGCAGCGCGAAATCCCGGTTGTCGCGATAGCCATCGTCGAGGGTGAAGCAGGCGAAGCGCCGCGAAAAGTTGCGATCGATCAGCCGCTGATGCACCTCGTCCATGGTCACGATGTCGATCCCGTGCGACCGCAGATGCGCCAGCATCAGGCGCAGGAATTCCGGCGTGACCTCGAGGTGATGATTGGGCTGGAAATCGGCGTCGCCACGCGGCCGGACATGGTGCAGCATGAAAATCGCGCCGACGCCGGCGAACAGCGGTCGCATCAGGTGATGCGCGCCGGTGAAATATAGCGCTTCGAGGCCAGCGCGGATAACATTGTTGCGGAACTGCTTCATCCAGGAACTGGCCGGTTGTGACGAGATTTCGAAACTAGCCGGTGACCGCTGAAGAAACAGTTAGAAACAGTTGGTCGGATCGCGCCCGCGTATCCGGACAATTTTCGTGTTATTTCCAGTTTGACAGTCCCGCAAGGGTTTGTTTTCTCTCTGTTCTCCAGTGCTAGCGCCCCCCTTGTTGCCGAAGTTCGTGTCAGGGGGTGCCGCGATAGCTCACGAACTTCGGAATCGGGGCGCCAGGCCCCGCGGGATGCCAATGCACGGACTTTTCAGGTGGAGCAGCAAGTGGTGGCCGGGCACGATTCCACTGGCCGTCTTGTGGGCGATCGCGGCCTGGACCAGCACCCCCCCTCTGGAAGCCGATCTGGCCGCGCGCTCTAATGCCGCACTCAAGGATACCGTGCTCGACAAGGCGCGGATGGCGGTCGCCGGCCGCGACGTCACCTTTGCGGCGGACGCCTTCTCGGAAGACGGCCGTCGCAGCGCGGTGGCGTCGGTGGAGGCCGTGCCGGGCGTGCGGCTGGTCGACGACCAGACCCGGCTCGTCCCCGAATCCAAACCGTTCGCCTGGTCGGCCGAGCGGGATGTCGTCCGGGTCACCCTGGGCGGCAGTTCGCCCCTGCCGGCCATCAGGAACAGGTTGATGGAGGCCGCCCGCGCGGGTCTCGGCGGGGTCGAGGTGGTGGACCGGATGAATCTGGCCCGGGGCGCACCGCCGCGTTTCGACAATGCGGCGCTGCTGCTGCTCGACCAGATCGGGAAATTGAAGGACGGCAAGGTCACCATTTCAGATACCAAGGTCAGCCTTTCCGGCATGGCGCGCGACCTCGGCGGCCGGGAAGCGATTGCGGCTGCGCTGAAAAATCTCCCCGAGGGTTTTTCGGTCGCCGCCAATGAGGTCAAGGCGCCGCCCTATGTCTTCCAGGCCTACAAGGACCCGGTTGCGGTGACGGTGACGCTGACCGGCTATGTGCCCGATAATAACGTCCATGCGGCGATCGCGACCGCGGCCGGGCGCAAATTCCTCCGGGAAAAGGTGGTCGACAATCTCAAGGCCAGCGTCGGCGCGCCCGCGGGCTTTGCCAATGCGGTAGTGCCGGCGCTGGGCGCGCTGGCGCGGCTGTCGACCGGCACGCTCGTGGTGTCCGACCGGGAGGTGAAGCTGTCGGGCGATGCCCTCTACGAAGCGGCGGCGGTTCAGATCCGCGCCGGGCTCGGCAAGGATTTTCCGCAAGGCTGGCAGTTCAAGCCGGAAATCTCGGTCAGGCCTGCGGCGGCGCCGGTCGATGCCACCGTCTGTCAGCAGCTGCTGGCGGATTTGCTGGCCAAAGCGAAAATCCGCTTCGAATCCGGGCGCGCCACCATCGATCCGGATTCGGCGGCGCTGCTCGACCGGCTGGTCGAAACCGCGATGCGTTGTTCGACCGTCAATATCGAGATCGCCGGGCACACCGACGCCGACGGCGAGGTCGCCTTCAACCAGGAGCTGTCGGAAAGGCGCGCGCAGGCCGTGACCGATTATCTGGTCAAGGCGGGCCTGCCCGCCAGCAGGTTTACGCCTGTTGGCTATGGCAGCACCCAGCCGCTGGCCGGCAATGATACCGACGAGGGCAAGGCGCAGAACCGCCGCATCGATTTCGTGGTGAGGAAAGGCGAATGACCTATCTGGCGACATTCCATTGGGGCTGGCTGCTGGCGTCGCTGTTGCTCGGTCTCGCCATGGGCTGGATTGCGGTGGTCCACCGGGGCCAGGGCGTATCGAAGACGACCGCCCGCTGGCTGGCGGGGCTGGCGGCGGCGCTGGTCGCGGCGGCGCTCACCCAGGTGATTCCCGGCCGCTTCGGCTATTGGCTCGACCTCGGCCTGATCCTGTTTGCAGTATATCTGGTCGGCTGCGCGGTCGGATCCTGGCTGCGCGACCGGGTGCTTTCGCGGCATAGGGCATGATCCGGACGAATGGCCATGTGGGCGCCAGGCGGGAACCGGTTTTGCCGCAGGACAGGCGCGCAGCCTTTGCCCGGAAATCACGAAAACTTCACTGCTGCCGGCGCAAGTTCGCAGCCACCGGGCCTGTCAGCCGCGGAGAATGCAGCAAATCCGTGCATCGGGTGTCACGAATGCCCCCTAATATATTGAACGTGCGCGTTTTATTCGGCCCAAGCGAATTCCACTTCGGCTCAAAACACGCTACCAGTTCGGGTCGGGGAAGAGGCGTGGCGCCGGGGCGGCAAAGATCGTCCGGCAACCGCATGTATGGGATCGCACTTAGAGGTGGAGATGCTTGATACAATACGCAGGGCGGTTTCGTTTCTGCGCCAGAAGCAAATCCTGCACAAATTAGGTGTTGTGGTCAGCATCACGATCATCGGGATCGCGTGCTACGTGCTCTACCATATGCTGCGCACCATCGATGTCGGCGAGGTCGTCGAGGCCATCCGGCGGACCCATCCGCGACAGGTCGTGCTGGCGGCGCTGTTCGTGGCGGCGGGCTATTTCACCCTGACATTCTATGATCTGTTCGCGGTTCGCACGATCGGTCGTACCGACGTCCCCTACCGCGTCACCGCGCTCGCGGCGTTCACCTCCTATTCGATCGGGCACAATGTCGGCGCCAGCGTCTTTACCGGCGGCGCCGTGCGCTACCGGATCTATTCCGCGTGGGGCTTGAACGCGATCGACGTCGCCAAGATCTGCTTCCTGGCCGGCCTGACATTCTGGCTCGGCAATGCCGCGGTGCTGGGGCTCGGCATCGCCTATCATCCGGAAGCGGCTGCCGCGATCGATCAGCTGCCGGTCTGGCTGAACAGGCTGGCGGCCTTCGCCATCCTGCTCGGGCTGGCGGCCTATGTGGCCTGGGTCTGGGTGCGACCGCGGGGAGTGGGCCGCGGGCCATGGACCGTGACGCTGCCGGGCGGTCCGCTGACGCTGCTGCAGATCGCGATCGGCATCGTCGATCTCAGCTTTTGCGCGCTGGCGATGTACGTGCTGGCGCCGGATGAGCCCCATCTCGGCTTCGTCGTGGTCGCGGTCGTGTTCGTTTCGGCGACCCTGTTGGGCTTCGCCAGCCACTCGCCCGGCGGGCTCGGGGTGTTCGACGCCGCCATGCTGGTCGGGCTATGGCAGATGGACCGCGAAGACCTGCTCGCCGGCATGCTGCTGTTTCGCCTGCTCTATTACATTACGCCGTTCGTCATATCTGTAATCTTGCTGACGCTTCGGGAGGTTATCATGGGCGCCCGATTGAAGCGGTTGAACCTGAAAAGGTCGGTCACTGATCCCGCGCCAAAACACGAAGCTGTCTATGTACGTGAGCGTGGGGATACCGGCGCCTGACGATACGGACCTGAACCGGAAGCTAAGTCGGCCCGATGGCGATAGATGAATCTTCTCCTTCCTTCTTCTCGCCGTGGCCGGACCGGTTGCGGCATTCGGCCATCATCCTGCTGGCCGCCGGTCTCGCCCTGGCCGTGCTCGTCGTGTTCGGCGATCTGGCGGCGGTCCGCGCCGCCGCGGCGTTCATCTGCATCGGTGCGGCCGCGCTGGTGCCGTGGCGATTGCACGATGTCGCGGCGTCGCGCGACGACGTCCGCGCGGTCAATCCGGTCGAGGCCGCGGCGGTCGCCGCGGTGGTCGCCGGAATGCCGGATCCCGCCGTGTTGCTCGACCGCGCCGGCCGCGTCCTCCATCTCAACGCTGCGGCGGCGCAGCTCGCGCCGGCACTGCGCAAGAACGAGCTGGCGCAGTTCGCACTGCGCTCGCCCGAGATCATCACCGCGTTGCGCGAAGCCATCGCGACCTCGGAAATCCGGCGCGCGACCTATCTGGATCACGTGCCGGTCGACCGCTGGATGGAATTGACCGTCACGCCGGTGCCGGTGCCGACCCTGTTCGGCGGCTCCGACAAATGCATGCTGATGACGTTCCACGACCAGACGCCGCTGCGCCGGGTCGAGGAAATGCGCGCCGATTTCGTCGCCAATGCCAGCCATGAGCTGCGCACCCCGCTGGCGGCGCTGTCGGGCTTCATCGATACGCTGCAGGGGCCGGCCAAGGACGACGTCAAGGCGCGCGAGCGCTTTCTCGGCATCATGCATAACCAGGCGAAGCGGATGGCGCGGCTGATCGACGATCTGTTGTCGCTGTCGCGGGTCGAACTGTCAGCCCATGTCCGCCCCGACACGCTGGTGGATCTGGTCCCCATCATCCGCCAGGTCGCGGACGGACTGGAGCTGCTGGCGCGAGAGCGGCAGGTCACCATCGACATCGACCTGCCGGATACGCCGGTCTGGATTGCCGGCGATCGCGAGGAGTTGCTGCGGCTGTTCGAGAACCTGATCGAGAACGCGCTGAAATACGGTGCGTCCGGCGGCAAGGTCGTGGTGTCGCTCAGCCAGGCGCTGTCAGGCGAAGGCACGCCGGAAGTCCGGGTCATGGTGCGCGATTTCGGCCCCGGCATCGCGCCCGAGCATCTGCCGCGGCTGACCGAACGGTTCTACCGGGTCGATGTCGGCGACAGCCGCGCCCAGGGCGGCACCGGCCTCGGTCTGTCGCTGGTGAAACATATTCTCAACCGCCATCGCGGCCGGCTTTTGATCGAAAGCGTGCCTAAACAAGGTGCGACTTTTACCGCCGCTTTTCCTCCGGCCATGCCTCCGGTGGTTGCGTAAATCCAGGTTTCCGCCGTCTCCAACAGGGCTGGACAATGGTGGTTCGGTGCGGCGAGCGCCGTTAAGGCCGCCGAACTGCCGGCATTCATTCCACGCGCGCTGCCTGAACGCCGCGTAGTTTTACCCGTAACGTACGGCGAATCCTTAATAAAGGCAGTTTAGATTGGCGATATTCCATTAATTCTCTTTGGAGCTAATCCCATGGCGGTATTGATGCGGTCGCTCAGGAGTCGGGCGGGCATGGCGGCTGCCGTGATATTTTCGGCAGGAGCGATAGCGGCCGGGGCAATTTCCTACGATGCGATGGGCCGAACCCTGGATCAGGGGCAAATGGATGTCCTGAGCGCGGCTGCAACCGAAGGCGTCACGGCCCTTGCCGGGGTCGGCAATCGGATGAAGGTGTATGGCGATATGCTGGCGCGTCATCCCGACGTGATTGCAGCGGTGCAGAAGCGTGATCTTGCCGATCTGGAGACGGTTGCCGTGCGCGAGTTCAAGGCAATTCACGCCCAGGATCCGGCATTGGCCTCCCTTGAGGTCACCGATGCCAAAGGGATCGTGCTGCAGCGCGGTCACAACCCGGCAAAACGTGGTGACGACAAGGCATCTCAACCGCAGATTCGAGCCGCGCTAAGCGGCAAACCGGCCGGTGGATTGACCGTTTCACCCACCTCTGGCGAGGCCGCCGAGGATAGCGTGAAGCCAATTCTGCTGGGCGACCGCGTGATCGGCACGATCAAGACGGGGTCTTATTTCAACGCGGCGACTGCCCTCGAACTGAAGCAACGAACCGGACTTGATGTCGTATTCCTCGCCCGGGAAAAGGTGACGGCGTCCACCCTCGGCAAGAATGTCCCGATTTCGATCCCACCCCAGGCCCTTCAGACCGCAACCGGGGGAACGCCCGCCTTTGCCAACCTGGTATTGGGCGACGCTCCGTATCTGGCGCGGGTAATTCATCTGGCGAGCGACGTCGGCGGCGGAATGACGGTCGCCTTCGTCTCGAGCCGAAACGGAGTCGATGCCGCCAAGCGCGGGTTTGCGACGTCGCTTGCCATCAAGGCTTCGCTCGCTCTCGTGATCGTGCTGCCGCTGGCCTTCTTTTTCGCCCATCTGGCGACACGACAGCTGTTGCTGCTCGCCGCCGCAATGCGTGAACTCGCGGCGGGCAGATTTGACGTCGCCTTGCCCGGGATAGCTCGCGGAGACGAGATCGGCGACATTGCGAGGGCGGTGGAGAACTTCAAGGCGGTCGCGATGGAGAAAGCGCAGGCCGAGCAGGATCGAATGCGTCAGGTCGACGAGCACGCCCGGCTCGAGCGACAACAGTCCATGCAAAGACTGGCGGATGAATTCGAGGCAACCGCGGGAAAGATCATCGCAACGGTGTCTTCCAATGCTGGCTTGCTGGAATCGGCCGCCAACGTGTTGACCAGGACCGCTGAAAGCACTCAGAGCCTGTCGGCCAATGTTGCGGCTTCCTCGGAAGAAGCTTCGGCCAATGTCGAGTCGGTTGCCACCTCGACTTCGGAGCTCGCATCTTCGGTTCGGAAGATTTCCGGACAAGTGGATGAATCAAACCGGATCGCCGACGAGGCGGTTGCGCAAGCCGGAAAGGCAGACGCCCGTATCGCCGATCTGACTCATGCGGCGTCTCGCATCGGGGACGTCCTGCAGTTGATCACTTCGGTGGCCGAGCAAACCAATCTGCTGGCGTTGAATGCGACCATTGAGGCCGCGCGCGCCGGAGATGCCGGCCGTGGCTTTGCGGTGGTGGCGCAGGAAGTGAAGGCACTGGCCGCTCAAACGGCCAAGGCGACTGAGGAAATCGGGGCGCAAATCACCAGCATGCAGGCCGCAACCAGCGAGTCCGCCGGCGCAATCAAGGATATCGGTGCGACCATCGATCGAATTTCCGCGATCGCTACCGAGATTTCGGCATCGGTCGAGTCGCAGGACGTCATGACGCGGGAGATCGCGCAGAACGTCGGCGAAGCGGCAAAGGGAACCGCCGATGTCGCGGCAAAGATAACCGCAGTCAGTCAGGGTGCGGTCCAGACCGGATCGGCATCGACCCAGGTCCTGCAATCCGCCCGGGATCTCTCGATCGAAAGCAGTCTTCTCAAGTCCGAGGTCGAGAAGTTTCTCGCTACGGTCCGTGCCGCCTAGCCGGCATCATCGCCAAACTGGTTCCGCGGCTGCCTTGGCCGGCTTACCCCTTGATATACATATCATTAGCCATCATGGCGGCCGTTTTTGATCGAAAGCGTGCCCGGAAACGACGCGGCCCTTAGCGCCTGTTTTTCCCAGCCAAAAACCCCGAAGCGACCTAAAGTCAAGTATTTTCAATGGCTTGTATCTGTCATCCAGTTGTCACGAAACCTTCGTAAAAGCTGCGTGTACCGCCCCTAAACGGACGGCGTGAGCGCAGTCGGGCGCTGTCTAGGCGCTTCGCTCACAAGATGGAGACAACCATGAATTTCATGAAAGCTATCGTCGCTGCCGGCCTGGTGGCCGCATCGACGTCGGCATTCGCT
>NZ_JAURXB010000260.1 GCF_030654605.1 Bradyrhizobium sp.
AACTGGTGGTCGGCGCTGCGCTCGACGCCGAGATGGGACCGGTGGTGCTGTTCGGCACCGGCGGCGTCGACATCGAGCTGATGAAGGACGTCGCATTGGCCGGCGCGCCGCTGGACGCCGCCGAGGCCAGGCAGTTGATCATCCGCACCAAGGCCGGCGTCAAACTGAAGGGTTATCGCGGCAAGCCCGCGCTGCACGAGGCATCCGTGATAAAAGCCATCGTCGGTCTCTCCAACCTGATGACGGACGCCGGCAACCGCATCGCCTCGATCGACGTCAACCCGTTCCTGATCAACACCAAAGTCGGCGTCGCCGTCGATGGCCTGATCGTGCTCAACAACGCCGCGGCCAGGAACGCTGCCACGGACGCCGCCAAACACTGAGGAGGAACGCCCTCGGCCATTGCGCGCCTTTGCGCGCCGGAGAGCATCCATGAATCGGGAACAGCTGCCGTTGTCCGGCATCACCGTCGTCTCGCTCGAACAGGCCATTGCGGCACCGCTGGCCAGCCGGCATCTGGCCGACTGGGGTGCGCGGGTCATCAAGATCGAACGTCCGGGCAAGGGCGATTTCTGCCGCGACTACGATTACGTGATGAACGGGATGTCGAGCCAGTTCGCCTGGACCAACCGATCGAAGGAGAGCCTCGCGCTCGACGTCAAAAGCGACGAGGGCCAGCGCGTGCTCGACGCACTGTTGCCGCAGGCGGACGTGTTTCTGCAGAATCTCGCGCCCGGCGCAGCGAAGCGCCTCGGTCTCGATGCCGCCACGCTGGTGGCGCGCTTTCCCCGCCTGATCGCCTGCGATATTTCCGGCTACGGCAGCGGCGGCCCCTATGGCGAGAAGAAAGCCTACGACCTGCTGGTGCAGTGCGAGGCGGGATTCCTGTCGATCAACGGCACCCAGGAAGCGCCGGCGAAATGCGGCATCGCCGTCGTCGACACCGCGACCGGCATGTACATCGTCAATGGCGTGCTGATGGCGCTGTTCAATCGCGAGCGCACCGGCAAGGGCATGGCGTTCGAGGTTTCGCTGTTCGATTCCATGACCGAATGGATGAGCTATCCCGCCTATTACACCGATGGCGCCGGCAAGCCGCTGCTCCGCACCGGCACCCGGCACGCCACCATCGCGCCCTACGGCCCGTTCCGGTGCGGCGACGGCCGGGTGGTGTTCTTCGGCATTCAGAACGCTCGCGAATGGACCGCACTCTGCGCGCAGGTGCTGGATGACGCCGCGCTGGCGAGCGATCCGCGCTTTCTAGACAATCCGCAGCGCATGCAGAATCGCGATGCGCTGGAGGCGCTGATCGAGGAAAAATTCGCGAAATTTTCAGTGGAGCAGGTGATCCAGCGGCTCGACGACGCCGCCATTGCCAATGCCAACATGAACACGGTCGAAAGCTTCCTGCAGCATCCGCAGCTGCACGCCCGCGACCGAATCCACAAGGTGGGCTCGCCGAACGGACCGCTGATTAGCTTCCTGCCCGCGATCACCATTCCCGGCGTCGATCCTGTCATGGGCGACATTCCCGCAGTCGGCGAGCATACCGACGCGATCCTGGCCGAACTCGGCCTGCTTGACAGTCGTCGTCCCCGCGAAGGCGGGGACCCAGTACGCCGGGAAATCAGCGATTGAACCGAGAAGCCGCAGCGTACTGGGTCGCCCGGTCATAGG
>NZ_JAURXB010000275.1 GCF_030654605.1 Bradyrhizobium sp.
TCTGTCGCTGAAAGCCTATCGTGCGCTCGCGGCTGAACTCAAAATCCATCTCCATATCGGTTCGCTGGCGCTGCGCTTCTCGCCCGAGAAGGCCGTCAACCGCTCGTTCCTGATCGGGCCTGACGGCCTGGTGCTGGCGAGCTACGACAAGATCCACATGTTCGATATCGACCTGCCCGGCGGCGAAAGCTATCGCGAATCTGCCAACTACCAGCCGGGCGAGACCGCCGTGATCTCGGACCTGCCGTGGGGCCGCATCGGCCTGACCATCTGCTACGATATGCGCTTTCCGGCCCTGTACCGCGCGCTGGCCGAGACCGGCGCCTCGTTCCTGACAGCGCCATCCGCCTTCACGGTGCGGACCGGCGAAGCGCACTGGCACACGTTGCTGCGCGCCCGCGCCATCGAGAACGGCTGTTTTGTCTTTGCCGCGGCGCAGGCCGGCACACATGAGAGCAAACGCCAGAGCTACGGCCATTCGCTGATCATCGCACCCTGGGGCGAAATCCTCGCCGAGGGTTCGGGCACCGAGACCGGCGTCATCATGGCGAAGATCGATCCCGCTTTGGTGGAGACCGCGCGCAAGACGGTGCCGTCGCTGCAGCATGGCAGACGCTTCAGTATCGCCGATCCGAAGGCCGGTCCCGAACATCTGCATCTGGTGCGGGGATCGTCTGCATGATCCGCTACAGCCTGCATTGTGATCGCGGCCATAGCTTCGAAAGCTGGTTCCAGAGCTCGTCGGCTTATGAGAGCCAGGAGAAGCGCAAGCTGGTGAATTGCCCGGTTTGCGGGTCCGCCAAGGTCGAGCGGTCGATCATGGCGCCGCAGATCGTCAGCAAGAAGGGCCGCGACAGCCAAAGCAACGATGCGCCGGTGCCGGTCCAGCCCACCGAGGTCATCGCCCCGGGATCGACTCCGCTGCTGATGGCGCAGGAGCGTGAGCTGCGCGCCAAGCTGAAGGAATTGCGCGACCATATCGTCAAGAACGCCGACAATGTCGGTGAGCGCTTTCCAAATGAAGCGCGGAAGATGCACTACGGCGATATCGAGCATCGCCCGATCTACGGCGAAGCCTCGCCCGAGGAAGCCCGCTCCCTGATCGACGAAGGCGTCGAGGTGTCGCCGCTGCCGGTGCTGCCGGACGACCGGAATTGATGCCTTCTCCCCTCCTCCCGCTGCGTCCGCCGAAGCCGCTTGGCGAAGGCGGGCGAAGCGGCGGGGTCCGAGGCGAGCGAAGCTCGCTCTCGAGGTCGGGGGTGGGGGGTCTATCAGCGCATACTTCAGCCAGCGAGTTTGCCGAACTACCCCCCACCCCCGACCCCTCCCCGCCACGCGCAAGGGCGCGTGGAGGGAGGGGAGAAGACCGTCACACCGCCACCAGCATCGCGACGCCGATCACGATCAGGACGATGCCGGAAAGCTCGCGCGCCGACAGCGCCTGCTTGAACGAATAATACGACACCGCCTGCGCGAACAGCACCTCGACCAGCGCCAGCGTGCGCACGTTGG
>NZ_JAURXB010000287.1 GCF_030654605.1 Bradyrhizobium sp.
CACTGCATCGGCGTCGATCCCTATTATCTGACCTATCGTGCCGAAAAAGCCGGCTACCATCCGGAAGTCATCCTGGCCGGCCGCCGTATCAATGATGGCATGGGCCAGCGGATCGCGCGGGAATGCGTGCGCGGGCTGCTGCGGCGCAAGGGGCAGGGCGGCGTCGTCACCATCCTCGGCCTGACGTTCAAGGAGGATGTTCCGGATACCCGCAATTCCCGCGTGGTCGATATCATCCGCGAGTTGGAGTCGTTCGGCCTGACGGTCCAGGTCCACGATCCCATGGCGAATGCCGCGGATGCCAGGCACGAATACGGCGTCAGCTTGCTTGAGCTCGACGATTTGCAGCCAGCCGATGCGATCATTCTGGCTGTCGCACATGATCATTATATAGGCGGCGGCTGGCCACTTATTCAGCGATTGCTGACTGGCGGGTCGGGCCTTGTTCTCGACGTAAAAATGAAGCTCGATCGCAGCTCGCGACCCGCCGGCATCGAGCTGTGGCGGCTCTAGGCGCAAATCGGAGAAACGATGTCTGAGAACGCGGTGCTGGTCACCGGAGCCGCCGGCTTTATTGGATTTCACGTGGCGCAGCGCCTGCTGGCCGGAGGCCGCGAGGTTGTCGGACTCGACATCGTCAATAGTTATTACGATCCCAGGCTCAAGGAAGCCCGCCTGGATGTCCTGAAGCGTCATTCGAATTTCAGCTTCGTGAAGCTAGATCTGGCAGATCGCACCACGATGAAGTCGTTTTTTGCGCAGCACCGCTTTCCCATCGTCATTCATCTGGCCGCGCAAGCCGGCGTGCGCTATTCGCTTGAAAATCCTCATGCCTATATCGATGCCAATATCGAGGGTTTCATCAACGTGCTGGAGGGCTGCCGGCACAACGGCTGCCAGCACCTTCTGTTCGCGTCGTCCTCCTCGGTCTATGGCGCCAACACCAAGCTGCCGTTTTCGGTGCAAGACAATGTCGATCATCCGATCAGCCTCTATGCCGCGTCGAAAAAGGCCAATGAGCTGATGGCGCATACCTACAGCCATTTATATCGGCTTCCCGCCACCGGACTTCGGTTCTTCACGGTTTACGGCCCGTGGGGCCGGCCCGACATGGCGATGTTCATCTTCGCCAAGGCGATTGTCGAGGGAGCCCCGATCAGGTTGTTCAATCACGGCAACATGCGCCGCGATTTTACCTTCGTCGACGACGTCAGCGAGGCGATCGTCCGCCTTATCGATCGTCCGCCGCACGGCAATCCGGACTGGTCCGGCGACAGGCCCGATCCCTCCAGCAGCGCCGCGCCGTGGAAGATCTACAACATCGGCAACAACAATCCCGAACAGCTGTTGCACGTGGTTGCGCTGCTGGAGGGGGAGTTCGGCCGCACCGCGGCCAGGGAGATGTTGCCGATGCAGCCGGGAGATGTGCCCGCAACCTATGCCGACGTCGAAGATCTCGCGCGCGACATCGGGTTTCGGCCGGCGACCTCCATCGAAGACGGTATCGCGCGGTTTGCGAAATGGTATCGTGACTATCACAATCTCTGACGGCAGGTCGCAATGAGCCAACGAATCATCCCCCTGATCATGTGCGGCGGCGCCGGGACGCGGCTGTGGCCGGCCTCGCGCGAGGTGCATCCGAAACAGTTCCTGCCGTTGTTCGGACCGCGCTCGACCTTTCAGGATACGCTTTTGCGGGTATCGGATGCGGCGCTGTTCGAGCGGCCGATCGTGATCACCAACACCGCCTACCGTTTCATGGTGCTGGAGCAGCTGGCCGAGATCGGTCTCGAGGCGGACATCCTGCTGGAGCCGATTCGGCGGGATTCCGGTCCCGCGATCGCGGCTGGCGCCGCGTTTGCGCAGAGCCGCGACGGCGAGGCGATCGTGCTGGCGCTCGCTGCCGACCATGTAGTGCGCGATACCCCGGCTTTCGTTGCCGCCTGCCGGCAGGGCCGGACCGCCGCCGAAGCCGGCCGCATCGTCACTTTCGGCGTTGCGCCGGAGCGCGCGGCCACCGAATACGGTTATATCAACCCGGGCGAGGCGATTGCCGGCGAGGTGCGCAGCGTCGCCAAATTCGTCGAGAAGCCGGATCCGAAAACCGCGGCCGAATACGTCAAGGCGGGCTATCTCTGGAACAGCGGCAACTTCATGTTCCGCGCCTCCGTGCTGCTGGACGAATATCGCAGTGTCGATGCCGGCAGCGTGCAGGCCGTCACTGATTCGGTGACCCAGGCCGGACGCGATCTCGGATTTGTCACGCTCGATCCCGCCGCGTTCGGTTCGGCCAAGGCGATCTCGATCGATTACGCCGTGATGGAAAAGACCGCGCGTGCCGCGGTGGTGCCGGTTTCCTGCGGCTGGTCCGATGTCGGTTCCTGGCACGCGGTCTGGGAACTGTCGGACAAGGACGCCCAGGGCAACGCCGCGCAGGGCGCCGCCGTATTCGAGGATTCTCGCAACTGCAACGTTTCGACCGACCGGGCGCTGGTGGCGCTGGAGGGCGTCGACGATCTCGTGGTGGTGGCGACGCAGGACGCCGTGCTGGTGTCGCGCCAGCAGGACGCCAACGGGCTGAAGCGTCTGGTGGCGAAGTTGAAGACCGTCGCACCGGAACTGACGGAGAACCACATCAAGGTACACCGGCCCTGGGGCAGTTACCAGTCGGTCGACAATGGCGATCGGCACCAGGTCAAGCGCATCGTCGTCAAGCCGGGCGGCCGGCTCTCGCTGCAGAAGCATCATCACCGCTCCGAGCACTGGATCGTGGTGCGGGGCGCGGCACGGGTGACGGTCAACGAAGCCGTCAAGACCGTGCACGAGAACGAATCGATCTACATCCCGATCGGCGCCGTGCACCGGCTGGAAAACCCCGGCAAGATTCCTTTGGAACTGATTGAGGTCCAGACCGGCAGCTATCTCGGCGAGGACGACATCATTCGTATCGAGGATGATTATCAGCGGTCGTGAGGAGGAATTTCCACCTCAATAAAGACCGATCGGAAATGCTCCTGGATCCGCTTCACTTGCCGAGTCGGTGCGTGTCTATTTGTCCCGCAGTGGCACGAAAGTCTGCTCATCGCATCGGTCAACGATGACGGACAACCGCATTGAATCGTATCTGCTGTCCTTGAAAAATACGGAGTATACCCGCCGGCTTGATTGCTCCGAAGCGCCGCTCCTTAAGCAAATGATCCATGGAGCCGATGAAATAGGGTGGGCTTCGATTGGTCCCGCGACTTCAAGCGGTTCGGCGAGTTTGGCTTCGGCGGCAGCCTTTTTTAGATCCAGAATAGAGGTTGAAAGGAAGGGGGCAGGGTCTTCCTTTTGCGGCAGATCCTCAACAATCGATGAGCAGTGCGGCGAGAACAAGACACGGCAAGACCTTGGCCAATTTCATCTGTGTTCCCATTTCCATGGTTGTTTCAAGTCCAAGGAAAAGTTTCGGGCTGCAAAGAGGCGTGTTTCTCGCGACGTTTGGATTTCAAGGAAACGTGGTCCGCCGCATTTACCAATTATCCGGGCGATCACTTACGAGGTTTTCGAAGGCGGACGCCTGCTCCACCGCCGTTTTCGTCGATGAATTCGACGCCGGCGGCTTCCAACGCGCGTTTAATCGCGTTGAGATTATTCGTCACCGGGATTGACCTGCCGGCTTCGAAATTTCGAACAGTGCTTTCGCCCACCTTCGCTTTTTCAGCGAGTTCCGTTTGCGAGTATTCGATTAGGGCGCGCGCAGCGCGACATTGCGACGGTTTCATCGCATCAGCGTAATTCAGCCAACGTTTTTCAACAAGGGTAACGAATAGCGTTTGACATTCTCAGAATAACGATTATCGTTATCAATAACGAAATACGTTATATAGGAATATCAAATGGTAAGAGCAGCACCAATTTTCGATCGACGTCACTTCATCGGTGGCTCCGACGCCCGGATTATCATGGGCAAGGACGAGAAAGCCCTGTTGCGACTGTGGAAGGAGAAGCGGGGTGAGGCGTCTCCCCCCGACCTGTCCGCGGTATTGATCGTCCAGCTCGGCCTGTGCACAGAAGATCTGAACCGCCGCTGGTACGAGCTAAACTCGGGAAACCGCATCAGTGACGTCCAGCGCCATGCGATCCACTGCACCATGCCTTGGATGGCCGCCACCCTGGACGGACTGGTCAAGGAAACAGGCGCTGTCTTCGAAGCCAAGTTCATGCTGCCTTGGTCGTTCTCCGAGGAAGGGGCAGCGGAAAAACATATGGCCCAGCTCCAGCACAACATGCTGGTCGCCGGCACCAAGAAATCCGTGCTCTCCATCATCAATGGCGGCGGCAAGTGGGTCGAACTCTCGATCGAGGCCGATCCGATCTACCAGACCATCCTGATCGCAGCGGAAAAGGCGTTCTGGCGGGCGGTCAAGACCGGCGAAACTCCAGCCCTGTTCGACTGCGAGCCCCCGAAACCCCGGATCGAAGCGGTCCGCGTGGTCGACATGAACGCCTCCAACTCCTGGGCGGAATTTGCGGGGCTGTTTCGGGACACTCAAGGTGCCCACGCAGACCACGAACGAGCCAAGGCGGAACTCAAAACCCTGATGCCGGAGGACGCCAAGGAGGCGATGGGCCACGGCATCCGCGCCAAGCGGTCGAAATCAGGGGCCGTCAGCTTCGATCTGGTTGAGATGGAGGTCAGCCATGCATCGGTCCAGTGAATGCGTCGCTGCCATCGCCACGGCGTTGGCGAAGGCCCAGATCGATCTCTCGAACCCCGAGAAGGCGATGGTCGGAACCGTCTACAACAGCCGATCAGAGACCCCCCAGAGCTTCCGCTACGCCTCGCTCTCGAGCGGTCTGGATATCGTAAGGAAGGCCTTGGGAGGCCAGCAGATCGCCATCGCCCAGACCACCGACATTGATCGGGCCAATGGCACGGTCAACCTGATCACCCTGCTGTTGCACACCTCAGGGGAGTGGATCTCCTCGGACTGGCCGGTCTGCCAGCTATCGGAAACATCCGCGCCCCGTCGGATGGGCGCGGCACTGACCTACGCCCGCCGCTACGCGCTGTTCACGATGGTGGGGATCGCCGGCGAGGACGATCTCGACGCGCCGCCAGATGCCGCCCCGGCGGAAGGCGACAGGGCCGTGAATAGGGGTCTCTCTCCCAACGTTGCGCCGGCGCCGGCCCATTCCAGCCAGATCGGAGCAGGGAGGTCAGCCACTTCCAGGCCGGCCGGGGAAAAGCTCTCAACGGACGATTCAGCCGCGGCCAGCGCCCAACTGATCCGGGAAATCGAGACTATGCCGGATGATGACCTGCAGTCCCGCGCAATAACCATCCTGAAGGCCAAGAACCACCTCTCAGCAGATGACGCAAAACGTGTAGAGGATGCCTTCGCGACCAGGATGATGCCATTAGACGCCCTCCCTGAAGCCTTGCCTGGCAACGCAGCTTCATTCGCCTCGACCGATCAAGAAAAGCCCGAGTTCTCCCCCAGTTTAACGGAGCCCGCAAAACCGCGGCGAGGCAGGGGGCGCCCCAGGAAAGTCACAGCCGTGGTCGAGCAACTAGCGCTGCCTTCAGCCGTGTCGCAACCACCGCTCGACGACGTCGCGGCTTCCCCGAATCTTCAGTCCGCCGCCACCCCAGCCAAAATCGAAAAGAACGAACTTACCATCAGCGAGCCCCGCCGGCATCGCGACAAGAGCCATCTCAAATTCGTCGCGTCTCATCCATGTCTGGTTTGCGGCAGAAGTCCTGCCGACGCCCACCATATTCGCTTCACCCAACCGCGCGCCATGGGACGCAAGGTCAGCGACGAATTCACGGTCCCCTTATGCAGGACGCATCATCGAGACAACCACAGCTCAGGCGACGAGGTGGCCTGGTGGGAGAGGCGGGCCATCGATCCCATCGCGACTTCGCGGATGCTTTGGGTTTCGACGCGGCGCATTGTATGAGGGAGACACTAGTTTCCTTCTGTAGTTCAGGGCGTACAATGAGAGGGAGCGTCGCTCAAATGACCGCTGAATCTTCGGGTCTGACAGGTCGCTCTCGACGGCGGTTTAGACTGCGCTTGAGATATGTATCATTCTATGATACACTATCCCTGTGATAAGGTCCTTCAAAGACGCTGTGACGGAAGCTGCCTTCAACGGCGAGGCGGGGAAGGGATTTCCTGCCGACCTTGTGAAGGTGACCCGTCGAAAGCTTCGCTATCTGCACTCGGCCAAGACGCTGGACGATTTGAGAGCGCCGCCGGGCAACCGGTTGGAAACTCTGAAAGGCGACCGGGCAGGGCAGTATTCGATCCGGGTGAACGATCAGTTTCGCATTTGCTTCGTCTGGACCTCGGACGGTCCGGAGGCTGTCGAATTTACCGACTATCATTGAGGCAACGCTGATGACAAAAAAACTAGCACCGATGCATCCTGGTGAAGTTCTTCGCGAAGAATTTCTGGTCCCGCTCGGGATTTCGCCCGGCGCGTTGGCTCGAGCCTGCGGCGTCCCGCGCACGCGGCTCGAGCGGCTTGCGAACGAGGAGACCGGCGTGACGGCTGACACTGCGCTGCGGCTCGCCAAAGCGTTCGGTACCTCGCCTGACCTATGGCTGAGTTTACAAAATGACTTCGACGTTCAAGTTGCGAAGCGGCAAATAGGCAAGGCTTTGGACAAGATTGCCCCGGTGATCACGGTCGCAGCGTGAGCGCTAGGGCAACGCTCGAGGCGTCAGCGCCGAGCATCTCCGCAAGATCAGGCAGATTTTAGGTGTGCTGCATGCGGCGGAAACCATCGAGGCGCTTCGCTTGCCAACCTTCGGGCTGCATTCCTTGAAGGGCGATCTCAAAGGCTTTTGGGCCGTGACCGTGCGCGCGAACTGGCGGATTATTTTTCGGTTCAAGGATGGCAAGGCGTCCGATGTTGACCTTGTAGACTATCACTAAGAGAGAAAATATGGAGATGAAAAATCCACCCCACCCCGGCGAATTGATCGGCGACACGCTCGATGAGCTGAAAGTTTCGATTGTCGCCGCCGCAAAGGGCCTCGGTGTCACGCGGCAGCAGGTTCATAATCTGATTGCGGGACGCAGCGGGATCACGCCGGAAATGGCTGTCAAGCTTGAGAAAGCCTTAGGCAGCACCGCCGACACCTGGCTCAGGATGCAGATGAATTACGACCTGGCCCAGGTTCGCAAGCGCACGATCAACGTCAAGCGGTTGGCTCCAGCTTAGCTGGCTGCGAAGAGGTCTGCATTTCTTTGTTCGGCTTTGCTAAAAGCGCATCGATCGCGGCGGCGTAGTTCGCTGCTGAACAAAGCGGCCATGAAAAGATGAATCCGGTTCCTCGGCACGCACCGGCAGTATAACGGGATCAATGCACAATCCGTTTGACGGGTAGAAGTCATGGACATTTTGCCAATCAAGAGCCAGCGCGATTACCGCAAAGTCCTCAAAGAGATCGAGGGCCTGATGATAGCGAAACGCAACACGCCCGAGGGTGATCGCCTAGACGTGCTTGTCACGCTGGTGGAGGCGTGGGAGCGAAAGCATTATCCAATGGATCTTCCAGACCCGGTGGAGGCGATCAAGTACCATATGGATCAAAATGGGCTGCAGCCTCGCGACCTCATTCCCTTCATCGGCAGTCGAAACCGTGTGCACGAGGTGCTAAATCGAAGGCGCTCGCTGACGCTCAAAATGATCTGGCGACTACATGAGGGGCTGGGCATTCCCGCAGAGTCGCTGATTAAAGTGGGACAGCAGCAGGGGCAGGCAGCCTGAGTCTAACAACCGCGCCGCCGCATCATCAAGCCAACTTTCGCCGATGAGGCGGCTTGGCCGGAATATTATGTGAGACTGTGTAGGGGACGATTACGTTCCTCCGCCAGCCGCGCCGGATGCCCCGGTGTCCCTCATGAAATTAAGGCGCTTAGGATAGTCGGCTGAAATCCCGGCCGCCGACGATCGAGAGCCTTGTGCATCTACCTGCGCAGAATTTCGGTCGGCGATGCCCCCGCATTGCCAGGGGCAATGCCCTCCGCGTTGCCGTGGCATGCTGCAAGCATGCGGTGGGAATGCGATCCGCATGCCAAGCGCATCCTCCAAGCCTCGAACCTCGGAAACGAGGATCTGTGGACCAGTCCACTGTTCCGTGGTGGAATTTCTTGCTCGCTGATACAATAGCTTAAATCGGCGAAAATATTTGTCGCCATTGCTGCCGACAATCGCTGGCTCATTATCAAATTGGGTGGGTAGCTCGGAGGGATTTAACCGTGAGCAAGAAATCAAAAAGGATCGACAAAAAGCGCAATGCCATGAAGCACGGAGTCTATTCCCGTGAGGTTCTGTTGCCCGGCGAAAAAAGGAGCGACTATGAAGCAATGCGGACGGCCCACTATGATGAGTGGACGCCGGAAGGGATAACCGAAGAGTGCTTGGTAGACGGTCTAATCGACAAGCGTTGGAAAAAACGGCGCATGGACCAGTATAATCAGGTTCGGTTACAGCAGCGCGTCGCTCAAACTGTTCTGAAAAATGATGTTAACCGTCACAGGACAAACCTGAAGAATTTGGCTTCTGAGTTCCAGGCCGCCGACGGTGCCGAGGCGGTGGAGAAAACATTTTCGATACTGAGCCCTTGGTACCAAGAAGTTATCACGGGCTGGGTGCCACGGGAGAATTTCAGTGATCTCGCAGAATGGGGCCAGGCCGTTGGCAAATTTCTTTCGGACCTCAAAACAGATGAGCCACTGGAGGGCGGCGATCTTTTTGCCCATATGATCGACCCAGATCAGCTGGAAAAGGAAATCGAGCAGTCGAACCGGTTGGATGAGAGCATCGATCGCATCATTAAGCGACTAATTCAGCTCAAGGTGGCCAAGCAGATCTTCAAAAATCCCGGAAGAAATGCCGCGTCGGAGCCGAAACTCATAAACGCGGACCTGGGCACGAACCGGCCGCTTTCGGCAAGATCCGAACTGATGCTAAACCCAGTGATGGGAACCGAGCCGGAGTTGTTGGCTGAGCCGAGGAAGAAGGACGACGTCACTCGGGCGGCACCAGCGTGCGTTACCGCAGGAACCGACGTCAATGGAGCGGATGATGCGTGCCGTGCGCATAACATCATCGAAAACGAGCAATTGGTCGATGCGCCCGCAAAAGTTGAAATTTTTACGAAACCAACTCCGCTCACCTTGGTCGAACTGCAGAGGTATTCCATCCTCTGCGAAGAACTGCGCGAGCTCCACGGCTATCCGAAGGAGCCAAGTTTAGCTAGTTGGATTTAGTGAAAAAATCCGGGAAGTGAGCTGAAGAGAGTGTCGGCAAGCGGGTTTGACAAAGTAGCCTCTGGAAGCTACATTGTCTCATGCGCTCTGTAGGTCTCAAGGCTCTCAAGAATAAACTCAGCGAGTACGTTCGGCTTGCCGCCGGCGGCGAGACGGTGCTTGTCACAGATCGCGATCGCGTGGTTGCGGAAATCGGCCCACCCCACCCCACCCGAAGCGCGATGCTTTCCGACGCGCTGCTGTTGGACGCCTTCCGGCAAGGCTGGATGACGCCGCCGGTCTCCGTCGGACGCGGTCCGCCAGTGCGCAAGCCGGTAATGACGATCAAAGAACTGCTTGGCGATCTGGAGTCCGATCGGGCTGATCGATGATCTATCTCGACAGCTCGGTGGCGCTTGCCTATCTGTTGGCAGAAGATCGCTTCCCGCCGGATGAACTATGGGACGAGCAGCTGGTGTCCA
>NZ_JAURXB010000003.1 GCF_030654605.1 Bradyrhizobium sp.
TTTTAGGCGCAATGGGTCAAAATTGCAACAAACTTCGTTGCTTGGCGCGACCGCCGAGATAGCATGGAACCGGCTGATTATCCTGATGATTCGGGTTAATGGCCGCGCGGAATAGCTGAATTGCGACGTTAACCACGTAGCGTCTTCGCCGCCCCTGCCCGCTCGATCGATTGCCGGATCGTCGAGCCGACCAGGGTTCCATTGCCATGGCTGGCTTCCGGAACCGTGCAGGTGCACCTCACTTCATCGGTTCGGCTGGTTCAACATTGAGAACTCGCCCGCTTCCTGGCCCGGGCGAGTTCCTTGCGTGTCATCCGATCAGTAGATCGCGCAGACATTGATCAGCCCGCACGACGTCAGCCTCAAGCAGCTGCCGTGACGGTAGCCGTAATGATGACCATGGCCATGGCCACGGGCGTGATGGCCGTGCCCATGTCCGTGGCCATGACCGTGTCCGTGTCCGCCGTGGCCGTGGCCATGGCCACCAGCCATAGCCGCGCTGTTGATGGAGAGCGAGGCCGTGCTCAGCGCGAGAACAGCAAACGCCGACACGATGAGCTTCCTGGTCCTTGTCATGGTCTTCTCCCGGTTTGCGCAGCGCGAGGATCGCCCTGCTGCGATCGAAGCTAGACCCGCTCGATGTCACGCGATGTGATCGCGATCACCCAAGCCGTAGCGGCACGGCGCTTCACGGATTCGTTGTCGCCGCCACGGTCTGACCGCCGGGATGGATGCACTTGCGTATCGCGGCGCGCATATGCGGGATGATTCCCAGCATGGCATGGAACGAAGGGGAACTTGCCGCTGCGACGGCTATCGGCACCGCCTCTGGCATTTCTGATATCCGGCTAGTATGGTTTCACCTCACTTGCCGGTACACTTGGCGGTAGCGCGGATGTCTATTTTAACAGGCAGATCAGGCGGTGCGTTGATCTCGATGCTGATCCTGGCGGCACTGTGCCCGGACATGCGAACCGCTCACGCCCAAGCCGCTCCTGTAACCTATTGGATTCCAAGCTGGCCGATCGGCTTCGGTGGCGATCTGACCGACAGCGCGGGTTCAAATACCTACGCCAACTTTCCGAGCTTTGACCGCGCCCGAGGCGGCGGCTTTTCCCCTATGCGCTACAATTTTTCGAACGGCTGGTTCGTCGGCACCGAAGGTGGCCGCATGGGTTTAAGCGGCATCGGGCAGAATGCAACGTTCGGCAATCTCCACGCGCTCTCTTTTGAAGGCGTGCAGTTCGGCTATAATTTTCAAGCCACCGGAAATCTGCCCGTCACCGTCTATGCGGGTTTCAACACCCTGAAATATAATCCCGGCATCGGCGACCCGTTTACGTCCTTCGACTCCAGCTCGAGCACACAATTCGGTTATACCGCGCATGCGGGCGTCGAGATCCAGCCGGCATCGAATCTCAGCCTGTCACTCGGAGTCGGCTACACCCAGCAGCCGGGGCGCATCAATTCGCTCGTGCCAAACGGTGCTTCTCCGTTTGGCTTCGGCGGTGGCCGCTGACAGGCGCTGAAACTGAATGAGGTTCGCGCGGATTCTTGAAAGGGCTGGCGGGCCACGAACGACGGTGATGAGCAATATTGCTTCGCCGTGGCACTATGACATTGCAGCCTTCCACGCGCGAGACCCCCTCGAACACGCGACCGCCTGCGAGTTCGCGCTGCGCCCACGGGCGGCAGTTTTCCGAGGTCACGGGCGCCCCGGGTGGGCGGGCGCTGAACCATCCCAGGAATCGGGTCTATGTCCGTTGTCGGGGGAAACCCGGAAGGACTATGCTCCGTTTGAGTATTTCGCAGTTTGACCCATATGAGAAGTCTTGAGCTTGAAAATTATTGTATGAGAGGCCGTGCTCTGTAATCTTGGGAGCACCTCACGCTCGATGAAGAAATTCGTAGGCAATGCCAGCTCACACATTCCTCATCCGTCATGGTCAATCAACGTTCAACGAGCTATTTGATGCCACGGGAATTGACCCACTTCACTACGACGCACGCCTGACTTCGAAAGGTCGAAATCAAGTCGTGGCCGCGAAGGAAGCTGCACAGCGACTTGGCGTTGACTTGGTTGTTGTTTCCCCGTTGACGCGAGCCATTGAAACATGTCTCGGCCTATTCGATCCAGAACAGACCAGCATCATCGCGTCGTCGTTGCATAGGGAGCGCCTCGGGAATAGTTGTGACATTGGGCGTCACCCAAATGCACTCTCAGTCGAATTTCCAATGCTGGATTTCAGTCATCTCGACGAATACTGGTGGCACAATGGCCCCAAGGATAATCGTGGCGTTTCTGTAGAACCTGACGATGTGGTGTTTTCGCGTATCGCAGAGTTTTCGACATGGCTGGCAAGGCGGTCCGAGCAAAGAGTGGCCGTAGTTGGACACGGAACATTCTTTCACCGTCTGACAGGTCATCACTTTGATAATTGTGAAATTCTGGAGTGGCACCCCTAGAACCGCGCTGACGAGGTGATTGAATAAGGTTCGCGACTTCCGCTGATGTGGCACAAATGCGAAGTGCCGCGTCCGTTATACGTCCGTTATTGAATGAAAGTCGGAAGTGAAACCGACATCCCCAGATCGGTAAATCGCGCCGTGGGCGGCGCCCACAATGCCGTCTGATTGTCATCCGCATCGCTGATCGAGCGCACTGTTTGCGACGGGCGCGGGGACGGTTCAGCGGCCGTTGACCGACGCACCGGTGAGCAACCGGCGTGAGCATGAATCGCATGCGCACTGACGTGTGGAGCACGGTTTCGGAGGAGGGAAATATCGTAGCGTGGAGTAGACGTTGGGCGCTCGATTAGGACGGCAAGATAAAAGCACCGCCGTCGGCTCGGTGCATGTGGTTGGGGTGTTTTGAGTTTTTGCGCTCCCTTCCAAACGCCCTTGCCATACGTTTTGCTCAAGACATTCAGCATTTCAACGATCCGAGGGCCATCCGCCCATACTTTACCGAGATACGAGCAAGACCGCTTGCCGCGAAGAGACCGGACCAGCGCCAGTCCCTCAAGGCTGTCGCGGAGACGCGCCACCGCTTCGCGGCTGCGGCCTTGACCGACTGTCGCTGCCCCGGCGAGGGCTCGCCAAGCGGTCATGGCTCAACATGAGCGAAACCGCTCCTTCTCGACCGTAGCAACCAACATCGCCCGCGGCAGGTTTTCGCCGCCGGCAGCGCGAAGGAAGCCATGGCGTGGATTCAACCGGTTCCGTAAGCGGGCGAGCTGCCGGATGCTGGCCGGATGTCTCGTTCTCGCCCCCGGCGGCCCCGACGCGTCAGGTTCGGGATTCCACCCGACGACCTTCTGGACTACGCTAACCCGCCGGAAAGTCGTGCGGGCCGGCCGCCCAAGCACGATCTGTCGAGCTGGGCTGTCACGGATGATTGGCCCGAGCGCATTCCGGTCACGGACGCCGAGGTGGACGTGTTCGAGGCATGGTTCGGCGATCTGTTCGATGAACTGTTCGGGCCGTGCCGGTGACAGCAGGAGGGAGCATCCGCCATGACCGTGCCCATTCGTGCCGCCCTGTACCTGCGCGTCTCGACAGCGCGACAGGCCGAGCACGATGTCTCGATCCCGGATCAGAGGCGGCAAGGCGAGGGTTACTGCACCTCGCGCGGCTACCGGCTGGTCGAGACCTATGTCGAGCCTGGCGCATCCGCCACCAACGACCGCCGGCCCGAATTCCAGCGCATGATCGAGGCCGGCACCAGCAAGCCCGCGCCGTTCGACGTGGTGGTGGTCCATTCATTCAGCCGCTTCTTTCGCGACCACTTCGAGCTTGAGTTTTACGTCCGCAAGCTTGCCAAGAACGGCATCAAGCTGGTCTCCATCACACAAGAGATGGGCGACGATCCCATGCATGTCATGATGCGCCAGATCATGGCGCTGTTCGACGAGTACCAATCCAAGGAGAACGCCAAGCACGTCCTCAGAGCCTTGAAGGAGAATGCGCGGCAGGGCTTCTGGAACGGTTCGCTGCCGCCGATCGGTTACCGTGTGGTCGCGGCGGAGCAGCGCGGCACCAAGATCAAGAAGAAGCTGGAGATCGATCCGCTCCACGCCGACACGGTGCGGCTGATCTACCGGCTGGCCCTGGAAGGCGACGGCGCCAGCGGCCCGATGGGGGTCAAAAACATCGCCAGCCATCTCAACGGCCGACGCATCTTCACGCGCGACGGTGGACGCTGGGGGATCGGACAAGTTCACCGCATCCTGACCCGGTCGACCTATATCGGCCGCCACGAATTCAACAAGCGCAGCAAGAGCAAGGAACTGAAGCCGGTCGGCGAAGTGATCGCCGTCGAGGTTCCAGCTCTAATCGGTCAGGTCACGTTCGACGCGGTGCAGGCGCATCTGCGTTCGCGCAATCCGAAGGTCACGCCGGCTCGCGTCGTCAGCGGGCCGACCCTGCTGACCGGAATCTGCTTCTGCGCCAAATGCGCGGGCGCGATGACGCTCCGGACCGGCAAGGGTAGCCGTTACCGCTACTACACCTGCTCGACCAAGGCCCGGCAGGGCGAGACTGGCTGCGTCGGGCGCAGCGTGCCGATGGAGAAGCTAGACACGCTCGTTGCCGGGCATATCGAGCACCGCCTGCTGGCTCCCGAGCGGCTGGAGGAAGTTCTCGCCTCCGTACTGGACCGCCGCCAGGAGCGCACTGAGCGGCGGCGCGAGCATATCGCCGAGCTCAACAAGCGCGCCGCGGAGGCTGACCTCCGTCTCAAGCGGCTCTACGACGCCATCGAGACCGGTGTCGCCGATCTGAACGACCCGGGTCTGAAGGAACGTCTCGCCGGTTTGAAGGCGATCCGGGATCAGTCCCAGGCCGACGCCATGCGTGCCCAGGCCGCATTGGAAAGCGCAGCTCAGCAACCCATCACCACGACGGTGCTACGCAAGTTCGCAACCACCGCCCGCAAGCGGATGCGGATCGAAGGCGGCGGCTATCGCCGCGACCACCTGCGTGCCCTGGCCCAGAGGGTCGAGGTTGCGGACCACGAGGTCCGCATCATGGGATCGAAGAGCGATTTGCTCAAAGCGCTTGCCGCCATTTCGGGGGTAAAATCGGCTACTGGCGGCGTTCGCAGTTCTATTCTGGGCTGGCGGAGAGGGAGGGATTCGAACCCCCGATAGGCTTGCACCTATGCCGCATTTCGAGTGCGGTGCATTCGACCACTCTGCCACCTCTCCAGGCGCCGTTGCGGGTGGTTTGATCCGCCCGCGGTCGGGGCGAGTTCTAGGCGAGGTTGGCGGGGCAGACAAGGCGCTGCCGGCGTGAATTTGTCGGTCCGGGGGCAAACTGCCGGCGGCAAGAGTGGGGCCGCCAGACGCGACAAAACCCTGGCGGCCCCGTGTCGCCTCATTGAAATTCTGGCCGGAAGTGCGGCTTCGCTGGCCAGTCTGAGCGACAATTCGACCGTAGCGGGCCGCAGAAAATCGGCAACGCGATCTGTGTTTTAACCTAACCAGTCAAGGTTACCGCCCCAACGACCTCAATTCCCGGGCCTCAATCCTTGCTCTTCTTTTCCTTCTTGTCGTCCTTCTTGTCTTCCCTGGCCTTCTTGCCGTTCTTTTCCCTGGCACGGTTGGTGAAGCGCGCATTGCCGAGGCCGGTGCCGATGGTCAGCACGCCCCAGCACTCGACATCCTGCATGTACGGAACCTCGGAAAGCCCCTGCGCCACGCCGTCATTATGCATCAGCACCGCAGTGTCGTGATCGCCGATCTGCGGGATGCCCTCGACCAGGCTGGCCGGCAGGTTGAACTTGCTGCTTTCCCAGTTGCCCGGCAGGTTCTGCGCACCCTTCTCGATCGAGCCGTCCTCATTGATGACGCCAGGACAGGAGATTCCGATGAAAGGCGCCAGCTTCAGCCCTCCGGTCTCGGCCGCGGTGATCAGCCCCTTCAACATCTTGACCAACCGTTTCACCGTTCCTTCCCGGGTCGGCTCATCATCGGCATGGCGCCAGAGTTCGGACTTGAACACCCCGGCCCTGGACAGATCCTTGGCCTTTTTCCAGCGGGTTTCGACCACCCCGCAGCGGATATTGGTGCCGCCGATATCGACCGCGAGAATGCTGTCATGGGCCTCGAAGATCCAGGACGGCGCCAGATGCAGGCAGCCGATCAGGCCGGCTTCATCCGGGTGAAATCGGATCGGCACAAGGTCGACCTCGAAATCCGCGGCCTTGAGCAGGATGTCGGTGCGCGCGATCGCGAGTTCGCCGACCCGGCTCTGCCGGAAGCCGCCGCCGACCACGATGCGTTCGGTATCGGCCCAGGCCTTGGTCTTGAGAAACCGCCCCGTCACATAGGCCAGCTCCTGGGCGAATTCCTCGATCGCACCGTGTACCAGGGCTGCGGCATGGATATCGTCGCCGACCAGCGCCTCGTCGAGTTCGGTCTTGCCGATGTCATGGGAATCTTTCTTGCCGAGCGGATCGTCACCCTCGTCTTTCAGCTTGCGCAAGCCGTCCAGAATCCGGCGGAACGCGCCCCTGCTGGCGCGGTCGCCGAGAAATCCGTCATCGTCCTTCAGCTCGATATTGAAACTGTCGACGTCGACCGACGGCAGCCGGGCGGCGCCGTGGCGGGCGATGCCCGTTGTCGTGATGGTATCTTCAGCCATTTTTGCCCCTGCCAGTCAGAATTCGCAGGACAACGGCCCGGGAACCCATTGGTTTCATGGGAGGGGCGAGTAGCGAATGGCGAGTGGCGCGCACCTCCCTTATTCGCTATTCGCCACTCTCTATCCGCCCGTTTTGAACCCAAATCCGGCATATTTGGCCGCTTTTTGGGCCGGTTTTCCTTGACTCACGGCCGTCACCGGCTATAAGTCCGCCAATCCGGCGCGAGGTTTTCTCGCGCTGTTTGTTTTTGCGCGAATTCAAGGGATCGCTCCCGAGAGACCCGCGCGGAAATTGAACCCATAACGACTGAAGAAAAAGCCGGCCCGGACCTGTCCGAGGCCGGGATCGAACACGAAGGAATTAAACGATGTTCGCAGTCATCAAAACCGGCGGCCGGCAATACCGCGTCGTTCCGGATGATGTGCTCGAGATTGGCAAGATCGCCGGCGATGTCGGAACGATCGTGCAGCTTGGCGAAGTCTTGCTGGTCGGCGGTGAATCGCCGGTGCTCGGCGTGCCGACGGTGGCCGGCGCTTCCGTGGCGGCCGAAGTGCTGCAGCACAAGCGCGGCCCCAAGGTCATCTCGTTCAAGAAGCGCCGCCGCAAGAATTCGCGCCGCAAGCGCGGCTACCGCGACGAGATCACGGTGCTGCGCATCACCGAGATCCTGACCAACGACAACAAGCCCACCATCGGCCCGCGCCCGAAGCGCGAGAAGCCGGTCGTGGTGGCACCTGTCGACGGCGACGATGATGACGCGCCGGTGACCAGGAAGAAGGCGCCCGCGAAGAAGCCGGTGGCCAAGGCAACTACCAAGCCGCGTGCGAAGCCCGCCGCGAAGAAGTGATAGAACCTGCGCGTGAGAAAAAGTGAGATGATTCCGTCAAGGAATTGATCTAGAATTTATCGAGAAGTTGGAGACGGGCTATGGCTCATAAAAAAGCAGGCGGTTCATCGCGAAACGGACGAGATTCCGCAGGCAAGCGCCTCGGAATCAAGACGTATGGCGGCGAGCACGTGATCCCCGGCAACATCATTGCGCGTCAGCGCGGCACCACCTGGCATCCCGGCCTTAATGTCGGCATGGGCACTGATCATACTCTGTTCGCCAAGGTCGAAGGCCATGTCGAGTTTCGCGCCAAAGCCAACGGCCGCACTTTCGTATCGGTTGTACCGATGATGGAAGCCGCGGCCGAGTAAACGGTGGACAACATGAGTCCGCCGGTCCTGTTGAACCGGTGGAGCTCCTGAAAGGCTCCGAAGGGGAGGCGGGAAACCGGCCTCCTCTTTTTTGTGCGTGTTCCGCAAAAGTGGACACCGGTTTTGCGACCGGAACACGCGCCATGGTCAAAGAGCTGCCTACAGGAGCCCGACATGCTGCAGGATATCCCGACTCCGACATTGCACGAGGGCAGTCCCTGCGTCCTCGAGACCGAACGGCTGATGCTGCGCAGGCCGACGCTCGCGGACGTAAAAGCGATCGCGCGTCTGGCCAATGACCGCCGCATCGCCGAGATGACCCGCCGCCTGCCGCATCCCTATCTGCAGGATCACGCGGTCGAATTCGTGCGCGCGATGGAGACCGATACCCGCCAGACGGTGTTCCTGATCGAAGACAATTTCGTGCCGGTCGGCATGGTCGGTATCGACTGGCGCGAGCCGGACGCACCGGAACTCGGCTACTGGCTCGGCGTCGAGCACTGGGGCCGCGGCTT
>NZ_JAURXB010000061.1 GCF_030654605.1 Bradyrhizobium sp.
CTGGCGACGCAGCCGGACAAGGGCTCGGACTAACCTGCGCCCGGCCGTAGCCCCCCTGCAAAAAAAATGGCGAAAACGACCCCATGCACAGAAAGGAACGCCTTGGATTCGTTACGCTTTTCATTCGAGCCAAAACCGGTCATGACCTTACCCTGATACCATTTTTCTCCGGGGGTTGCCGCGACAGCCGCGCTCGCAATGGCGTTGTTGGAGGCTCGCACAACCACAACTGTCATCGCACGGCTTGACCGGGCGACCCAGTATTCCAGAGACGTCAGAGATGGAATCGAGAAGCTGCGGCGTACTGGATCGCCCGGTCAAGCCGGGCGACGACAGCCTTGCTTATGGCAAATACTTCGCGGAGCACTGAGAGTGCCTGCGGTCTGGTTGAGACCGCAGGCGCAATCGTCAGGCCATTTCCTTGGTCAGGTTTTCGGCGACCTTGTCGAGGAAGCCCGTGGTGGAGAGCCAGCGCTGGTCGGCGCCGACCAGCAGGGCCAGGTCCTTGGTCATGAAGCCGGCCTCGACGGTGTCGACGCAGACCTTCTCCAGCGTCAGCGCGAACTTCGCCAATGCCTCGTTGTTGTCGAGCTTGGCGCGATGCGACAGGCCGCGGGTCCAGGCGAAGATCGAGGCGATCGAATTGGTCGAGGTCTCCTTGCCCTTCTGATGCTCGCGGTAATGCCGCGTCACCGTGCCGTGGGCGGCTTCGGCTTCGACGGTGTTGCCGTCGGGCGTCATCAGCACCGAGGTCATCAGGCCGAGCGAGCCGTAGCCCTGCGCGACGGTGTCGGACTGCACGTCGCCGTCGTAGTTCTTGCAGGCCCAGACATAACCACCCGACCACTTCATCGCGGCGGCGACCATGTCGTCGATCAGGCGATGCTCGTAGGTGATCTTCTTGGCTTCGAACTGCGACTTGAACTCCTTGTCGTAGATGTCCTGGAAGATGTCCTTGAAGCGGCCGTCATAGACCTTGAGGATGGTGTTCTTGGTCGACAGGTACACCGAATAGCCCTTGGCGAGGCCCTGGTTGAGCGAGGCGCGGGCGAAATCGGCGATCGAATCGTCGAGGTTGTACATCGCCAGCGCGATGCCGGCGGAGGGCGCCTTGTACACTTCGCGCTCGATCACCTTGCCGTCCTCGCCGACGAATTTCATCGTCAGCGTGCCCTTGCCGGGGAACATGAAGTCGGTGGCGCGGTACTGATCGCCGAAGGCGTGACGGCCGATGATGATCGGTTTGGTCCAGCCCGGCACCAGCCGCGGCACGTTCTTGCAGATGATGGGCTCGCGGAACACGACGCCGCCGAGGATGTTGCGGATGGTGCCGTTCGGCGACTTCCACATCTGCTTGAGGCCGAACTCCTTCACCCGGGCTTCGTCAGGGGTGATGGTGGCGCACTTGACGCCGACGCCGACCTTCTTGATGGCTTCGGCGGCGTCGATGGTGACCTGGTCGTCGGTCTTGTCGCGGTATTCCATCCCGAGATCGAAATACATCAGGTCGATATCGAGGAACGGGTTGATCAGCTTGTCCTTGATGTATTGCCAGATGATCCGGGTCATCTCGTCGCCATCGAGTTCGACGACGGGGTTGGTCACCTTGATTTTTGCCATGGCAGATCGGGCCTTTTCGAAAAACAGCGCGTTTCGGGACGGATGGGGTGATGGTGCCGTGGCTATAGCACCCGAAAACGCGGGCTGGAAGGCGAATGGCGGGGCAGATCCGGCTGGTTTTCAGGCCACAGCGAAACTTTCAGACGAGCCCAAAACGCCGTTCCAGCCAGCTTCGCGTCTTGCCCGGCCGCATGGCGCGGATCACCGCGGCGGCGCCACCGGGATCCCGCTTGTGCCTGACTTCCGCGATGTGCAGATAGAGCCGGGCGGCGCGCCAGCTGTGGTCGGGATGGCAGAGCTCCAGAATTCTGTTCCACACCGGCTCGGCATGACCGGGGTCGGCCGCGAAACAGGCGGTCCAGAGAATTTCCAGCGCATAGGCCTGCGAGGCGCGGGGTTCGACCCGGGATGCCAGCGCAAGACACTTTTTCAATTCGCGCCCGGCGAAGTTGAGGTGCCCCTGCCGGAAGGCCACGCCAAGCGGCCAGGCCATCACCGCCACCGTGCCATAGGCGTCATGGCATGATTGTGCCTCGCGCGCGGCTTCTTCCAGAATCGACAGGACCAGGTGTTGCTCCGCGTGTTCCGCCACCGAGGCGAGCGCCTGGACCCGATACCACGCATCGGGGCAGCCGCGCGCGGCGTGCAGCGCCCTGGCGGTATCGGTCGGCGCCAGCTGTCCCGCGAGGTGACGGCCGGTCAGGGAGGCACGCGAAGGCGTGGGTGTATGGGGATAGCGCTGCTGCAGCGGGGACATGCCGGTTGGTCGCATCGAGAGCAGACGCGGTTCGCGGCGGAACTGCCTCGCCTCATGCTAACCGTGAACTCACAAATTCGGTTCGACGCCGTCCTTATTAGTTAGCCGTATGGCTAACTTTAATTGACACACGTTGGTGTCTTCACTATAGTTAGCTTTATGGCTAACCAATCAATGCAGCTCGACCACGTTTTCGGGGCCCTGTCCGACCCGACCCGTCGTGCGATCGTCATGCGACTGTGTGACGGCGAGGCATCCGTCGGAGAACTGGCCAAGCCGTTCGAAATGGCGCTGCCGAGCCTGATGAAACACATCCGCATTCTGGAGAGCAGCGGCCTCGTTGCGTCCGAGAAGAGCGGTCGCGTCCGGATGTGCTCATTGCAGACGGAAGCTCTCGCGACCGTCGAGGGCTGGTTGGCGGCCCAGAGGGAGATCTGGGAGCAACGATTGGATCGACTGGAAATGTACGTCGAGAAACTGAAGAAAGAGGAGAAGTCCAATGCCCGCAAACGCAAGCCAAAATGAAACGCCCCTGTCCGTTTGGGCGCTCGATCGAGAGATCGTCCTTTCGCGCGTGATCGACGCGCCACGCGAGCTGGTTTTCTCGGCCTGGGTCGACCCGCGCCATCTCCCTCAATGGTTTGGTCCTGCCGGCTTCAGGATCGAGACGAAGTCAATCGATATCCGCGTCAACGGCGAATGGCGGTTCGACATGATCGCCCCCGACGGCAAGCGATTTACCAACCGGATGCAATTCCGGCGTATCGAGAAGCCGCATTTGATCGAGTTCCATCATGGCGCCGACAAGGACAACGATCCCGGCATGTTCCGCACCACCATCACGTTCGATGTGCAGAGCGACGGCAAGACCGTCATCACCTTGCGGCAGTTGCATCCGACCAAGGCCCAGCGCGACGCGGGGATCGGATTCGGCGCGGTCGAATTCGGTTATCAGACCCTGGAGAAGCTGGCGCAGCACGTCGAACGCAGTAAAGTTGCCTAGAACGCCGCCTGCGTCGCGGTGCCCGCCACCACGTACCAGGTGACGAACAGCCCGCAGATCAGCGCGCCCGGCAGGCTGGAGCCGGAGCGCCGCCAGGTGAAGGTCGCGCCCACGGCGCATATCCCGAGCAGCGGCACGAACTGGATGGCGACGATGGTGGAGAGCGGCACGAAACCGGGATCGGGCAGCGGGTTGAACAGTTTTCCCGATAGCCACAGCGTGCCGTATTGCAGCACCAGCAGCACGATGAAGCCCAGCGTCAGCGCCAGAATATTGGTGAGATAGAGCGCGCCGCGCGGTGAGCCCATGGTCGAGAAATTGCGGTGCAGCACATGCAGCGCGACCACGAAAAAT
>NZ_JAURXB010000011.1 GCF_030654605.1 Bradyrhizobium sp.
TCGCGCAGGCCTTCGGTGCGCGCCCGCATGATGAAGGCGGCCTGGCCGAATTGCTCGTCGAAGACGATGCCGTGATAGCCGGCATAGGGTTCGGTCAACTGTGGAAACTTGCCGGAAGCGCGCCAGTCGAACCGGCCGCCATCGACGATGACGCCGCCGATCGCGATGCCGTGGCCGCCGATCCATTTGGTCGCCGAATTCATCACGATGTCGGCGCCAAGCTCGATCGGCCGGCTGAGATAGGGCGTCGCAAAGGTGTTGTCGATCAGCAGCGGAATATTGGCGTCATGCGCGATGGCGGCGACCTTGGGGATGTCCAGCACTTCGAGGCCGGGATTGCCGATGGTCTCGCCGATGACGAGGCGCGTATTGGGCTGGATTGCGGAGCGGAAGGCTTCCAGTTCGCGCGGTTTCACAAAGGTGGTGGTGATGCCGAAGCGCGGCAGCGTATGCGCCAGCAGGTTGATGGTGCCGCCATAGAGCGAGGAAGAGGCGACGATATGGTCGCCGGCATTGAGCAGTGTGGCGATCGCCAGATGCAGCGCCGCCATGCCGCTCGCGGTGCAGATCGCGCCGACGCCGCTCTCCAGCGCGGCCAGCCGTTCTTCCAGCACCGCCGTCGTCGGATTCGAAATCCGGGTGTAGATGTGGCCGGCGCGCTCCAGATTGAACAGCGCCGCGGCGTGTTCGGAATCCTGGAACACGTAAGAGGTGGTCTGGTAGATCGGCACCGCGCGTGCGCCGGTGACGGGATCCGGACGCTGGCCGGCGTGCAGGCTCAGGGTCTCGAAGGCGGGTGGCTTGGGTGCGGGCATGGCGATCTCGGAAATGGTGCAGTTCGTCCTGATATTCGGACGGCAGCACCATGTGCCACAAAAGCACCGGTCTTGTTAGCCCATTTCCCTTGCCGCGACCGGAAGTCTGCCTTCCGCCCGCCGGCTGCTGCATGGGATCTGAAGGTGCCGCGACCGGCCTAATCGAGGATCGCGCTGAGGGTTGCCGGGGTGTCGATGATGACGGTGCTGCCGCGCACGCCGTACCACACCGCTGCAACGGTCTGCGCCGCGTTGCCCAGGGGTACGCTCACGACCAGTGTCGTCGGTATGCGGCCGGTGCTTCCCGGATTCTGGTCGTTGTAGGTGAAACTCGCTATCACGGGCGACGCGGTGCCGTTGACCGTAATGCCGAAGGTGCCACCCGGATAATTGTTTCCCTGCGCGTAGGGCATCGGCACATTCAGGATGACGAGGGCCGACGCGTCGACGCCTTCGGGGATCGTGAGCGTGAGGCCGGGTATCGGTACGAAGGTGCCGGAATTGGTCTGCTGGGTACCGCTGGTCTGCGCGTACAAGGCCATGATCGCTCTCCCGTTGCTGTAGACATCTTAGCAACAAGGGGTTGAGTGAGGCAATATTGAACTTCAGGCAAACCGGCATGCGCGCGGTTCGGAGAGCGGACGCCGGCCTCTTGCGCATTTGCGGCCGCGATGCCCGCCACCTATAGTCACACCGTCGAAATCGAACAGGACTGCCCGTTTGGAACGCAAACTTCTTCAAATCGCCATGGCGTTTGCGGGCCCGGCGCCGCTCCGCGCGTTGACCCGATGAAGCGCGTCGCGATCTGGGCATTCTACGCCGTCGGCGCGCTCGCGATCGGTTACCTCGCGCTGTACGCCTATGCCGTGTTCACCGGGCAGGACCTGAAGCCGGGCAAACCGATCCACATTTTCCGCAGGCCGGACGCGCCTGAATATTCGTGACGCCCTCATGTCCCGGACGCGGTGCAGCGTGCTCCCGGCGATGCGAAGCATCGTCCGGCACGCTGCTCCGCAGAGCCGGGACCCACGAAGTCCGGCTCCGTATTTGCGATGGACCCCGGATCAGCAGCGCACCGCAAGTGCGCTGCGCTGCGTCCGGGGAACGGGCTACGCCGTCGCGGCAACGCGGCCATAGTCGCCCGATCCCGCGGGCGTGATCGGCAGGCCGCCGTCGGCATACTCGTTCAGCTTGTTGCGCAGCGTGCGGATCGAGATGCCGAGGATGTTGGCGGCGTGGGTGCGATTCCCCAGGCAATGCTTCAGCGTCTCCAGGATCAGATCGCGTTCGACGTCGGCCACGGTACGGCCGACCAGTGCGCGGGTCACCTGTTCGGCGGCAAAGGTGGCGTGCGCCACCGCCGGCACGGTTTTCGCCAGGTCGAGACGGTCGCCGTCGGGGGTCAGGATGGCCTCGGCCCCGATCTCGTCGCCCTGCGCCATCAGCACCGAGCGATGCATGGTGTTTTCGAGTTCGCGGACGTTGCCCTGCCAGCGGTTGGCGCTCAGCACGCGGCGCGCTTCCGCCGAAATCGGGCGCAGCGGCACGCCGTTGGCGTCGGCGTATTTCCTGGCGAAATGCTGCGCCAGTTCGAGAATATCCGCCGGCCGTTCGCGCAACGGCGGAATCTTCAGGTTCACGACGTTGAGCCGGAACAGCAGATCCTCGCGGAAGGTGCCTTCGCGCACCGCGTCGGCCAGATTGCGGTTCGAGGTCGCGATGATGCGGATGTCGACCGGCACCGGCCTTGTGCCGCCGACGCGATCGATCACACGCTCCTGGATGGCGCGCAGCAGCTTGGACTGCAGCCGCACGTCCATCTCGGAGATTTCGTCGAGCAGCAGGGTGCCGCCGGTGGCTTCCTCGAATTTTCCGATCCGGCGGGCGATCGCGCCGGTGAAGGCGCCCTTCTCGTGGCCGAACAGTTCGGATTCCAGCAGATGCTCCGGGATCGCCGCGCAATTGATCGATATGAACGGCTTCTTGGCGCGGTGCGAGCGGGTGTGGACATAGCGCGCCAGCACTTCCTTGCCGGTGCCGGATTCGCCGGTGACCATCACGGAGGCGTCGGAACCGGCGATCTGCTGAGCCAGCTTGATCACTTTCGCCATGGCCTCGTCGCGGTAGACGAGATCGCGCGAGTCGTTGGCGACGGCGGCGAGCACCGCGGCGATCAGTTCCGGATCGGGCGGCAGCGGGATGTATTCCTTGGCGCCGGCGTGGATCGCCGCGACCGCGGCGCGGGCGTCATTGGAAATGCCGCAGGCGACGATCGGCACATGGATGTGCTCGGCCTCCAGCCGGATCACCAGGTCGCGGATGTCGAGGGCGACGTCGACCAGCAGCAGGTCGGCGCCCTTGCCGCCGCGCAGCACGGCCATCGCCTGGTCGAGGCCCTCCGCATGGGTGACGGAAGCGCCATTGTCCATGGCGATCTTGGTGGCGGTCGTGAGCTGGCCCTTCAGGGTGCCAACGATGAGAAGCCGCATGATGTTCTCCTGTTCGTCCGTTCGCGCTCGTTTCGAGCCGTATCGTTATGAGCGCCTTCAGGCGCGTTCCGCCTTGATGATTTCAGTCATGGTCACGCCGAGTTTGTCTTCGACCAGCACCACTTCGCCGCGCGCCACCAGCCGGTTGTTGACGTAGATATCGATGGCTTCGCCGACGCGGCGATCGAGTTCCAGCACGGTGCCGGGCCCGAGCTTCAGCAACTCGCCGACATCCATCTTGGAGCGGCCGAGCACCGCCGAAACCTGGACCGGCACGTCGAATACCGCTTCGAGGTCGGCGGCAATGCGCGAGGCCTGTTCGTCCTCGAGATAGGCCACGTCATCGACCGGCAGCGCGTCTGCGGAGTTGAGATCGGGAAGCGGAACCTGTGCGTCGGTGTCACTCATGGGTTGGTCCTCGGTGCCGGATTGCCGGCCTGGTCGCGGGACGCAATGTAGCGCCCGACAAGTTCGTTGATCTTGGCTTCGATCGCCGCGCGCTCCAGCACCACGCCGCCGTCGGCCCACTCGATCTTGCAATCGCCGGTCGGAATGTCCGGCTCGGCCAGGATGACGAGGCGGCCTTCGAAGCCGCTTTGTTTCGCCAGCCGCTCGATCCGCTCGCGCGCGGCCTCGTAGAGGGAATCGTTGATCCGGACCACGAGATGCGGCGTCGCCACCAGATGCGAGAAGCAGTCGCTGACCAGCCCGACGATCTCGCCGAGCGGCTCGCCGGCAATCAGTTCGCTGCACAGCTTGCGCGCCACCGCCACCGCAACGTCGACCGCTTCGGTCTCCATCCGGGTTTCGATGCCGGCGAAATTCGTCGCGATGCCGCGAATGCCGATGCCAATCTCCTCGAGCGCCAGCGCGGCGCGGCGGTCGCTTTCCGCCTTCGCCTCGCGCTGTCCGGCATCGAAGCCGTCGCGATAGGCGCGGGCCTCGGCTGCGGCGATCTTCTGCGCGATTTCCGACGGCGTGGCAGGGCGCTCCCGCGTCTTGTCGGGGGCGCCGAAGTCCATGTCGAACAGGAATTTTGCGGGGGCGGCCATCAGTACACCAGCTCGTCGTCGGCGCGGTTCTTGGTCAGCATGATCTCGCCCTTGGCGGCGAGGTCCTTGGCGAGGTTGACCAGCAGCGCCTGCGCCTCGTCGACGTCGCGCAAGCGCACCGGTCCGAGCGCCGCCATGTCGTCGAGCAGCATCTTGCCGGCGCGCGACGACATGTTGCCGAGGAAGAAGCCGCGAACGTCCTCGTTGGCGCTTTTCAGCGCGATTCCGAGCTTGTCCTTGTCGACATTGCGCATCAGGGTCTGGGCCGAGGCGGCGTCGAGCTTGACGAGGTCGTCGAAGGTGAACATCAGCGCCTTGATGCGTTCGGCGGATTCGCGGTTGTCCTCTTCCAGCGAAGTGATGAAGCGGGTTTCGGTCTGGCGGTCGAAATTGTTGAAGATTTCGGCCATCACCTCGTGGGCGTCGCGGCGGCGGGTCTGCGACAGGTTCGACATGAATTCGGTTCGCAGCGTCTGTTCGACGCGCTCGATCACTTCCTTCTGCACCGCTTCCATCTTCAGCATCCGGCCGATCACGTCCAGCGCCATGTCCTCGGGCAGGATCGCGAGCACGCGCGCGGCGTGTTCCGGCTTCAGCTTCGACAGCACCACCGCGATGGTCTGCGGGTATTCGTTCTTCAGGTAGTTGGCGAGCACCTCTTCCTGAACGTTGGAGAGCTTCTCCCACATGTTGCGGCCGGCGGGGCCGCGAATTTCGTCCATGATGCCGGTGACCCGCTCGGACGGCAGGTACTGCGTCAGCAGCCGCTCGGTGGCGTCGAAGGTTCCCATCAGCGCTCCGGACGCCGACATCCGCGAGACGAATTCGAGCAGCAGGTCTTCCACCACGTCGGCCTCGACGGTGCCGAGCGACGACATATGCATCGACAGTTCGCGCACCTCGTCGTCGTCGAGCAGCGACCAGACCTTGCCGCCATACTGTTCGCCGAGCGCCAGCATCAGGATCGCGGCCCGCTTCGGACCGCTCAGCTTCGGTCCCTGCGGACGATTGGCCTGACGACTCGCCAGATTGGCGATGACGGTGGAGATGTCGCTGGCGTTGGTGGTTTGCGGTACGGCCATGTTACTCTGCGGGCTCCGATAGCCACTGGCGAACGATGGTGGCGGTTTCATTGGGGTTTCGTTCGGCCAGCTCGCCGACGCGATGCACCGACTGGGCGTGCACCTGGCCCTGCACCTGGGCGACGTCGATCAGCTGTGCGGTCGCGTTGGTGAGCAGCGGCTGGCCGTTGGCGTCGACCGCGTCGCTGCCGTCGGTCAGCGCCGGGAGCGCGCCGTCCTTCGCCGAGGCGACCTCTTCGGAAGCCAGGATGCGCTTGACCAGCGGGCGGATCACCATGAACAGCACCACGAGGCCGAGCAGCATCATGACGCCGAGCTCGATGACGTACATCACGTCGTCCTTGGTGAATTGCAGCATGCCGAGCAGGCCGGCCGGCTCTGCCACCGGCGGCACCACCGGCGCTTCGGCGAATTTCAGGTTCACGACCTCCACCTGGTCGCCACGCTTCTGGTCGAAGCCGATCGCCGAGCGCACCAGCGTCGCGATGCGGTCGAGCTGTTCCTTGCTGCGCTCCTGGTAGATCTGCTCGCCTTTTTCGTTCTTGGCGTAGCTGCCGTCGACCAGCACGGCGACGGAGATGCGGTTGACCCGGCCGACCTCGGTCACTTCGGTCTTGGTGGTGCGGGAAATCTCGTAATTGTTGGTCTCTTCGCTCTTCTTGCTCTGGTCGCGCGCGACCGCCGCGGCGTCCTTGTTCTGGTTGCCCGGCAGCTCGTTGTTGACGGTGACCTGGCCGCCGTTTTCGGCGGTAGCGGAGGATTCCTCCCGGGTCTGGCTCGAGCGCAGCACCCGGCCCTCGGGATCGTATTTGTCCGAGGTCTGGGTGATCTTGTTGTAGTCGAAGTCGGCCGAGAGCTGGACCCGGGCGCGGCCGGCGCCGACCACCGAGGAAATGATCGCCTCGACCTGGTTGCGCATCCGCTTCTCGAAGGCGGCGCGGCGCTCGTCGCCGATGGCGTTGTCGGCGTCGCCCTTGGCGCCGTCGGCGAGCAATTGACCGGCTTCATCGACGATCGACACCCGCTGCGGCTTCAGGCCGTTGACGGCGGAGGCGACGACGTGGCGGATGGCTCTGATCTGCTGCGGCTCGAGCGCCCCGCGCACCCGCACCACGATCGAGGCCGACGGTTCGGGCGTTTCGCGCGAAAACAACGGACGCTCGGGCAGCACCAGATGGACGCGCGCGGCCTGAATGCGGTCGATGGCGCGGATGGTGCGGGCCAGTTCACCCTCGAGCGCGCGCAGATGGTTGATGTTCTGGACGAAGCTGGTGGTGCCGAGCGCGTCGGATTTGTCGAAAATCTCGTAGCCGACCCCGCCGCCCTTGGGCAGGCCACCCTCGGCGAGCTTCATGCGCAGCCGGGTGACCTTGTCCTTCGGCACCATGATGAGGGCGCCTTCGTTGCGCAGCTCGAAGGGTATGGCCTGGCGTTCCAGATCCTTGATGATCCCCGAGGAGTCCTCGGTCGAGAGGTCGGTAAACAGGGTGGTCATCTGCGGCGTGGTGACGCGCATGATGACAAAGGCGAAGAAGCCGATCAGCGCGGTTGTCACCGCGACCATCGCCAGCAGGCGCGAAGCGCCCAGACCCTTCAGGAAAGCTACCAGACCCTGCAAAACCAATCCGCCCCTAGATTCGGCCCCCGGGAGCCGACTGGGCAATTATTGCCTATGGGATGGTTTCGATATGGTTAACGAAGGTTAAGAGCCGTGGCAAAAGTTCAACATGAAAAAAATCGGCTTCGCCAAACGAAGCCGATTTTCGTCAAATGCCAGATCTTGCCCGGATCCTGCGCGGATCCTGGGCGATTTACTGCCGGTATTGCTGGATACGCGTGGTGCGCAGCCCGGCAAGGCCATGTTGATCGATGGAAAATTGCCAGGAAAGGAATTCGTCGACCGTCAAGGTGTAGCGGCTGCAAGCCTCTTCGAGGGAGAGCAGGCCGCCGCGAACCGCGGCAACGACTTCGGCCTTACGGCGGATAACCCACCGTTTGGTCCCGGGCGCGGGCAGATCCGCAATTGTTAACGGACTGCCGTCAGGCCCGATGACGTATTTTACCCTCGGGCGATGGGGTTCTGTCATGGCGTACTCACAAACTCTCAACCACTGAACTCACAATTAGAAACATATGCCTCCCGGCTTAAAATTTGCCTAAGCCCAAGGCTTCAAAAAGCCTTCAATACGAATCTCCTTGAAAATGAACGCCAAATGCCGATCGGCCCGGCGTCTGGGGAGACGCCGGGCCGGGCAGGGATCGCGAGTGGAGGTTGGACGGGCGAGGCGCGCAGCTGCGTGAGCGCAGCGGCCGGGCTTACGCAGCGGCGGCGGTGCTCGGACGGATCACGCGCCTGATCTGATCGGTGGTGTAGTTCGCCCCGCCGATCGAGAGCAGCGGCGGGGTGGCGGTGAGATCGACGGAATCGACGATGCCCTGGATTTCCGTCGCGATGCCGATGTCCTTGCCGTTCGAATCCTTGGCCGTCGCGGTCAGCTTGTAGGTGCCGGCGGGGTGCTGGGTGCCGTCATTGCCCTTGCCGTCCCACACGAAGCTGGCGTTGCCCTTGCTCAGCGTAAAGTTGCCGGAATAGACCGTCTGTCCGGTCGAATTCGTGATGGTGATCGCAGCGGTCGCGCTCTTCTCGGCCTTCAGGTTCCAGGTTGCGGAGCCGTCGAACTTCTGGGTGCTGCCGTCGACGGCGACGGTGTTCCCGACATAGATCAGGGCATTGGTCGATTGCGCGCTCTTTTCGAGCGCGAGCAGCGCCTTCAGCTGTTCGTTCGACTTGAGTTGCTGCTCGACGCCCGCGAACTGCACCAGTTGCTGGGTAAACTGGTTGGTATCGAGCGGGTCGAGCGGGTTCTGGTTCTGCAGCTGCGTCGTCAGCAGCGTCAGAAAGGTCTGGAAATTGTCCGCGAGCCCGGTCGACGTCGTCGAGCTGGTGGTGGTAGTGGTCTTGTCGGTGCTCGACGCCGCTGCCGATACGACCGTCGTCGGCATTGTTGCTTCGACTGCCATGGTGTCCTCCTCAGACCCTGATATCAACGCCGCTGCTCGAACCGAGCATGCGGCCATAGGTGCGTCCCGCGACGACAGCCGGAGCGCTGTCTTCTTCGCTTACGACCAGCCGATGTGCGTTGCGTCCGGATTCGTTGCCGCCGTCCTGGCCGGATGAAGACTGGTCCCGCAGACTGAACTGCAGGCCGCCATTGCCGGTCGACAGCCCGGCGTCATCGAGCGCGCGCTGCAGCTGGGCGGCATCCTGGCGCAACAGCGACAGCGTTTCCGGCTTTTCGACCGTCAGATGCGAAGTTACGACGCCGTTGCGGTCGACGTCGATGCGAACATCGATGCGGCCAAGCTCGGCCGGATCGAGCCGGATATCGAACCGGCTCTTGCCGCTTTGTGCCGACGCGGCGATCTCGAGCGCGAGCCCGCTCAGGGGCACCGGCGCATCATTTGCCGGCGTGGCGATCAGGGATGAACCGGCGCTCGCTGCGGCCGAGCCGGAGTGAAGCTGTGGCTGGATGGTGCCCGCGACCTGCACGCCGGCATCGATCGGAGCTTGACCCGCCGGGACGAAATCCTGGGCGCGGCCTGCTGCCTGGGCGCCCGAAGCCGAGGGGGCGGCGGCGCCATCCCCCTTCGCGACGTCGACCACGCCGTGCCCGGTCTGGGCTTTGCCGGCTACGGCCGGCGGCTGTGTGCTGGCGGGGGTCGCGGTCGATATCGCCGTGGCCGAGGGATCGGCGCTGACAGACGCGGAGTCTGCGGAATCGTCGGATGCCGCGGTGCCGGCCTGGGCCACCGGCGTCTTGACGGGCGTGGCGGCCTTCGGCGTGACCACGGCAGCGGCCACTGCCACGCCGGGCGCCGAGCTGGCGTCGGTTGGCGTGGCCGGCTGATCCGCGGACACCGCGATAGCTGCAGTCGTCGCGGCTTTCGCATCGGTCTTGGCGGCGGGATCGGCGCCCGAGGCGGCCGGCGTGGCTGCGGCGGGATCGATTTTGGTCTGGCCAGATGCCGCGACCGCGGAGGTGGCCGCGGCGATGGCGGCGGCCGCGATCGCAAGCGGCGCCGTGGCGTTGCCGGATGCCGGCGCAACAGCGGGAGCAGCCGTCGGCGCGGCGGCGGTGGCAATCGGTACCGCAACCGGGTCCGATGTCGTCGCGGCCGCTGTGTCCTGCGCTGGCGGGGCAGCCTGATCGGCTGCGGAATCGGTGGCTGAGGCCTGGTCGGAAGCCCGATCCTCGGTCGATTTCGCGGGCGCGGCCTTTGACTCAGCGGGCTTCGCACCGGCGCGCGGGGACGCATCGGCATCGGCCGCGGTGTCGGCGCGCTTTCTGGCACTGGCGTCGCGGTCGTCTGAATCGCTCCGCGCCGCCCGGTCGGCAGCGGCGGTGTCGCGCGATCGCCTGGCGTCCGCAGCGTTTGCGTCGTCGTCGGAGCGGCGCTGCGAGGTGGCTTGGTCCTGCGCGCGCGCGTTATTGTCGGCGCGGGTGTTATTGTTGTCGGCAGGCGCGCTGTTGTCGACCAGCGCCGCGAAACTGTCGTTGCCGCGCGATTGGTCGGATTTGCCGGACTTCGACGTCACCACGCCCTGGAAGGACAGGTTGGGTACTGGATCTGTTGTCACGCTGGACACGGGCGGCCTTTCGCGGATGAAGGTGGACAGAGATCAGCAAGGACCGGGCCACCTCGGGTCCAAAATAATATATAGCGATTTCAGGTGGTTAGATGGTCTCAGGATAAATTGCGGAGGCGGCGCGGCGCCCCCTTTTGTGCCCGGCGGCAAGATTTGCCGTGGCAGGTGAGCAAAACCGCCCGGCGTGATTGCTTCACGGGAATACGGCCTATATTAAAGAGCTGCCTGCCCGACGCTTCCGGAAATGCCGATCCGCTTTTCCGGTACCGCTCCCAGGAACTCACTGCAAGACCCTCTAACTGCAAGGCTTTTTCTTTTGATCGCGAAGCCCTCCCAGCCGCGATCGCATCGATGACCGGAACCATGCTCAACAGTCTGGACCTGCAAGGCCGTCCCCAGGACACGAGGATCGTGGTCGCCATGTCGGGCGGCGTCGACTCCTCGGTGACGGCTGCGCTGTTGAAGTCCGAGGGCTACGACGTCGTCGGTATCACGCTGCAGCTCTACGATCATGGCGCGGCCGCCCATCGCAAGGGCGCCTGCTGCGCCGGTCAGGATATCCACGACGCCCGCAATGTCGCCGAGCGGATCGGCATCCCGCATTACGTGCTCGACTACGAAGACCGCTTCCGCGAGTCGGTAATCGACAATTTTGCCGCGAGCTACGCTTCGGGAGAAACACCGGTGCCCTGCATCGAGTGCAACCGATCGGTCAAGTTCCGCGATCTGCTGGCGACCGCGCGCGAACTCGGCGCCTCGGCGCTCGCCACCGGCCATTATGTCGCCTCGCGCCGCCTCGCCGATGGATCGCGCGCGCTGGTGTGCGCCGCCGACGCCGATCGCGACCAGAGCTATTTCCTGTTCGCGACCACCCGCGAGCAACTCGACTTCCTGCGCTTTCCGCTCGGCGACATGACCAAGCCGCAGGCGCGCGAACTGGCGCGGCGTTTCGATCTCGATGTCGCCGACAAGCAGGACAGCCAGGATATCTGCTTCGTGCCGACGGGGCGCTATACCGACATCATCGGCCGTCTCAGGCCCAATGCGGTCGAGCCCGGTGACATCGTCGATCTCGACGGGCGGGTCATCGGCCGGCATCACGGTATCATTCACTTCACCGTCGGCCAGCGCCGCGGTCTCGGCATCGCTTCCTCGGCGCCGCTCTATGTGGTGCGGCTCGACGCCGCCAGCCGGCACGTCGTGGTCGGTCCGCGCGAGGCGCTGCGGATGGATCGCATCCAGCTGCGCGACGTCAACTGGATCGGCGACGGCGTGCTCGAATCCGCGGTCGGCGACGGTCTCGAGATGTTCGTGCGGGTACGGTCGACCCGCGCGCCGCAGCCGGCGTGGCTGCGTGCGACCGATCGCGGCTATGAAGTCGAACTGGTCGCCGGCGAGGAGGGCGTCTCGCCCGGCCAGGCCTGCGTGTTCTACGATGCGCCTTCGGGGCAGGCGCGCGTGCTCGGTGGCGGATTCATCAGGAGCGCAACGGCCAAGGTAGCGTCGCGCGAGGCCGCAGCACCGCGGCCGCTGGTCGAGGCCGTGCGCGGATAGCAATTTCAGGCAGAACATTTTCAGGGCGGGGCATGGCTGCAGATATCGACCGCGCAGGGGTCGCAAAGGCTTATGAGCGCTGGGCACCGGTCTACGACCTGGTATTCGGCAAGGTGTTCGATCACGGCCGGCAATCGACCATCGCCGAAGCCGACAAGATCGGCGGACGGATTCTCGATGTCGGCGTCGGCACCGGACTGTCGCTGTCGGATTATTCGTCCACCACGAAGCTGTGCGGCGTCGATATTTCCGAACCGATGCTGCGCAAGGCGCAAGGCCGCGTGCGCGCGCTCGGACTTCACAACGTCGAGACGCTCGCCGTGATGGACGCCAAGAGCCTGGCCTTCAAGGATTCGTTCTTCGACGCGGTGGTGGCGCAATATGTCATCACCGCGGTGCCCGATCCGGAAGCGACGCTGGATGATTTCATCCGGGTGCTGAAACCCGGCGGCGAGCTCATCCTGGTCAATCACATCGGCGCCGAGAGCGGCCCACGCCGGCTGTTCGAGCTGGCATTCGCGCCGCTGGCGCGCCGGCTCGGCTGGCGGCCGGAATTTGCCTGGGCGCGACTGGTGAACTGGGCCGCCAGACACGGCGGCGTCACCCTGACCGAGCGCCGCCCGATGCCGCCGATGGGTCATTTCTCGCTGATCCGCTACCGCAAATCCTGAAACCTGCGGCGCATTAACCGGGAAAGCCGGGAACCATTCGCGCCCGCGGGCGGTTTTCCCGTATGCGAATGAAATCCACATTCCTGCTCTCATGCGTGCTGATCGCGGTTTCGAGCCTTGCGGGGGCCCAGGCACCTCCATCGCGGGCGACGCCGCCCGCGCGAACCGCGCCGCCGTCGCCCGATCGCGCCGTCAATTGTGCCCCGATGCCGTCGCAGCAAGGCACCACCACGGGCCAACGGGCCGAGCCGCTCACCGACAAACTGGCCCGGTCGGACGGGGTATTGTGTCCGCCCGCCGGCGTCGACCCGGAAATCCGCGCGCCCACCCCCGAAACCGGCAACACCCCGGTGATTCCGCCGCCCGGCAGCCCCGGCGGGGACCCCACGGTCCGCCCGAAATAACCCGGCTTTGCAGGCACTTGGCAGATACTTGGGTCATCACGCAGGTTTGCTTGACATGCCCCTGACCGGCTTCTTATATGCCGCGCGTTCGCGACTGCGGTATCTGGAGAGCCGTACCGGTGAACCGTGGCGAGGTAGCTCAGCTGGTTAGAGCACGGGAATCATAATCCTGGGGTCGGGGGTTCGAGTCCCTCTCTCGCTACCAATAGCTGTGGGGGTACCAACTCCCGAAAATCTTCAACGAAATCAACGAATCAGACGCTTTGCCGGGTTTTGCGGCGTACGCTGTGTCTCATGGTTTGGACACAGTAGGAGTCTGTTCGATTGGGTCGTTCCGCATTCATTTCGCGCCGTGAAGGCAGATATCTGTTTAGAGCGCGCTGGCCCGCTTGCCTCGCCAAAAATTCCACGTCAGCGTTTCGGATCAGCCTTCGCACGGCCGACTACAAGGTCGCCGCGGCCAGGGCGGCCCGCATAGGCTCGTGGATGTTAAACGTAAAGGCGGCAGACGATCCGGAGGCAGCACTAAGGGCGTTATGGCCCCGGCTGCAGACGCTGGCCGTTGAGCCGGCCCGGGACGAGGCCGGCCACGTTGAGCGATCCGCCTTTCAACTCGTGGCCTTTGAAGCCCAGTACCGGGTGCGGCGGCTGGGTCTTAAGCCCAACAACGTGGTGCCGGGCTGGGACGAACATTTCGTCGGGCTGGTTCGGGAGAATTCGAAAGCCGCGAACATTCGCGCCAAGGCCGCCACGGTCGAAGGGCAGCTGGAGCGGCGACGCCGGGAGCTTTTCCATCAAGGGGCCGATCCTGCGGCGACGGCTCGGGTGGCGATTTCACAGCCCGCCTTGGGAAGCCCGCTTGCCAGCCTTCCCGAGACAAAAGGGGACAAGCGCAGCCCCTTGTCGGCGGTGCTCGCCGCCTTCCTGAAATGGCGCGAAGGCGAGGATGGTGACCGAAGCGCCGGCAATGACATCGCCCCCGTCGTTCAGTTCGCCATCGACCTGTGGGGCGATCCCTGCCTGCAAGACGTTGGACCCGATCAGATCGTTCAACTCAAGCAGGCGATGCCCGAGATACCCACCCCAGAGGGCATTCCGGCAAACAAGCGGTCACTTTTCCAGCGCTGGTCGATCGCGAAGGCAACAAACTATTCCATCGTGGATGCCGACGGGAAGACCACCAAACTGACGCGGGTATCTGCGTCCACGCTGCGAAAGCGCTATCGCACCGGGTTGAACACGTTCTGGAAGTTTTTGATCGACAACGGGTATGTGCCAGGCCCGGCCCCCGATTTTTCAAGCAGCTCCAAGAAGAACCCGCCCGCGGTCGAACGCGATGCGTTTCATGAGGGTGAACTGCTGGAGTTTCTGAGCAGACCGCTGTTCACGGGGTGCGCGAGCATAAGCCGGACCTGGGTCGCGGGCCGCTTCTTTTGCCAGACCTTCTTCTATTGGGCGGTCTTGATCCAGCTGCTGTGCGGCATGAGACCCGGCGAGATCTCCCAGCTGCGCTGCGTGGATATCGCCTCGCTTTACGATAAGTGGCATTTCCGCTTCGCCAAACGCTCCCTGCTGGCCGAAGGCGAAGAGGATGGCGACGGCAGCGAAGACGCCGCCGATACGGCGCCCGGCGGCAATGACGCCAAAACCAGGAATGCTTTCCGGTGGATTCCGGTCCATCCGCTGCTGACCGAACTGGGTCTTCTTCGCCAGCGTGACGCCATCGTGGAGCACTACCTGGCGCGGAAATTTTCGGAAGCAGGTGGCAAGGACAAGCTGACGGCCATTCAGATCGCGAAGCTCGCCGATGAAGCAAGTCAACAATGGCTGTTTCCGGATTGGAAGGTCTACGTTCTGCCGACCGGGGAGATTCGCTGGTCGCAGGCTGCTTCAAAATCCTGGCAGTACGTGAAGTCGAAATTCAAGATGACGCGCGAGGGGCTGGCCCTCTATTCGGCGCGGCATACGTTCAAGGGCTTCATCGACGATGTCAAAGGTCTGTCGGATCGATCGCGCAGGGTCGTGATGGGCCACGCGCCGGCGGTCGATACGCCGGGCGGCTACGGCCCGAAAAGCATCACCGAAGAACAGGCGGACGTCATTCTGCAACTCTCCAATCCGACCATCGACCGTATGTCGGTTATCCTGCTTGATGCCAAACGCAAGGCTGACAGTGGGGAACTCAAGGTCGTTGAGGCCTGGCGCAACGACGAGCGGACCGGTGACACAAAGCTGCAGGATGCTTTGGAAGAGCGTGCAAAACAGTACCGCTGACAGCTCTCAAGATCTCGTCCGTGATGCCGGTCAGCTTCGTCACGTCCGGCGGAATGGGGACGGGCCGGATCCCGCAGTTGACCAAACGGCGCCATGGCCGAGACGGACGCTCCGTCGATCGAGTAAATCGAACGCCAACGCGGCGAGTTCGAGAACCTCGTCCGTCGCCGGATCCAGGCCGGCGGTCCCGACGTCGACGACCCCGTCGCGTCAGTACTCCTTCGGGAAGAGGAAGCGCCGTCGTCAAGCGCAGTCGCCGAAGGACCCGATATTCGCCGCTCGCCTGGAGTAACCGAGGCGCAGCGTTCGAGGTCATCGATGCGATTGCGGGAGGCCGGAATCATGTTCATGGCCGGCTTCCGGAGCCAGCGGGCGTGACGCATTCGGGCGAAGGCTGATCCGGCCCGACAATGACGTCGATGTCTTCGGCCGAAAGAAAGCGCCGACGGAGCAAGGCCTCGGCGACGCCGGCGACCTGTGCGCGGTGGCGGCGGACGATGTCCACGGCGCGTGCCTGCAGCCGCCTCAACGCGTCATTGATCCGCCGGCGCGCCACAGGATCGCGACCTAATTCGCGGTGGGCGCCGTCCGCATCGGCGAGGTAGATCAGTTCGTCGTCTCCCAATCCGTATGAGCGGTTCATCGCCGCAAGCAAGCGCGTCGCGACCGACAGATCGGAACGCTCGCTGCCACCGGCTCCGATCGAGGCGGCGCCAAGCAGGACGATCTCCGCCGCGCGCCCCGAAAGCAGACCGACGACCTGCTGCTCGATCCAGTGCCTCGTGACCATGTCGGCGGACTTCTCGATACGAGTGACGCCGCCGGCACCGTCCCGTCCGCCCATCCGAACCGACTTCACCCGGAGCCCGCAGCAATATGCGGACAGGACGTGCCCTGCCTCGTGCACCGCGATCCTGTAGAGCACCTCGGGCGGCAAGTCCGGCTCCGGCAGGGCCGCATCCTTCAGGTCGCCGATCGAAACGTCGCGCCCGGCCTGCCGCGCTTTCCTGCGCGCGCTGCGTACGGTCTCCATGATCTCCGCTGCCGTGCATCCATCGAGCGGTCCGATCGCGGTGCGCAACTCCTCGTCGGAGAGGCTGCCGCGCACGTGAAAGCGCAGGATGTTGAGGATGCCATCGGGGCCCGGCGCTGTCACCTCGATAGCTCGTTCGAGCCGCCCGGGCCTGAGGATCGCCGGGTCGACGGCGCCGATCCGGTTCGTCGCACCGATCACCACGACGCCCTCACGCCTGCCACTGGTCGCGTCGTCCAACTGCAGCATGAAGTCCTCGATGACGGGCATCCACCAGTCCCGCCCCCTGGAGTCCAAGGACTCGCGGGACGGCAGCCCGTCGATCTCGTCGAGAAAGAGGATCGAGGGGGCGGCCGCCGCGGCACGCGCGAACAGTTCGCGCATGCTCTTGATCACACCATCCAGATGGCCGGAACTGGTCGCGAACAGCTCGCCGATGCTGCCGACCACCAGGGTGGCCTCGCATGCCCGCGCGATGCTCCTTGCGAGAACGCTTTTCCCCATGCCGGGGCCGGAGAAGAAGACGGCTCCGCGGTCCACCGCGCTCCAGCTGAGGACACCCGCACGATAGTCGCGCATGTCGCGCGCCAGAGCGAGGCCCCAATCCCTGGCGGCGCCGTACTCGACCGCGGTGGCGAGATCCGGCACGTCGTCGATGCTTCCGACCCCGCCGCGGCCCTCCGCCGCTGCGGCGATACGCGCTGCGACTTCGCGCGCGCCGGCGTCCGGCCGCATCGCGGCCACGACGTCCTCGAGTTCTAGACGGACCAGGTGGGCGTCGTCGATGAGCGGCGGAATTTCGTCGTACAGAGCGCGGATGGTTCGACCGACCGCGGACCTGTCGAGCCTCACCTTGATCCGCTGGTCCGCGGCGGCGACCAGGGTGGCCGGAAGCACTGCTTCGGGATTGACGGCGATGCCGACGACCGACCGTCCCCCCGCAAGGGCGGACGCCACCTCGTCGTTGCCCACGGACGCCTTGTGACGGAGGCGCTCGGAGCCATCGCGCGCGAAGCGCAGCCACTCTCTCCCGAACGGGCGCTGCTGGAAGAATTCCGTCACCGGCGCGATCCAATCGGCGGCCGGAACGGACACCACCAGAGCCAGCGTCGCCCGGCCGCGTAGCCCCTCTTCGATCGTGGGCGTGATCGCCGCGGCCATCGCTGCGGCGACGAGCGCCTTGCGAGGATCCCGAGGCACGTTGCCGCCGGCACCGGTAACCGGCGATGCGGCAGGATCGCCATCGTCGTCATCCTCGGTCGGTACATCGAGGTCGGCTTCGCCCTCGTGCTGTTCCTCAGGCGGCAGACTGCGCAGGGCCAGACGGGAGAAGCCGGTGGACCTGCGACCGGCTTCTTCGTCCCGCGGAGCCGATTGATTTCCGGTCGTGGTGGCCGGCGCCGATTCCGGAGCCGATTCTTTGCGCAGGGACGTCTGGTTCGGCTCCGCTTCCGGCGTCGGGGGCTGATTGATTTCGTTCTTCATGTACCTGCGGTCGCGGCGAGAGGGAAACGAGCGGGGTGACGAGACGGTCGGCAACGGCGCCGGTGGGGATCAGTCATCCGGCAGTTCGACCACGAAAGCGGGCTTGAAGGAGCGGGTTTGGCCCGGATAGCCTGCCGGGCTGATGATCAGTCGCGTCCTGCCGTCTGGAGGACTGCTCCTCCATCAGCGTGTTGTCGGAAATGGCCATGTTGTCGACGATCTCCTGTTGCTGTACTTCGGAAAGCCGCATCGACTGCGGTCATTCATTCGAGTATCGGGAGGGCTCCTTTCGGAGCCCTCCGCCTCGCCTCACCACGCCGGAGCGTGGCGCTGCCTCGCCGGGCCACGTTCCCACCCGTGGGATCTCGTCAGTCGATGACCTCGATCTTCGGCATGGCTTCTATCCCCTATGCCTCCAGCACGAAGGGGCGGGGGTCGATCACCGCCGCCCATTTGGAGCCGGCCACGTGCGCGCCCGTGACGACCTTTGCGGCGATGGCGGGGGAGGGAAACCAGACGGACACCGTCAAGCGCTGCCGGTCGCTGAGACCCGGGATGCCTGCAAGCACGCCGGCTTCCGCGAGCTCATCGCGACGCGTGTGCAGGATCGGGTTGACGCTCTGGTTAACCTCGCGGCGAACCTCCGAGCCGGCCGTCACGACGAAGCCGGTGGCGGCGGCGTAGCCGCGCGCCCACAGGTCGCCATAGGCGAGCTGGTATTCGGGAGCACCGCCCGGCGTCGCCGTGACGCCGATCTCGATCGGAGCAGCGTCGTCCTCGATGTCGAGGGTCGGCGTCAGTCCGGCGGCGTCATGCGGTTGCACGAAGGGTTCCGCGGCGCTGCCGCCGTGAAAAGCGACGCAACCGGCGTCGAACAACAGGCGCTCGGCGATCATCGCCATCTGGAAGTACGGCGCTGCGTGACGCAGCGGCGGGTCAATAGCCTGAGCCCCGGTGCCCTTCTGCACCCTGACGAGACCTGCGTCCTCCGCCGCTCGCGTGAGGTGCGCCTGCAAGTAGAGCGCCGCCACCTTGCCGAGCGGGTCGAGCCCGAACTTGGTGATGACGAAGACCTCGGACGCGAACGACTTGCTCTGATCGACGCTGTGATCATAGAGCCTGCGTCCGATCCGGGTCGTTTCACCCATATAGACACGGCGGAAACCGGCGAGCACGTAGGCGGCCGTCATCATGGCGCGAGCCGGCATGATCTCCCGGATCATCGTCATCGGGAAAGCGGTGACGGTGAGACCGGTGAGTTCGTCAATCGCCTCGCGCACGCCGGCGACGTCGCCATTAGTGCGATGGATGAGGGTAGAACTGGCTCCGGCCGTGGCCGCCGAAGATGTATTACGGAAAAACGACATGTAGAGATCCCTTCCTGAGGGATCGGTGACCAGACCGAATCTCGATCGCACGCCGACCGCATTGCCGGAGGCAAGGCGGTAACGTTCGGCCGAGCCGCAAAGCGGCAAGGACGACTACAACGTGGGATCGATGATTGAACGCCGGTGCGTTCAGCGACACCGGCGCGGTCGGATCGACCGATCCTAGTTGTTCGGAGTGACGTTGATGAACGACGCGGCCTTCGTGGCCACAGCGGTGGTGTGCCCGGCCACCGCCAAGGCGGCGCCAGCCACCGAGCGGGTGACGGACAAAGCGCGATGCCGCACGGGGTCATCCACGCAAGTCATCGAAGCAGAGGGATGGGAATTGCGCCCCGAATCGGGGCTATAGTGGCGCTTAGCCATGACTGACTCCTGTAAAGTCGGTTGTGGTTAGGCTGTCGTCCGGTGTTCCAGCACCGGGCGGCAGCCGCCTTCGCAAGGGCTGCGACGGCAACGGCCAATATAGGGACGTCTTCCACGGATACCAGCTCCGGCATCGCTCTCTCGTGCTCAAGGTTAATAAGGTAGGGAGAATTTTGCTCATTTATTGACAGGCCATCTATGTCGGATTGGACGGCTGGCGGGGCGTGGACTGCGCCTGGTGATCACCTTCGTCGGTCACGCCGCTGGCCTGGCCGTACTTTCTGTCGCGCGCGCTGGTTGCCGGACTTGTCGTGGGACTAGTCCACTCCTTCGGTTCAGTTTGTTGGACTAGTCGTCGACTAGTCGGCCCTCTCATCTCATGATTGCTGGATTGGTCGTGAACAAGTCTACTCGCTTTGCACCTTGATCTCCCCGGGAACCACAGCGCGAGCAGCCAGCGGCGGCGGCGTCAGTCCGCACAGCGACGCAGCTGACGCGCGACGCCCTCTATGATTAAACGTTATTTTTGGAGAGGCCGTTGAAGGTAAGCCCGATCTCGCGGGAGTGTCCCTCTCGTCCGGTGCTCTCCCTAGCGGGCGGCCTAACCAGATTGGGTTTTGGGTCAGGCGCTCGTCCCACGCTGACGGCCGAGCAGGATGACGCCTGTCCCCCTGCGGTCGCATCAACCACGATTGAGCGTGGTCGGCAGGCACCAGGGAAGGGATGCCTGAAGTCAAATGACGCCGGTGCCGGTTAGGCCGTTTCCGCGGAGAACGCCGGACAAGAAGGTGATCCCTGCGCCGTGGTGGCAGCCTTGCTTGTCGAAACCTGAGTCCAGAATTCGGACACCCCAAACCTAAAGACGTTCCAGGCTGAAGCCGCGGTGGCTCCAGACTTACTTAGCGTGCGGTCTCGTTGGGATCGCTCACAAAGAAGGGGGCCATGGCTGACCAATCGATCGGCTCGTGCCGTGGGGCTCTCGCGGCGGATCTGCCATTTCTGAGCGCCAAGATCTTGCTAGACGCCCATGCCGGGATCCCTGCCACGATCTCGATGAACAGCATGCCACTGAGGTGTGACTAGACTAGTCACGGACTAGTCCAGGTTCCCATGACCGCACACCAGCAAAACCAGTCCCAGGAAGAGACGGACGAAGAGCCGCTCACCGACCTCTTACGCCGAAAAGGCATGAAGAAGATTTCTGCGTTGATGGCGCCTGACGCTACGAAGGAGTCCAAGCGGAAAGCGACCGAACGAGCAAGGCGTATGCAGGAGGACGGTGAGACCCAGATCAACTTCATGATGATCGTTGGATGCAAGGCGACGGTTCGCGCGGTCGCCGCAGCCGTCAGAGATCCCCAGGTCCACTCGGCGATCGCCGCGGTCGCAACCGCCGCGGCCAACTCATAAGCTGTAATCGCGCGCAGGTGTGAGGAGTTTCAGCCAGTACGATAATTAACGCATTTTAACTATGACCGCCTAAAAGGTTTGTCGAAGATAGGGCCGGGAAGTACCTATTCTACGTCCACCGCTCCTGAGAGCGGGCCGGTCCATGGAGGGACCTGGATCTCGCCGACGCGGCCCTCTCCACTAAGTGGCCCGCAACCGGCACGACGCGCCTCGCGCACCCCAAAAAATTTGAAAATGCCTTCGGACTTCAATCGATAAGCAGCGCTCAATTTGCGTGATCCGTTGCCCTTCGGTGACAATCCGGCGGCCAAATTAGGGAGACTAGTCGCACGACTAGTCAAGTCGAATGGCTGCTTATACGACGGACGGACTTGGTACCGAAGATTCAGGTCATGGAGCCGACACCGGCACCCACACCTTCTCGAAGGAGGAACTTGCGAAATTGCGCCTGAGGCGGATCAATGCTTACGTCCATGATGGAAAAGCCCAGGGGTCCAAGGCTGCAAAAGATAAGGCTGCCCAGCGAAAGAAAAACAACAAAAAGCAATGCAACGTCGAGGTGGTGTCTGAAGAGGTAAGGCAGACCATCCGATCATTGGCGGCAGCGATCAAGGCTGACCACAGCTTACATGCTGTAATCTCATCATTCGCCTCGGACGGGGAAATGAGGAAAACTGTCCAAGCGGTGGCCGCAGCTGTGGAGACGGATCATAGCATGCACGCTAGGCTCGCTTCCTTCCTTTCGAATGCGACTGTTCTCGAACTCTGTAAGATTCTATCTGCCTCAGCTGCAGATATCTCTTCGATCGTCGAATTAGCCCGCCGAGGAAATTTAACTCTGATCGCGGGAATTTGTGTAGCAAATCCGATGATGCTCGACGTGCTTGAGAGTCTTGCGCCATCGGGCGTTGACGTCCCGCTTGCCGAGATTGCGCGACGTGAGGATCTGCTCAAGCTGGTGTCCGCTGTCGCAGCCAATCCGAAGCTCGCACATTGCCTCTTTCTCTTGGCGACTGCTGAAGACGAACTGGTAGAAACCATCAGCAGTATCATCTCCCGTGTTCAAGAGATCAAAGAACAGGGTGGGGAAGCGGCACCGTTGCTGGATATGGCTACCGTTGCATTGTGCCACCCCGTGGAGAATCTCCGACTCATGCGGTTGTTAAAAGGCAACGGCTTCCGCGCTCGTGCGCTTCGCTGGATATTGCGCTGTGAGAGGTAGGCGGTGCTCTCGGATCTGCGTCACCTGCCGCTCATCTAGGCTTGCGTAATGTTCAAAACCCGTATGGCCGGGAGACGTTAGTTTTACTCCGAAAGTCATTCGCGCGGCGGAACTGGAGGCTCTTCGTCTTTCGGCATTAACCACGGCGTATAGAGGGCAGAAGTTCCCGGTAGGCCTCGCGAGCAGCCTTGAAACGCTCGAACGGAAACTTAATTGGTACACCTTCCATCGCCGCAGCCAACATCTCGAGGTGAGCTTCCCATCCGGCACACGTTCGAGCGATGTCTTCATTATCGGGGATTCTGAGCGTCAATGAGAGCCGCGTGCCGCCGTTCACGGCAGCGGCTTCCCATCGGAGCGGACGGTCCGGCTCACCTCGGCTGCTCCATGAACACTCGATCAATCGAGGTGGATCCACGTCTGTGACGATGCTGTCCACGTTCGTTCCGCTTTCGGGGAAGTTGGCCGGGTGACAAGGCGTGGGCGATGTGCCGCGACATCTACCAGATCTGCGGGTGGAAGACCGAAGCGCATCTGATTCTCCGCGCCGGCTAGGCATTGTAGGCGGCCGCTAATGGCGCAAAGCGGTCGTTGGGGATGTCAGATCTCGCGAGTTCCCGCTAACTGGACTTAGTCCGAACTTTCTCTCGACGGAATGGACCGACTGCATTGCGAGCGCCAATCCAGGCGCGTTAAACTCGTTGTTCTTAAAATAGCGAGCTTCCGACCGACACATCAGGTGCCAAGCGATCTGCATGAGCCAACGATTTTCTCCTAATTGCTTACTCGCGCGAATGAACCAGAACTGAAGTCTTAGGCTGGGTCTGCATATCGCGTTGTAAAACAAGGAAAAAGCTGGCGCACCCGACACGATTCGAACGTGTGACCTTTGCCTTCGGAGCAAGATAACGTACCCGTCCGAAGAGTGCGATAGGGCACGCTATACCACGCTATCCAGCTGAAGCAGCTGGATATTCTCCACAACAACAGCGACGTTCCTATCCGAAACCCCGCACCGACTTTCTCCCGCCTGCTTACGCGTTGCTTACTTGGGAGATCGCGCCCGGAACGAAGGAACGTCATTGTCAAGATCACGAAGAGGGTTGTCGAGGCGGCTGATGCCCGAGAGAAGGACTACTTAATCTGGGACGACGAACTGCTGGCTTTGGACTCCGGGTCTTTAGTTCCGGCAAGCGCAGCTATGTCATCCAGTACCGAACGAGAGGTCGGTCTCGTCGATACACAATTGGGCTTCACGGAGCCTGGGCACCAGAAACGGCACGCCGAGAAGCAAGGGTGCAACTCGGTCGGGTCGCTGGGGGTGACGATCCCGTCGAAGATCGCCAGCTCGATCACAAGGCGATCACTGTGAAGGAGCTATGTACCCGCTATCTTGCCGATCTCCAGGCTGGCCTCCTGGGAAAGGGAGGGCGACCGAAGAAGGCCTCAACGATTGTCACCGACACTGATCGTATTGAGCGTCACATCATTCCGCTCATAGGGACCCGGCGAGTCAAGTATCTCACCAAGTCCGACATCAATAAGGTCCTCAAGGATATCATGGCTGGTAAGACGCGGGTTTCGGTCAAGACCAAGAAGCTGCGCGGAAAGGCCATCGTCCGAGGTGGCGCTGGAACGGCCACGCGTACCGTTGGTCTTCTCGGCGGCATTCTTAGCTACTCCGTCGAGGCTGGGATCATCGAGAGCAACCCGGCCCATGGCATCCGCAAGCCGAAGGACAACGTGCGAAAGCGTCGGCTCTCTGAAGCGGAGTATCGGATACTGGGTCGGATGCTCAGCGACGCCGCCAAGCAGGAGAAATACAGCACGATTGTGGACATCATCCGCCAGCTTGCGCTGACCGGCTGCCGGCGTAGCGAGATGATTGCTTTGAAATGGACCGAGGCGGATACGGAAGCGAGCTGCTTGCGGCTTGAGGACAGCAAGGAGGGCGAATCTATTCGTCCCATCGGATTGCCTGTCGACGAGTATCTCGAGCGGCGTCGCGCTGGCGTCATCGGCACGTACGTCTTCCCGGGGCAAGGTGGGGACAATGCGTTTGGCAGCTTCCCGAACCATTGGAAGCACATCTTTGAGGCTTCACCACTCTCCGACGTGACACCCCACGGCCTACGCCATAGCTTCGCGAGCATCGCCAACGATCTTGGTTTTACTGAGGTGACGATTGCGGCTTTGGTCGGCCATGCCAAAGGTTCGGTGACGAGCAGATACATCCATACGCTTGACACAGCGCTCATCATGGCCGCGGACACCATCTCGGGCTACATTCAAGGGCTCCTGGATGGCATCGAGTTCAAGCAAACCGCCTACGCATTCGACCGGGATTCACGCAAAGCCGTCCTGGCTCGTTTCCTGAAGAAAGCCTCAGGCAGCGATCAAAATGGAGCCGAGGAGGACCGCCGTTTAGCTGCATAGTCCCTTTTCGATTTCGTGGAAGTACGGTTCTGTGGTCGGATTTTGCATAGACGACGCCATATCTGCATGGACATGATTGGTGAAATCGGTCTCGTCGTGGCCGTAGCGCCGAAACACGAATGAGGATCCATGAGATGCCCATCTCGATTTCAATGATTGTTCTGAGTTCGCAGTTGGTCATGCCGGTGGCTGACGGTGTGCCGAAGTTCGATATCGCGCGGAGTTGCAAGCTCGACCTTGCTGCCACCGCCGGTCTCTCCGTTGATCAGTCGCTAAAGAGCTGCATCAAAGACGAGCAGAGGGCAAAGCAACAACTCGCGGGTCAGTGGTCGAAATTCCCTGCCCCGAGCCGGACAAGCTGCGTCTCGCAAGAGAGCATTGGCGGGACGCCGAGTTACGTCAGTTTACAGACCTGCCTCCAAATCGGACAGTGGGCGCGATAGCCGCTCAGCCGCAGTGATCATATTCGCTCAGCGCAATCCGGACTTCACGGGCAAAATCTACGAGCGAGACGGTGAAAGCGCCGAGCGAAATCATGAAGAAGATGGCGACCCCGCGTTCGTGCTGTATCTGAAGGAGCGCCGTTACAAAAGCGACGATTACGAGAAGCGTCACCGAGATACTTGCGATCACTGCCCAAAAGATCGCCCGGTTCATCATCGCTGCGCGCTGCTTCAGACGCGGCAGATCAGCCTTCAGCCGGCATCGGACCATATCGTCATCGGCGATTCCGTTCAGGACGACCGTCCGGTCAACGATCCGGTTCAGGCGGGAGATCAGGATGGCGATGAAGGCCCCCAGTGCGCCCAGCAGAAAGGCGGGGGCCGCTGACTGCGAGATGACTTGAGATAGCTGAGTTTCGGATGGCATCTGTCAACATTGAGCGGGCTTCCGGTTCACGATCAGGCCGCGTCGTTTAGGCCGCCCGACTTGTTCGCCGTCACGTAACGTACCATCCGATGGATCGACTATGCAAAATCGGCGTCGTCTCCATTGAGCCGTCGATTCATTGGGACAGATAATCAGCGTTGCGCGTCGATCACGGTCCGATTTTGCATAGGCAGATGACTACGCCGGTTCGTATAGCTACTCCCGCGCATCAGCCCGAGTGGGCTGATCTATAACAGCGAGCGGTGTGAGCCTCGCAGGGAGTGATCGATCATGCCCAGCTACCATTTCGTTCGGGTAATGAGCCTCGCCGCGACGATACTTCTGGCTCCCGCGTATGCGTCGGCTCAGCAGCCGCCTCCGGGCGTCCAGGCCGGCATGCTGACCTGTAACCTTGCTCCGAGCATCGGTCTGATTGTCGCCGAGAGCCAGCGGATGAGTTGCAGATATGCGCCCAACGGGCCGTATCCCCCCCAGAACTATAACGGAGTGATGAATACCGTCGGGCTCGAACTCGGGATTACCGCGGGCGGGGTAATGGCGTGGGGCGTGTTTGCTCCGACTCAGGGGACGCCGATCGGGGCGCTGGCGGGCGAGTATTTCGGCGCCAGCGGCGACATCGCGGTCGGAGTAGGGGTCGGAGCCAACGTTTTGTTTGGCGGCTCCAATCGCACGATTGCCCTGCAACCATTATCGGTCGAGGGGCAGGCCGGTTTGAACGTGTCGCTCGGCGTGTCGGGTCTGACGCTGGCTTTGGCGCCCTGAACCCGATGGCCAGTCCAGCGATAACCCTGTGGCCGCGATGGCTGAGGCTAACGATAGTTGGAGTCGCTACCGCAGCAATCATAAGCGGCGGCTGGCTGTCCTATCGCTACTTCGCCAAACCAGTTGTTTTGACCGTGGCGGTCGGCTCGGCTGACGGAGAGGCCTTGTCGTTGATCTCCGCAGTGGCGGCGCGCTTGACGACGTCGAATGCCCACGTCCGGTTGAAGGTAGTAGACACCAATACATCGGCCAAGGCATCGGAACTGCTGGCGGCGCACAAGGCCGATCTCGCCGTCGTTCGCGGCGATACTGGTGGCTTGGGAGATGCCAGAAGCGTGTTGCTCCTGACCCATGGCGTGGTTCTGCTCATGACGCCTTCGACGGTGAGCGGCGATAGTCTTGGCGACCTTCGCAACACAAAGATCGGGGTCATTGGAGGGCCCATCAACCGGCCGGCGGTCGAAGCCCTGAAGCAAGTGTACCAGTTTGACCGCGCCAAGATCGAATTCCAGGACGTCGCCATCGCGGACGCGACGGCGGCGCTGTCGTCGGGACAGGTTCATGCGTTGCTTGCGGTCGTTCCGCTGACCGAGAAATACCTGGCAAAGGTCAGGCAACTCTTTCAGAAGGCCGGTGCCAAGGGGTCGGGGCCAAAGCTCATTGAAATCGAATCGGCCGGCGCCGTCGCCAATATCGCGCGATATTACGAGAGCTACGACATCCCGAAGGGGACCTTGCGGGGAGCGCCGCCGGCTCCATCCGACGATCTGACGTCACTGCGCGTGTCATACTTTCTTGTCGCCAACAAATCGGTAAGTGCCGAGGATATTACGGACCTGACGCAATCCCTGGTCGACGTCCGACGGGACCTGTTGTCGCAATACCCGATATTGGCACAGGCCGCTGCGCCGAGTACCGACGCCAATGCACTGATTCCGATCCATCCGGGCGCAGCGACCTACTACAACGGAAACCAGCAGAGCTTCCTCGATAAATACGACGACAAGCTCTATTACGGGTCGCTTCTGCTGGGATCGCTGATCTCGATCGTCATTGCTGCATGGCGCTTTGCCGGCTCCGGCAATGGATCGCAAAGCATGGTCGAACCGCTCTACGAGTTGGGCAATGAGATCAAGGGCGCCAAAAGCGAGGCGGAACTGGACAAAGTCGAAAAACGCATCGATGACATGCTGAAGGCCGAGCTCGCCAGGAACGCGAGCGGCGAGGGCGCCGACAGTAACGATATGGCCGCGCTCGGTCTGGCAGCCCACAGGCTTCAACACCTGATGAACCATCGCCGGACCCTGCTCCGCAGTGCATCAGCCGCCCGGGAGCCCGTGGCCGCCCAATGATACCTTGCCAGTAAAACGCCGACAGAAAGCTGTCAATCGGCGGAAGCGCGCCAGGAAAACACCGCATCCTTTATTTGAATCAATGCTGGCGCCGGCTGTATCCCTGCGATTTTGTCAGATTTCTCACCGCGTCGAACAAGCCGCGCCAGCCAGATCTCGCCATCCGAGTAATAGGGGTCGCCCTCGCCATTTCGCCCGTTCAGGGTGGGGCCTATCCCCCTTGCTTGATAAATGCGCGTCACTGTCTGCGCCTGGTTCAGGTCGCTAATAAGCCGGTCGCGTTCTTCATCCACATTCGGGGCGATCTTGTGCGTAACCTGGCCGGTGTCGCGGCTAAGGGTGACCCCGCTGTCGAAAGTGGCCGATCCAAGCCAGACGGGAGCCGCCTCCGCTCCGTTTGAAAGGACCAGCCATAGCCGGACGTGCTGCCGCCGGTCGGCGCTCCTGCCATGCGGTTTTTCAAAGGCCAGATCTTCGCGGCGTCCGTCGAAGAAGAGCGGGCTGACCGGCGCGTCCTTGTAAGGCCTATCGAGAAGGACGCTGCCGACGATTTCCATGCTCGTCCGCAACGTAATCGGATCTGCAGGATACCACCCTGCCACATGAAACGCAGAGACGACGTCTTCGCGGGTTCCGATTAGGCCGACGTTGATGGGATCGCCCGCGATGCCTTGCGCTGTCGCGGTCAGCATAGTCCGCTTTGAGAGACCGGGTTCGTTCTCGATGCGTGACCATGTAGCCGGCAAGATCAGGTAGCTGACGGCGAGGTAACAAAGGATTACCGCCAAAAGAACCGCGGTGTACCGATGTCGAAATCCCATACCAATAGTCACTGGTCTACTCCGCATCACAGCGGGCTTGCCGCAAGCGGGAGATCACCCGATTCCTGCTTGGGCCGATGCCCTTACTTGTTCACCATCCGCCGCGTCGGCGTCACGGTGCTGGTCGGCGCCATCGGCGAGATCGAGAACGTCACCCAGGTATTCCATCCCGAAGGCCGGTTCTCGGCAGCGAATTCGCCATATCCTTTCAAATTGAGATATCCCTGCATATCTCCAACCGGAAACAGAAACCCGATTTGCGGTCCAATTCCGGCAACGCGGGACCGGAATCCGCCAAGGATGGGGTTTTGACCGAAGTCGTCGGTGATCTGCTGATAGGCGTATCCGACGAAGCCGACGAAAACCTGTTTTGAGAGGAACTGGGAGACGCCCCAGTCAAGGTGGAAATCGATGCCGTTCTGATATTGCGTATCCTGGTTCTTGAAGTTGTAGGTAAAGCCCGCGACGGCCGAAAACTCTTGCCCTGCCGCCGGATTGAAAAAGGTGTATCCGCCGCCGCCATCGATTGCGCCGTGACCGATACCGAGATTGGAGAGGCGATTGGGATCGTAGGCGCCAACCGGGATGTCTCCGGTCACGTAGGTCATGAAATTATGCACGCCGGCGTTCCACTTCAGCGTGGCCTGCGGATACAGGTCTCCAACCGACGTAAGCGAATCCGCGATGCTTCCCGTCCGTGTCGTCACAAGGGGGCCGACCGCTGTCGTGAGTGTGCCGTCGATGCCGGTGCTGGCTCGACCGAACAGGCCGGTAACACCTATGGCCAGTTGTCCACCCAGCACGGGTGTAGCGAACGTGTATGTCGGATTAAGCAGCACGAGGTCGGCCTGAGCATTAAGACTTGCATTCAGGCCGACGTTGACGTTCGCGGGAATCCTGCCGATCTGGATCTGCTTTGCGGCCGCAACACCTCCTGATGCTCCGACCGAGGTATGATAGTAGACTTCGGCCCAAGACCATCCCGGCACCTGAGGGGTCGCAGCCAGACTGCCGAACCGCCCAGGTAGCCAGTATGACACACCGCTTTCGTCCGCATAGCCCGCGCCAGACAACGAGCCAAATAACAACATGGCCAGGCCGGCGGAGTGCGCGAGTCGATGGGTAGAGGCCTGTTTGGGGAGATAGCTCGTCATCTGCATGTCACTCTCAGTATCGCCGTGCCCAAGGTCGCAATTGAGCATCCGAATGCTGCCAATGACTATGCAAAATCGGTCGCCGATCCACCTCGCTCCCTGCCTGTGGCTCTAATGTCACGCTCAGGTTGTCGCGGCTCAGGCACAAGATGCGCCGCGCGAATTCTCATGCATGAAGGACGGCGTCTTTGTGATCACCGGCCCGGACAAAATGTGCAGTTGCACACGAAGCGCGTTGCAGAGTTTGAGAGGGACTTTCGCCAAACGCTCGTCGATACTCAACCGAGAAGCGTCCCAATTCCAGGAAACCAAAGGCGGTAGCAATTTCTGTCACAGTCGAGAGGCCGCTGTCTGTGTCCATCAGCGCGCGTCTGGCCTTTGCCAATCGCAGCGATCGAAGATACCGGCAGGGCGGAAGGCCACGGATGCTGTGAAACGCCTTGCGAAGCGTGCGCTCGCTGACGGATAGCGCGGTACAAAGAGCTGAGATATGCAGAGGCTCGTCGACTTCGGCGAGCGCCAAAACCTCAGCCCGTTCAACGAGGTCACGGCAGGGGTTAACGGGCAGGGCGCCGGGAGTTTGCGTCCCCGTATTGACGGAGAGATAAATTGTCATCGTGGCCCCGCATATCGCCAGAACACGGCAGACGTTCTGCCCGGCGCCCAAACACCACAGCTCGATATCCCGGTATATTGCCCTTGAGGGCAACGTGTGGTCGCAGCGGAGATACAACGTGGAATTGCAGCACGGCATTTTCAGAACGGTATGCACTTTGGCTTTCCTGAGCCGAAGCCTTACAGCGCCAATTTTCGTGCCTCAGTTGGGCGGGGTCGACGGGCAGGGGAGATATGCCAGGGCCTGCCATGTTTTGATGGCGGCCGGCGCGGCATTGTCGCCAGCCCTGGTACGACGGATTTGCCAGACATTCGTCGAGCGTGCTGGATGCCGAGGCTTGGCATTTAGATAGCTGGTGAAGCCACAGTTGGAATACCCGGATAGTCATCGCCTTGGAGGCAGAATGGGAATCAGGTCGAAACCTCCGCATATACGCTTGCCGGGCGTTGCATAGTGGCTGGTTTGGCGAGCTTGCTCGCAATCACCTATTGGGGATTTCCGGCATTCGTCGTGGCCGACGGCGCCAACAGTCCGATCCTCTCGGCGACGGAGACGGCCTCCGCAAACGTCTGAACCTGCAGCTTTTCCATCACCATATGTCGATGCGCCTTGATGGTTCGCTCGGAGGTGCCGAGCTCAAAGGCGATCTGCTTATTCATTTTGCCACGAACCATCAGCGCAAAGACCTCGCTTTCCCGGGGAGTCAAGGCCGCAATCAGGGATCTGAGCGAATTGAGCTGGTCCTGTTGCTGCTTCGTTACGGCGAAATTGGCGAGCGCGCGACCTATTGTGTCGAGCAAGGTCTCTCTGGCCACGGGTTTCAGCAGAAAATCTTCGGCGCCGGCCTTGATCGCCCGTACGCTGGTGGGAACGTCACCCCGGCCGGACATGAAGACGATCGGCCAACGCATTGACAGCTTCGCGAGTTCTTCCTGGAGCTGTAACCCGTTAACCGAGGGCATGTTCACGTCGAGCAGGATGCAACCCGGTTTGGCATTCTCAATCGAATGCAGAAAGCAACTCGCGGAATCATAGTCCGCCACCGCATAGCCCGAGAGTTCCAGCACGCGCGAGATCGCACCCCGAAACGATGCGTCGTCGTCAACAATATGAATTACAGGCTCTGCTGTCATTCCGGCACTAATCTTCCACTCTACGCAGGGCCTCATTAGGCAACATCAGGCTAGGGCAGCCTGAAGTCCTTCAAGCGTTTGGTGCCGGGAGATTAGCCGGGGCGCGCCGAAGCGGTCAACGCGAAGGGCGATCCGCTGCGGGGGGCCAATATGCAGTTTGTGCCAAGCGTCCTTACCTCAACATCTTTATTGCGGTCAGAGGTAAGCCGTATACGAGCTGACCCAGACCAGAATGGACGCAAGCAGGCCAATAACGCCTGCATTTGCGGCGAATGCGGTGGCGCTGCCGGACATGCCCAGGCGGAGCGAGTCGCGGCTCATTTCCTCCGGAATGGAAATCACCGCCGGGAAAGCCGACGCGCCACCGATCGCATTGGTCCGCGCCAGCGTTCCGGATGCAGCAATCTGTCCCTGACCTATCCCTTTTGGAATGTCGATGATTTTGGCGTGATAGACTCGGCCTGGAACATTATCGAACACGATATTGACGGGGACGCCGGCCTTGACGGTCTGAAAGCCGTTCTGCGAAAACATCCCAACAATCGTAATCTCATTTTCGACGATAAACGACATAACTGATCGCAATTGGGAGGCGCGATCGCCCACGGTCAGGGCCACTGCCGTTGCGTAGCCGTTGGCAGGGGCGCGGATTGTGGTTTGCGCCAACTCCCAGACGGCGTTCTCCAGTTGCGCCTGCATTTGTGCAACGGTCGTGTTCACTCCGCCGATCTCGGAATTCAGGGCCAGTTTGGCACTTTGCTGGGTTGCCTTGGCGACATTGAGTTGCGCCCCAACCGTCTCGAACTGCACCTGGGTATCCTGCTCCTTGAACTCGGTGTTGGATCCGCTGGCGTACAGCTTCTGGATATCGTCCAGGCGTTTCGCGTTGTATTTGTACTGGGCCTCGAGCCCGGCAACGTTCGCGGTCGCTTGATCGTAATTTGCTTTCAATATTTGTGTCTGCTGTTTCGCTGCGGCGAGCGACGCCTGCAGTTGTGCCACTTTGTACTGGAATGGCGCCGGATCGAGTTGAAACAGGATATCACCCGACTTCACGGGGACGTTCGGCTTTACCGGGATGGCGATCACCTGACCGGTTACGTTCGGCGTCACTTCGATCACCCGGCCAGCGACGGTGACCCTTCCTGAGGGCGTCAAATTATTGAACAGCGCGAGGAATGTCGCGAGAATGAACGCGCCGACAAGTATCGAAATTGTCCCGGACAGCCAACTCCAGCGCACGAGCTTGAACCTCGAGAATACGGCCCACATCGCAGCGACATAAAGGCACAGGATAATGACCATGGCGGAATCCCATCGTTCGGGTACGAGATCGCCATTAGCCGGCAATCGATCAATGCGCGCTATGCAAAATCGGCGCGATGAAAATCTTCGTACCGAACTGTCGCCGGTCGGTTTTTGCATAGTCGATGCAGCGTGACTTCTCCATGGTGGCCGGCGAGCGAGACCATTCGCCGGAATCATCGTGATTAGCAAGGAGAGCGTTATGAGGCAGGCGTCGATATGCAAAGCCGGGGCGCTTAGCCTTGGCGCGGCCGGGCTGGCGCTGGCCCTGGTTGTTTCGAGCATACCACATGCACATGCTCAGGAAGATGGCGCCAGTAAAATTCTCAAGGCCATGTCGGACTATGTGGCGAGCCAGAAGACCATTTCGGTTACCTACGACTCCGACATCGAAGTCGTCACCTCCACCTTGCAGAAGATTCAGTTCACCAGTTCGGGACAGGTGCAACTGAGCCGTCCGGACAAGCTCCGCGCCACGCGCACGGGCGGCTATCGGGACGTCGAAGTCGTGTTCGATGGCAAGCTGGTCACCGTGAACGACAAGGATACGAAGAACTACGCCCAGATCGATGCCGGAGGGACCGCCGATCAACTGATCGACGTGCTGCGCGAAAAGAACGGCGTCGTGGCCCCCGGTGCAGACCTCCTGCTGCCGAACGTGTTCGATGTGATGATGGCGGATGTTGTCGAAGGCGCCGTGATCGGAAAGGGCGTCATCGACGGCGTCGAATGCGACCATTTGGCATTCCGCAACGTCGAGACCGATTGGCAGATCTGGATCGAGTCCGGCGCCAGGCCCATCCCGCGTAAATATGTGATCACCAGCAAGGGCGTCGGCGAAGCGCCGCAATACACCCTGCGCATCAAAGAATGGAAGACAGATCTGCCGGCGGACGCGTTTGCCTTCAGGCCAGAACAGTCGGCCAAGAAGCTGGCGCTGGGTGAACTCGGCGACATCGACGAAGTGCCGTACGGCGTCGCCAACACAGGAGCCAAGAAATGATCCGCATATCGAAAATTCTCGTTCGTCTCTCGACTGTCGCGATCGTCGGCGCGGCGGTGCTGTTGTGGAACGGGCAGTCACCGCTGGATTCGAGCGCAGCCCTGGTCTCATCGGCCGAGGCGAGAATCGGGCGACCGCTTACGCCGATGAGCTATGCCGGCGTGGCCCGCCGAACGACGCGCCGCGCCGTTGCGGTGGGCGCGGCGGCGGCGGGAGCTGCCTATGTGGCGCCGGTCGTGGTGGCGCCTGTGCCGGTTGTTCCGGGGCGTTGCGTGCAGGCCGTCGATCCCTACGGGCGCATTTACACGCGCTGCTATTAGGGCTGGCGCGGGGCGGCGCGTGTAGTCAGCCGCGATCGACCAATATGTGCGAAGGGTGAACATACAGGCGAGACAGGATTGCCCGTTTTGCATAGCCAGCCGTCGCACAGAGCGCCAAACATTTACCCGTTAACAAACTCGCTTGACCGCAAGCTGCGAACCGAAAGGAATTTTTCTGATGTTTACAAAACGCGATCTGCTTCGTACTGCAGCGCTGGCTGCGATAACTGTCACGGCAGCGAAAGCTATCCCGGCAAACGCACAGGCCAAAGCGGAATGGCCTGACATCCGCGAGGCCAAGGCGATCGCCGAGGAAGGCTTTATCTACGGGCTGCCGATCGTAATGAACTACGCGGTCATGTATGAATATTCGGTCGACAAGAACTCGGGACAATTCAAGGCGCCGTTCAATCAGATCCATAACGAGGCGAGGGTCTTTACATACAAAGACACGGCCATCATAACCCCCAACAGCGACACGCCGTACTCGCTCTTATGGACCGATCTGCGTGCCGAACCGATTGTGCTTTCAGTGCCGGCTGTCGAGAAGACGCGCTATTATTCGGTAATGCTGTGCGACGGTAACACGTTTAACTACGGCTATCTCGGTAGCCGCGCGACCGGCGGCGAGGCCGGTGACTATATGGTGGTCGGTCCCGATTGGAAGGGCGCCACCCCACCCGGTATCAAGAAGGTCTTTCAGTCCTCGACGCAGTTTTCGATCGTTGCATACCGTACGCAACTCTTCAATGCTGCAGACATGCCGAATGTCGAGAAGGTCCAAGCGGGCTACAAGGTGCAACCCCTATCCGCCTATCTCAAGCAACCCGCACCGGCCGCGGTGCCGGCCATCGACTTTCCCAAAGCCAATGCGGAGTTGGTGAAGAAGAACTTCTTCGAGTACCTCGACTTTGCCTTGCAGTTCGCCCCGGCCGGTCCGGAGGAAACGCAGATCCGCGCCAAGCTCGCCCGCATTGGCGTCGGGGCCGGCAAAACCTTCGACTTCAAGGATCTTCCACTGACGCACAAGATTGAAATCGGGCTGGGAATGAGAGACGGCGAAGAGAAGGTCGTAAAGTATCTTGCCAGCGGACAGAAAGAAGTAAATGGGTGGAAAATCGGATCGCTGTTCGGAGACCGCCAATTCTACAGCGGCGACTGGCTGAAGCGCGCTGCTGCCGCCAAGGGCGGCATCTATGGCAACGACGCGGTTGAGGCCGTCTACCCGTTGACGAAGACGCTCGCCGATGGCGAGGTCCTGGATGGTTCCAAGCACAATTACACCCTTACTTTCCCTGCAGGACAATTGCCGCCGGTGAACGCGTTCTGGTCGGTGACGATGTACGACGGCAAGACACAGTTGCTGATTGAAAATCCGATCAACCGCTACCTGATCAACTCGCCGATGCTGCCGGGCATGAAGAAGAATGCCGATGGGTCGCTGACGCTCTACATCCAGAATAAATCGCCGGACGCCGACAAGCAGGCCAATTGGCTCCCGGCGCCGAATGGAGAAATCTATCTCGTCATGCGTCTGTACTGGCCGAGGCCGGAAGCGCCGTCGGTCCTGCCGGTGGGCCAGGGGACGTGGCAGCCGCCTGGTATCAAGCGGGCTTAATAGCAGGCGCAGATCTCTGGCGCCTGAGTCCACGCCCCGGTTCAAGCAAAGCAGACATTCGCATGCCGCGCAGCATGCGAGTGTCTGCTTTCGTGCGTCCGGTAGTGAGGCGGCTCGCTTTATGTCTTCCGGTCGGTTGGTTTTTGCATAGTCAGTGCATACCCGCGCGCCCATGGTGCCTGATAGCACGCCCGACTGCTGATGACATTAGCGATAACCCGAACCCCAACAGGAGAAGTAGAGATGACGAGTGCAAGAATTGTTCAGATGGCCGGGATGCTCGCCGTGGCGGCGATACTGGGCAGCATGGCAACGGCTGGTGCCCAAACCGCACAGCCGCCGTCCGCGTTGAAAACGATCGGTGCTCCGGCCGCAGCAGCCAAACCCGAGATCGTCCCATCGCTGTTCGTGCTCAATTCCCGTGCGGCGACGTTGCAGGGCGAGACGCTGGTGCTGACAGGCATTGCCCCGAGCTCTATCATATTTGCTGACCGGCCGGTGCGATCCGCCGGCCATCAGCCCACCGCCGACGTCATCGCGGAATGGGGATCTGGCGATGACAGCTTTGCCAAGAATCCTCCGAACGCGACCTTGTCCGTATTCGGCAAGGATGGCGCGGTGAAGGACGCAGTCGTGGTGCTGAAGAACCCGAAGCTCGAGGGCGACAAGCTGACGTTTACCGTTCAGACCCTCGAAGGGGATATTGCCGGCGCGGACGGCGGCGCGGCGCTGTTCATTGACATCATCGGCCGGCCGTTCACGCCGATGTCGTTTGCCGGCGTTGCACGGCGTACGGCATTCCGGGGCGCGATGTATGCCGGTGCGGCCACCGCTGCGGCTTATGGCGCGGCTGCGTATGCTGCGCCTTACGCCGCGCCGTATCCGTACGCGCGGCCTGTGTGCGGCTATTATCCCTATCCGCCTTGCGACTGAAATGAACGAGAAGGCGGGAAGCGCGTGCTTCCCCGCTTTCGATCGATAGGTCACTTTCGAACCACGACCTGAC